>CAKKPG010000156.1 GCA_919901555.1 Nitrospiria bacterium | reverse complement strand
ATCTTCTTCCTCTTCTTCTCCATCTTCACGTCCACCAACATGAGTTCCTTGATGCTCTTCTCGAGCCGTTCTTTCGCAAGGACGAGCCCCTCCTTCTCCCTGGTCAGCGCGTCAACTCTTTTCTCCAGCACGGCCCTTTCCCTTCCGAGCGCATCCCGCTCTTTAAGGAGCGCCGCAGTTTCCTTGAGCAACTGATCCTTGTCGTTCAGCAGGCCGTCTATTTTCTTTATGTGATTTTCCTTTTCCATGAGGAGGGCGTCCCGTTCTTTCGACGCCGCCTCCTTTCCAGCCTGCGCCTCGCGCTGGAACGCCCTGGCCTCCTCGAGCTTTTTCGTGAGAGAGGCGGCCTCCTTCAAGAGCTCATTGGCCCGCGACTGCTCGAAGTTCTTGAGCATGGAGAGCCACGAGCCTGCCTCGCCTGCAAATCTGCTCTCAGGATAGCGGGCAAGGAATTCCTCGAATTCCCTCAATGCCTGGCCGTAATCCTTGTCCGGGTTGTTATGGTAGACAAGGATAGAGGCCGCCCTGAACCTTGCCGGCTCTGCTGAGCGGGATTCAGGCCGGCCTTCGACAAGGCCCAGGTAGACGCTCCGCGCCTCCTTGTAATTGCCCTGCTCAAAATGTGTCTTCGCCTCCTGAAATTTCGGGGCGTCCTCTCCCGGCGGCAGCCCCTGCATGAGGGCCGCGCACCCCGCAAGGACGAAGGCCGCAACCGCTGTTGATAGGTTTATTACATGCCGCATCCTCATTCCGCCCTCCTCTTGTCCACCACGTACACGCTCCTGGCGATTGTCTTGGCATGATCCTTGAGCTCCGCGGCGATCTCGGAGACCTGGAGCGGGTTCTTAAGCTTGCGATGCTGGTTCGTCACAATGGCTATGGATATGGTCATGAGCGGAAAACGCATCTTCACGCCCTGCCTGGTCTTGCCCCGGATGTACCCCTTCTTCCTGTCCGCCTGGTCGTAAAGCTGTGGTATGCGCCGGTCGAACTGCGTGATGATCTCCTCGCTGATCTCCCGCATGAGATCCGGAGTGGTGACCACCACGAAGTCATCGCCGCCCACGTGGCCCACGAAATCACCGGAAGCCCCCTTTGCCTTGACCGCCGCCTCTATTATCCGCGCGGCCTCCTTGATGGCCACGTTGCCGTGGGCATAGCCGTACCGGTCATTGAATGCCTTAAAATTGTCGAGGTCCACCACGCAGCACGCCATGGGCTGTCCTGATTTGAGCCGTTTCAAGAGGGCGCTTTCAATGGCGATGCCGCCCGGCAGGCGGGTGAGCGGGCTTGCGTCGAGATACATCTCCTCGAACATCTTGAGCCTCTTGCTCATGGAAATGAAGGACCTTGACAACCCCCCTATTTCATCTTCGGTGTTTATCTGCGGATCGTACTCGAAATCGCCCTCTGCAACGCGCACGGTCGCCAGTTTCAGCCTGTTTATGGAGGACGATATATGGTGCGTCACGACCATGCTCGCCGCCGCTCCGGCAAGGATGATGAGGACGCAGAGGGCGGCAGTTGTGAGAAACGCGGAGCCGCCGATACTGCTTATCTGCTTCATATTGACGTCCTGGGACGTCCTGGCCTTCGCAGACATCGTCCTGAGAATCTCCAGAAGCCTCTCCCCTCTCTCCTTCAAATCGCTGTTCGAGATGTTGCTCGCGCCCGCGTCATCCCCCCTCTGTATGAGTTTTATCTCCTTCATGAACAGGTCATTGTACTCTCTGCGCAGCCTGTCTATTTTTCTGATGAGGAGCCTGTCCCGGCCGGGAAGTTCCTTGAGGGCGGAAAGCCATTTCTCGAATTCTTCGGCGCGCTTCCAGAACAGGGTGCGCATATCGTCCCTTCTCAGGATCAGGTAGCGCTTCTCGTACGCGTCCTGCGCAAGAAGCGCATCGAGCATATTTTCCGACGCCTCCCGCACCGCGATGTCTCCTTTTATAATGCCCTTAGTGAGGCTGTTGATCCGCTGAAGGCTGACCAGCGCATACGCCACCACGATGACGGCAAGCACAACCAGCGTGGTGTATCCCAGAAGCATCTTGCTCGAAATGTTCAGCCTAGAAAAGAGCCTGTGCGGGGTCAACGCGTTCAGTATGGGAGGTGGAATCGGAAACTTCATAAGGGATCATAGTATCTCGGCCTGGATTGCTTTAAGATTAACAGACAAATATTCTATTGTCAAACAAGATTCATAAAAAATCGCCGGTTTTTCAAGATGTTCAATCCGCTGCCGGCCGCATGGCACACAAGCGCGCTCATGCGCCATTGATCATGGTTATCATATAACCTTCGCAACATCCTCGATTGCGTGGACCGCGCGGACGACGGCACAGCTGACGGCGTCTTTGCCTCAGGAGTCTTTAGGGTAAAATCTTT
>CAKKPG010000155.1 GCA_919901555.1 Nitrospiria bacterium | reverse complement strand
AATCAAAATTAAGGGATATGAAATCATGGCCTGAGGCCATACCACAATTTTGCATTTTGAAATTTGACTTATGCACTGCTTTCCTCGCGCCGACCCGTCTTCGTGGCATATTTGTCCGGCTTGTCCGGGTCAGGAAATGGAAGTCATGCTATTTTACCTGCTCTATCATGCATGTCAATTTATTTATTGTGTTCCCGCCTTGTTTTCGCTACAATCATCATCGCAGGTTATTAAATTTACCGCACCAGGAGGATAGACCATGATGAGGACCGCAAATCCCGCGCTGAATGACAAGATATTCGAAGGCTTCGGAAGGGTCATGGACAGGGACCGGACCATGAGTATCCAGGGCACGGTGAACAAGACGGTCCTGCTGCTCGCGATCCTCCTGCTCGCAGCCGCGTGGACATGGAGGCTTTCTTATACGGCGAAAGATCCCGGGGTCGTCGCGCCCTGGATCTGGGGAGGGGCCGTCGGCGGCTTTCTGGCCGGTCTTATAACCGTCTTCAAGAAGAACTGGGCCTCTGTTACGGGTCCCGTTTATGCCGTCCTTGAAGGTTTGCTGCTGGGCGGGCTTTCCGCGATGCTCGAGGTCCGGTATCCCGGAATCGTGATCCAGGCCGTGGCCCTTACCTTCGGGTCCCTTTTCGGCCTTCTCATGGCGTACAAGTCGGGACTCATCAAGGCCACTCAAAATTTCAGGCTTGGCGTGTTTGCTGCGACCATGGGCATCGGTTTGGTCTATCTGGCCACGCTGGCGCTCGGGCTGTTCGGCATTCCTATGCCGTACATCCATGAGAGCGGGGCCGTCGGGATCGCCTTCAGCCTGTTCGTGGTCATTGTCGCGGCGCTCAACCTAGTGCTCGACTTCGACTTCATCGAGAAAGGAGCCGCCCAGGGCGCGCCTGACTATATGGAATGGTACGCGGCCTTTGGTCTCATGGTGACGCTGATCTGGCTGTATATCGAGATTTTGAGGCTGCTGGCGAAGATGCGGAGCAGGAGATAGGAGCATATTTTCAGAAGAGAAGCAGGTAACTACTCAGGTCAGCCACTTCGCTTCGGCGCAAGGCGCGCCGGCGTGCTATTGCCCTTCACGCCGTCGATACCCGTACCCGCAGCGCTTTCGCAGCGTACGCGCTGTTTTGGCTGAAGCGGCGCTGCCATGATGGTCGCGGCGCGCTTTTTTGCGCTTGTGCTCAGCGGCAGACCTGAGTAGTTACGTATTGGGAAGGATATCGCCGATGGAAAGGCTGAAAGGACAGTAAAGCTCGCTCATTCCGCTCATCCTGTAATCCTGTCCAGGTCATTACATCGGCAGTTTCTGCGTCTCTTCGATCTGCACTTCGGCCCCGCTCAGGGACTGAAGCTTGTCGCCGAACTTGGCAAGCCGCTTGTCCGCCTCGTCGTATCGTGTCTTGGTATTCGTCAGATGTTTTCCCACCAGCTCGAACTCATCCTGGAATTTCCTGAAGTCCCCGGAAAGGCGCGCGAGATTCTGAAGGATCTCCTGGGCGCGCTCCTCGATGTGCATGCCCTTGAGTCCCAAAAGGATGGTTTGGAGGTAGGCATAAAAGCTGTTCGGCGAGACGGGGATCACCCGTTTGGCAAAGGCGTAGTTCAAGAGCGCCTTGTCGGTGTCCACTGCCTCGTCCTTGATGATAAGCTCGTAGTACACGTTCTCGGCAGGGATGTACATGAGCGCGAAGTCGAAGGTGCCTTCATCAGGCAGGATGTACTTGCCGGCAATAGCGTCGATGTGCTTTTTCACGTCTGCGATGAACTTTCGCTTCGCGGCCTTCTGTTCTTCTTCCGACGCGGTCTCAACGATGCGTCTGAAGTTTTCGAGGGGGAACTTGGCGTCCACCGGCACGAGGTTCTGTCCTATTCTGATGGCCGCGTCCACGGCCTCGCCGCTCTTGAACCGGTGCTGCAGCGTGTAGTGCGCCGGGGGGAATATCTGGGCCAGCAGGTCGCCGAGAAAGAGCTCGCCGAGCCCGCCGCGCAGCTTGGGAGCGCGGAGGATCTCCTGCAGGCTCGCGATGTCCTTGCCTACTAAAAAAACCTTCTGGGTCGCCTCACTCAGGCTTCCGAGGCCCTTGCTCACTTCCTGTACCACACGGGCGGCGTTGTCGAGCCGCGCATTCAAATCACCGGTGGATTTCTGGAGCTGCTGGGTCACCTGGCCGAGCTGGGCGTTCACCTGCGCGGTGATCTGGCCGAGCTGCTGGTTCAGGGCGGTCTGGCTTTTGAGCATGGCGTCCGTGAGCTGGCCGCGGAGAGACTGTACTTCCTGTTGAAGCAGCGCTGCGGCCGGGTCACTCGTCTTTCTCTGAGACTGAAGCACGAGCCAGAGGAGGATAAGAAGCACCGCTGCCAACAATATCAGAATTGCCGTCTGCATAGAGACATCCTTGCTTTTCTTGTGAGGAGATGGCTTCTGTCAGGAATAAAATTACTATACCATAAAGAGGGGGGAGAATACAAATGGTTGGGAAGGAATGACAGGCCTTTTTGCGTTCCTTCGCGATGAGGAGGCGGCTCATGCAGGCACCGGGAAAAAGGAACGGATGAGAGGGGCAGGGCCTCGCGAGACTGCGGGAAAATCATGGGGCATGTCTGCAGGAGATCTACGCGCAAAGCTCCTTGCGGCAGCAGAGCTCAGAACGACCTCTTACGCAGCGGGAATGAGGGCCTTGCCGGTAAGCTCGTCCATGAGGGATTTGACCGTGAGGAGCCTGTCGACCCTTGAGGCGTTGGTGCCGACGGTGTACAGCGGCTCTTCTTTGTCGGTATTGTATCCGCTGGAGCTCAGGAGACCGTTACAGATGCAGAAATGATGTTCATTGCTTTCTTTCGCCAGGCACCGGGTGAATTTGCCCTCTCCGTCTTTCAGGAGCACATAGCCCTTGTCGCATTTGGGAGCACGCAGTTTTTTAAGGGCTGAGACGTACATGGGAGACTGCTTGATGACCCTGAAAGGCAGGCCGCAGGGCGAGCCCGGATCGTGGGCGACGACGATGTCATCATCTTTTGCCTCCACCACGGCCTTTTTGTAAGCGGCAGTGGCGCTGCTTTCCTCGGTCGCAAGAAACCTCGTGCCCATCTGAACGCCGTCGGCTCCCATCTTCAGAAACCGCATGATATCGTCGTGCGTATAGATCCCGCCGGCGACGATCACCGGGAAGTCGCCGTATTTCACGGCCATTTCCTTGACGGGCGGCAGGAGGTTTTCGAGCCTGTTTGATTCGAGGTCTATCTGATCGATCTTGAACCCGAGATGCCCGCCTGCCAAAGGACCTTCGAGCACTACCGCATCGGGCCGGTAGCCGAGCTTCTCCCATTTTTTGCAGATCAGGTCAAGCGCACGGCCGGAAGAAACGATGGGGATCAGGGCGGTATCCCGGGGCGGCTGGATGGCAGGGAGGGTCATGGGCAGCCCGGCGCCTGAGATAATAGCATCCGCCCCGGCATCGAGCGCTCCACGGACCGAGGCCTCGTAGTCCCGGACGAGAGCGCACATAATATTGATGCCTGCAAACCCTCCCTCGGCCTTGGCCAGGGACACTTCCTCGAAAGCCGCCTCATAGGCGTTCAGCTTCTTGCCGGTCCGCCGGGAGACAAGCCTGTCGAGACAGGCGCTCGACACGATGCCGAGGCCTCCCTGCAGGGCTACTGCCCGCGCAAGCGGATAGAGCGAAACACCCACTCCCATCCCGCCCTGCACAACGGGAACCGTGATTTTTTTCCCCTTAATGGAAAGCTGGGGCAACGTACTATCGAAATTGTTCAAAATAACTCCTCGAGTTGCAGAGGGAACGCTCGGCAAGGAGGCCGCATCGCGAGATGGATAAGCGTTACTGTCTGAATATTCACTGGTAGAACTGTCTCTAATAATAACGTGTTAGGTGTATTTTGGCAAGGAAAATTTAGGGACGGAGCGCATAATTTTTCCCGTTACTCAGGCAAGGGGCCAATCGAATGCCGTCAGGGAAAAGAATTCTCGGGTCGTCGCGGACAGGAAGGTCGCGCAGGGCCGGCCGAACCGTTTGCAACGAAGATGCGGAAAAATCATAAAATTAAGGTTGACTTTTCCTACGGTCGAGGATATGATGATTTTTAAAAGCGTTAAAAGTGCGTTTCACGGTCAAGTATATAGCATTCTTGGGAGTTTTTGTTGATTAGGAGCCGCAAAAACTTTATCGTTTTTGCGGTTTTTTTATTGAGGGGCAGGGGCCGGAAATCACGGCATATCATTATTATTCTCAGTAAGGAGGAGTATTCGATGTCACAGGGTTCGGTAAAATGGTTCAACGATGCAAAGGGGTACGGCTTCATCACGACAGAGGAAGGAAGCGATGTATTCGTTCACTTCTCGGCAATCAAAGGTGAAGGCTTCAGGTCACTGGCAGAGGGCGACTCAGTGAGTTTTGACGTCGAAAAAGGACCGAAAGGCCTTCAGGCAGTCAATGTCGTAAAGCTCTGACAACGGAACGGCCCCTGTACTTGAGTGCAGGGGCCTCCTTGTTGTTGGCGGGACAGAAAGCGTCATAAGCTTATTACTCGGAGGAGGGGCACATGGCCAAGAAGCTGTATGTAGGGAATTTGTCGTACAACGTCACGGAAGAAGAGTTAAAGGAAATTTTTGCTCCCATCGGGGAAGTGCTGTCTGCCAAGATCATCACCGACGCGGCGACGGGTCGGTCAAAAGGGTTCGGCTTTGTAGAGATGGCCTCCGATGAGGACGCTGACAAGGCGATTTCCACCCTGAACGGCACCACGCTCCTGGAGAGGCAGATTAACGTCAGCGAAGCACGGCCGCAGCGCGAAAAGGGAAGAGGCGGCTCGGGGTTCGGCGGCGGCGGAGGTAGAGACCGGCGCGGCGGCTTCGGCGGCGGTGGCGGCGGGGGCGGGGGTGGAAGGAAACAGAGCAATTGGAGATAAGAGTTG
The DNA here is from genome assembly GCA_919901555.1 of Nitrospiria bacterium. Classification (GTDB taxonomy): domain Bacteria; phylum Nitrospirota; class UBA9217; order UBA9217; family UBA9217; genus CAKKPG01. The sequence continues at coordinate 27,367 of CAKKPG010000155.1, read as the reverse complement.
ACGGCAATGACATCGAAAAAGCCATCCGCCTTCTCAAACGAAAAATACAGCGGGACGGCATATTTCGTGAACTGAAAAATAAACGTTTCTACGAAAAGCCTTCCCTTAAAAAGAAAAGAAAACGGAGAGAAGCGCAGAAGCAAAAGCAGAAGAGCCTCCGCATGAGCAGACAGGGCCGGTCAGGCCCAGCCGGGGGCCCGAGGCGGTCGTCAAGCAGCGGGATATCCTTCCCTCTTGTCAAGCAATGAGATAACGGCTGCGTACCGTTGGTGCATCAGCACCGCGGTACAAGGCCGTAAAAACCGCCGAGCCGGCAGCCCCGCTCCTATTCAGAACGAACAGGACGATACTGCACCCCGGTGACGGTGAACACGGCGTCGCCCTTCGGCCGCCGGACAACCACTTCATCTCCTTCGCATTTCCTCATCAGCGCCCTTGCCATGGGCGAGTCCATGCTGATATAGCCTTTCCCGGGATCGAACTCATCGGGGCCGACGATGCGGTACTCACAGGCGGTTCCGTCGGAGTCTTCCAGCCTCACCCATGCACCGAAAAACACCCGGCCTTCATCATCAGGCACGGTGTCCACCACCACAACATCCTCAAGGCGGTTTTTGAGAAAATGGATCCGGTGGTCGATTTCCCGCAGCTGCTTCTTGCGGTAGATGTATTCCGCATTTTCCGACCGATCGCCTTCGGCAGCCGCCGCGGCAAGGGCCTGGGTCACTTGCGGCCGCTTCACCTTCCAGAGATGGGTGAACTCATCAACCAGCCGTTTTTTCCCTTCCGGAGTTATGTACTTGGAACCCTGTTTCTGAGGCGTTCTGAGTCTGCTCATATCGTCTGCCGATCAATACTCCCCAAAAGCGCTCTGAGAACGCTGAAAAATCGAATATACGCGAATAAAGGCCGATAAGATCAAAGCCTGATCTTTGCCTCAAGGACCACCGCTCGCCGGGCTCCCTGACTTCCGATAGGCGGCTGGAACGATGCATGATTCATCGCACGCCCCCTTCTGAGGCCGAGGCGGCGCTGTCCGTCCTCACCAGCCGGTGACCTTAAAGACCGAGCTTCAGCTGTTTCTCGTGGCGCTTGAATATCCTGCGAAAATGAAACCCGTAGATCGAAAAAGTGATGGCCAGCGGCAAAAGCCGCGGGCGGCGAAAGAGTGACCAGAAAAACAGCTTCCAGTATTGGAACCGCTCTTTTCCGATGATCCCCAGGCGCACAGCGGACTTGATGGCCGCTTTCAGGTGGCTGAACTGGAAGTGGAACCCCGGGGTCTGCAGGGGACGATACTCCTTCAGGAAACTTTTTACCCGCGCATAGTAGTGTTTCGGTGAGTAAATGGTGCGCAGAACTTTTTGATAGCCCTTGATGAGCGTGTCCGAGTTCATCCGGGGTATGAAGTTGATGGAAAAATCAGTGTTGTCGCCGGTCGCGTCTTTCAATAATCGGCCTTCATTCTGAAGCCGCTGGTGGAGCTTCGTGCCCCGGGGCGCGTTCAGCAAGCCGACCATTGCGGTCACGATCCCGCTTTCCTGGATGAAGGCGATGAGGCGCTCAAAAATCGAAGCCGGGTCCTTGTCGAACCCCACGATGAAGCCCGCCTGGACCTGCAGGCCGGACCGCTGGATTTTTTTGACGCAGGCAATGAGGTCACGGTTCTTGTTCTGGAGTTTGCTGCACTCGGCAAGGCTTTCCTCATTCGGCGATTCTATGCCGATAAAGACCGTGTCGAAGCCCGCCCGGACCATGAGTTGCATCAGTTCTTCGTCATCGGCGAGGTTGATGGATGCTTCTGTTGAGAGAGCAAAGGGGTGCTTGCGTTTCTCCATCCATGCAATGATGGCGGGCAGGATCTCCTTCTTCAACTTTCCCTTGTTCCCGATGAAGTTGTCGTCGACGAAAAAAACGCCGTTCTTCCATCCCCGCGCATAGATGCCTTCCATTTCGGCGAGGACCTGCTCCGCGCTTTTGGTCCGCGGGACGCGGCCGTAGAGCACGGTGATATTGCAGAAGTCGCAGTCAAAGGGGCATCCCCGTGAATACTGAATGTTCATGGAGGCGTATTTCTTCAAGTTCATGAGGTCGACGCGGGGGGCGGGCGTGACATTCAGGTCGGCCCAGTGAGGAGACGTGTACAGTCGGAGGGCGCGGTCGCTCTTCAGGTCATTGAGAAACAGCGGGAGCGTGAGCTCAGCCTCATTCAGGACAAAGTGGTCCACGTCGTCGAATTCTTCATGGTTTGCAGTGAACAGCGGCCCGCCGCCGACGATCTTGACTCCCAGCGCCTTGCACCGCGAGATCACCGCCTTGGCGGATTCCTGCTGGATCGACATGGCGCTCAGAAAGACATAATCGGCCCGGCGGAGATCTTTGTCCTTCAGCTCTTCCACGTTCATGTCCACAAGCTTTTGCTCCCACTCCCGGGGGAGCATGGCGGCCACGGTCAGAAGCCCGAGCGGCGGATAGGACGCTTTTTTTGAAATGAACTTCAAAGCGTATTTAAAACTCCAGAACGTGTCGGGGTACTTGGGGTAGACGAGAAGAATATTCATGTGCGCTCCTTGATCGCGAACTATGAGTAATAAGAAAGTTCTCCGCAACCGATAAGCGGGATTCACATCGTATCTTATTATCCATTATACAGCAAAAATTACAACAGGTTTTATCTGACCGGATAAAACTTAAGGCTCCCGTCCGGAGAGGGAGAGCGGTCCGAAGATAAAAGCTTGCTTGCGTCAAAACGTGCCCCGGTTCCTGCCGGAGGAACTTCACGGTAAACGAGCTGCTTTACGGTGTCGGAGGCGGTCTGCCGTATGGTCATTCACCATGCCGGCAGCCTGCCTGAAGGCGCGGCAGATGGTAGAGCCGCCCCCCCCTCTTTTTGTCAGGACTTTTGTCTATCGTGCCCGCGACAGGTATAGATGAGCGCCGGCGGGATGTTGAGGAAGACGAAGCCGGAATCGATCTCTCTGAAGTATTTCTGCAGGACGGGCTTCAGCCTGAACCCTTTGAGGGCGGAGACGGTGTGCATGTACTGGATGAAGGTGCCGTCTTCCTTGAGCAGCGGCAGGACGGATTTCTGGAGCAGTTCACCGAATTGCATCGACGAGCAGGGAAGGGTGGAGATGATGCAGTCCACGCTCCCGGTCCTTATCTCGAACTTGGACGAAAGAATGTCCGCAGCATTGAACACGTCGTCGTTGACGACGAAGACATTCCTGCCCTGGATGGTTTTTCCCAGAAGGCTGCAGAAGGCGCTGTTTTTTTCAAAGCAGATAAGGGTGCTGTTCCGGTTCTTTCTCTTGAGGATCTCCCGGGTGACGGAACCGCTGGCTGCCCCGTATTCGACGATGAGTTCTGCGGATTCAAAGGGAACGGATTTCAAGAGGCCGTTGACACAGACGGCGGAATCGGGCCCGATCGTTCCGATCTCGCGGAAGTTCCTGACGTACTCGCTCCAGAAGTTGAAATAAACGTTCTCTGTTATTTTGTTTTTCACCTGAAAATGCCTTTCTCCAAAGCTCCTCCCCGACAATAGATGACCCTCACCCCTACCCCTCTCCCCTTGAGGGAGAGGGACAAAGGGAGAGGGGGCTCTATGAACGAATTCAAAGGTGGGGGTGATGACCGAGCAGCCGTAAGTTGCCGATTTTCATTCCCCTTTGTGAGCGCAACTCATGGACGATTCATATCCCGTCCGATCCGGTAGGTTGATTATTGCCTGACCATGAAAGTATACCAGATTTTTTTGGGGAAGTCGCATGGAATCTCAAATGGGCAGGATTTTTTTAAACCTCCCAGGGATTTCGTCAACGTCGGCGAGGAGTTCGGCGGCGCGGACGCTTCGGGTGTATGTGCGATGGTTCTCAATCATGGTTCTGAGCGTCCGTACATCGTCGTCGACAAGATCGTGCATTACAACAGAGGACGTATTGATCTTTCGCAGGAGGGAACCGTTGTCATCCGGAATATAGAGCACCCCTCCCGTCATGCCGGCGCCCACGTTGTATCCGACCTCGCCGAGCACGACAACGGTCCCCCTCGTCATGTATTCGCAAAGGTGATGGCCCGTGCCCTCGATGACGGCCAGGGCGCCGCTGTTCCGGACGGCAAAGCGCTCTCCGGCCCTGCCTGCGGCGTAAAACGCGCCGCCGGTGGCGCCGTAGAGCACGGTGTTCCCTGCGATCACCTGTCGCCGGGGTTCCGCGATGTCCGACGGAATGACGGCGATCCTGCCGCCGAACATGCCTTTGCCCGCGTAATCGTTGGCATCGCCGATCAGCGTCAGGGAAAGCCCCCGGTGGTTGAAGGCGCCGAAGCTCTGGCCGGCGGTGCCTCTGAAGGTCAATTGGATCGTGTCCGGCGGGAGGCCCTGATCGCGGTATGCCCGCGCGATGTAATAGTTGAGCTTTACGGGCACGCTCCGGTGGATGTTCCTGATCGTGTATTCTCTTTCCACCCTTTCGGCCTTTTCGATAAACGGCAGCAGCTCGGCAACAAGGACATCGTTCATCGAAGGCGCGGGATTGTCGTTCCTTTCCCGCGCGCATTGCCGCGGTTGTCCCGGCACGTAGGTGTCGGCGAATCGTTCTATTTTTATTCTGTTGCTTGCCCGATGTCCCTCGGGACGGGCGGCAATCAGCAGATCGGACCTGCCGATGATCCCGGTGAGGCCGGTGACGCCCATCTCCGCCATGATCTCCCGGACCTCGCGTGCCACGGCGCGGAAGTACGCCGTGACGCCCTCCACGGTGCCCCGGAAGCGCGCCCGCAATTTCGGGTCCTGCGTGGCGATTCCGGTGGGACAGGTGTTGGCATGGCACTGCCTGACCATGACGCATCCCGCGGCGATCATCACGGCGGTGCCGAACCCGAACTCATCCGCTCCGAGGAGCGCGGCAATGATCACGTCCCTGCCGGTGCGCATGCCGCCGTCGGCCCGCACCCGTATCCTGTCGCGCAGGCCGTTGTCGATCAGGATTTTTTGCGTCTCGGCGAGCCCGATCTCCCAGTAGTTTCCCGCGTTCTTGATGGAACTGATGGTTGCCGCGCCGGTGCCCCCTTCGCACCCGCTTATCTGGACGATGTCGGCGTAGGCCTTGGCAACGCCTGCGGCAATGGTCCCTACCCCGGTCTCTGCCACGAGCTTGACGCAGACGTGGGCTTTGGGGTTCGCCTGTTTCAGGTCATGGATGAGCTGGGCCAGGTCTTCGATGGAGTAGATGTCGTGGTGGGGAGGGGGCGAGATGAGCAGCATGTTCGGCGCGCAATGCCTGAGCATGGCGATATAGGAATCCACCTTGACCGCCGGGAGGTGGCCGCCTTCTCCGGGTTTTGCTCCTTGCGCTATCTTGATCTCCAGGTCCGCTGCCGAGGCCAGGTAGGCGGGGGTCACGCCGAACCTGCCGGAGGCCACCTGTTTTACGGCGCTGTTCTTCGGACCGAAGTACCGCGCCGGGTCTTCGCCGCCCTCGCCGCTGTTGCTCCTGATGCCGAGGCGGTTGCAGGCCTCGGCAATGGTTTCGTGCGCCTCGGGCGAGAGGGCCCCTACGGACATGGCGCCTGCCACGAACCGCCTGAGGATCGCCTCCTCGGGCTCGACGGCATCGAGAGGCATCGCAGACCCTTTCCTGAAGCCGAGAAGGTGGCGGATGAAAAGGGGACGACCGTCAACAAGGCGTGAAAATTCCTTGTACAGGGCGTGGTCGCCGCTTTTGGCAAACCGGTTCAGCGCGGCCACGATGGGTGCGGACCATGCGTGATACTCTCCTTCTTTCCGGTACCGAAGATTTCCACCGTAATCGGTTGCGGGCGCAGTCGGACCAAAGCCCGCCTCGTGCCGTTTCCTGAGAGAGTCCTCTATTTCGTCCAGGCCGTCGGCCTCGAGGGTGACCGGCGTGCCCGCGAAGTACTCGTCAACGACGGCCCTGCTCAAACAGATGGAATCGAAGAGCTGTGCGCCGTGGTAGGACCTCACCGTGGAGATGCCCATGCGGGCGATGCTTTTCAAAAGTCCGCTCTCCAGCGCCCTGATATAATTGAGCGCTGCCTGTTGGTAGGGAAGTTTTATAGCGCTTTTTTCACAAAGGTCGTTGATGGTCTGGAAGGCGAGAGAGGGACATACGGCAGAGGCCCCGTACCCGATGAGGCAGGCCATGTGGTGCTCGTCCCTTGCCTCGCCTGTCTCCACGATCAGGCTCGCCCTATTTGCCATCTTCTCTCGCAAGAGCCTCTTGAACGACGCGGAGACCGCGAGGAGGGACGGTATCGCCAGACGATCTCCGGAAACGCCGGAATCGTACAGGACGATGATCTCGGCGCCTTCGCGCGCCGCATGGAGAACGCTCTCCTGGAGTGTTTTGACGGCCTGGGAAAGGTTCGTTCCTGCTTCAGGATAGGTCAGGGGGATCCGCTTTACCGCGAAGGTCTTTTGCGACTCGATCTCCCGGAGTTGGTCCTTGCTCAGTATGGGTGAGTCGATGGCAAGCTGCCGCGCATATGCAGGCGCTTGTTCGAGGAAGTTCCCTTTCGGCCCCAGATACATCCTGAGCGACATGACCATGCGCTCCCGGATGGGGTCGATGGGCGGGTTCGTGACCTGGGAGAATTTCTGTTTGAAATACCGGAACAGGAGCTGCGGCTTCGCGGCGAGTGAGGGCAGGGGCGTATCGTCTCCCATGGAGAATACCGGTTCCTTGCCCGTGACCGCCATTTCCCTGAGGGACGCGTCGATCTCTTCCATAGTATAACCAAAGGCGATCTGTTTTCTGACAATCTCTTCATCGGGATCGGGCTTCACGACGGTCCGGGGCTTCGGACCCACGAAAGACGTTCTCATCCATTCCGCATAGGGCCTCTTCGCCGCGAGTTCCCCGATGATCTCATCGGTGAACCTGATGAGGGACGTCCGGGTGTTTACGGCAAGGGTCTCTCCCGGGCCGAGCCTTCCTTTCTCCCTGATCGGTCTGTTCCCGAGGTCGACCATCCCGATCTCCGAACCCAGGACCAGAATGCCGTCCTCCGTAAGCGCGTACCGGAGCGGCCGCAGGCCGTTCCGGTCCATGTGGGCGCCGACGGTCTCGCCGTCCGTAAAGGCAACGGCCGCCGGTCCGTCCCAGGGCTTCATCAGCACCGATTGATACTCGAAGAACGCCCTCTCGTCGCCGTTCCGGTCCCTGTTTTCCCATGCCGGAGGGATGCACATGCTGACGGCATGCTCGGGAGACATGCCGGAGAGGACCATGAGCTCCACGATCCTGTCGAGGGACGCCGAATCGCTCTCTTCATAGGATATGAGGGGCCGCAGAAGCTCCGCCTTGTCCCCGAACAGGCGGTGCTGCACCTCGTGCTCGAGGACGGACATATAGTTTCTGTTACCCTGGAGCGTATTGATCTCCCCGTTGTGGCCGAGGACCCGGAAGGGCTGCGCCAGGGTCCAGTCCGGCGAGGTGTTCGTGGAGAACCGCTGATGAAAGAGGCAGAAGGCGGATTCCACGTCCTCATCGACCAGGTCCGGGTAGAACTGGGCGAGGTAGGGTGCGATGAGCATGCCTTTGTATACGATGGTCCGTGAGGACAGGGAGGGGACATAGACGTCCTTGCCGCAGGCCTTTTCGATAGTTCTCCGGGCCAGGTAGAGCCTCACCTCCCGCTGCGAGGCCTCAATGCCGGCGGTGTCTATGAGCAGCTGGCGTATGCGCGGCTTTGCCGCCAGGGCCGAGGCGCCGAGGGCGCTGTCATTCACGGGCACCTCTCTCCAGCCCAGGGGCGTAAGCCCGTGGCTGCGCAGGATCGCCTCGATCCCGGATTCTTTATCGTCTCGATAGATAAAAAAGAAGCCGACAGCGAGGGTGTCCGTGTCCGGGACCGCATATCCCAGCAGCCTCTCGCCCTCTCTGCGAAAGAACTTCTTCGGAAGCTGAATGAGCACGCCTGCGCCGTCCCCGGTTTTCCCGTCGGCGCCCACGGCCCCCCGGTGGGTGAGGTTTACGACGGCCTCCACACCCTGCCTGACGATTTCATGACTCCTCGTCCCGTGAACGTTGCAGATGAACCCCACTCCGCAGGAGGCTGACATAGCGGTATTGCTCATAAGATTCAGTCCTTGTGAAAAAGTAACTACTCAGGTCAGCCGCTTCTCTCCGCGATCGGGCGCAGGCTATTGCAGATCAACGAACTTCTCCAGCTGCTCCCGGAACGACTGGAAATCGCGGAAATGTATAACGTGGAGACCTTCCTTCGATGCCCGCTCGATGTGGTCTATGTTATCATCCACAAAGAGCGCTTCGCCGGGCCTGATGTTCAGGTTTGTGCAGACGTCCCGAAACACCGACGGGTCACGCTTGCTTTTGTGGATCCGGAAGGAATTGAATACCGCATCGAAATGGCCGAAGAAGGGCGTCCCGGCATTGATCTCATCAAGCCAGTTTGTCTGGTCGCTCAGGATGGCGACGGCCAACCCCGTAGATCTCAGGCGCTGCGCACCGGATATCATGGCGGGCCTCAGAACAAACCGGGTCAGAATTTCCGTCCTGAGCTCACGGTCGCTCCCCCCTATGCCCGTCGTTCTCCGGAGTGCATTCCAGAACGTCGCCTCATCGGCCCTGCCCGTGAGATACCCCGTTTCATAAATAAGCCGGTCCGCTGTCTGGAAAAACCGCAGGGGATCGAGACCATTCTTCCTTCCGATAGACAGGAGCCCTTCCCTGAAGCCTTCCTCTGCCAGGACGCCGCCGAAATCAAAAATGACCGCCTTCAGTGTTGCTCCCATACGGCGCATGAATCCTTTCAGCTATGATCCATTTTTATTATACCCGAAATAGGCGGAAAATAAAGGATAGTAGTGGCGCTTCCGGCCTTTCTCTTTCGTTGTTTTTCCCCGGGCGATATGATATATTTCATGCAGTTGTTACACTGTTTTCTCTCTCTTCGAGGAACCGTCCCGGGAACACGGAGAGCGTCGAGAGACCTGTGCGGCGAGGGGGACATTCATGAAAAAAAACCTATTCCGAACATTTCGGCATGTTCCGGTCCTGCTGCTCGTCATGATCGGCATCGCGGCGGCAGGGCCGCAAAAACCGGCCACGCTCTCTCCCTCCGAAGAGGACATGGCGAAGAAGACCGGGTTTGACCGTCAGGTCTTCCTCATGGTGAGGGACCTGGTCGGGGAGGAGCACATTCATCGCCTCACCGGGTACAACGAGGAGGGGTACCAGATCATGGCCGACGGTATCTGCGCGTCCGTTCCCGAGGAAAACACGGAACGAATGCTTTCACTCCTCCGGCGCAAACTTCGCCCCCTGAAACACATGGCCTTTGTGGTCGAAACGAACGAGGGGATCAAGACCGACAAGATCGGCGTCCTCAAAAAAGGCACGGACCAGTACGAGATACTGGGGCTCATGCAGACGAACGGAAACAGCTACGACATCACGAATGACGACATCATCGAAAAGCTCAAGGAATGGGAAAAGTGTTACCCCTTCGAGATCATCGGCGCCAATTACGAGTGGGTGGAGCTCGAGTTCAAGACGCTTCCCCGCGACCTGAAGGCCTTTGCCGGCGAAGTGGGCGAGTTCTGTCCCGATGCAATAGATGGCGGGGCGACGGGCACTGATGAATTTGTCAGGGACCTCAAGAAAACAAAGAAGCTGCTCTTGTGGTGGGAGCCCTAAGCGCATTCGGGCGATGACGGATTCTCAACCGGCTGTTCAATAAAGCCGAACATCGCAAAAATCGTCTTTTTCCCATGCTATAAAAAGCGCATCACACACTACCAAAACCGAAGGAGGTATGCATCATGAAAAGAGTCTCTTTATTGATTGTCATTGCTGCTGCATTGGCCGTGGTGTTCCTGGGGTGTTCGAAAGGGCATGAATCAACGAAAAGCGCGGGCGACCTGACGATCACGCTCTCCGTGGCGCGGTATCCGCTCGTCAAGAGCGACAACACGCTCACGGTCAAAGTGACGGACGCCGCGGGCGCCGCCATGACGGACGGCGCGGTGAATGTGCGGTACTATATGCCGCCCATGGCGGGCATGGCGCCCATGGACTTCAATACCCAGGCGACGCTCAAAGGCAACGGCTACGCCTTTTCTGCGAACATCCCCATGGAGGGGGGGTGGAAGGTAGAGATCACCGTGGCGCGGCCGGGCAAGCCCGCAGCCATGGCGACGTTCAACGTGGATGCGCGGTGAACGGTCGCGGGAAAGCGAACATAGTGAGCGGTCGTCCGTCCTCCGTCGTCGCCTTATTATATGACCGGTATTTTGAAAAAGCGCTTTAAAGGGATCAGGCCGGTCGTGCTCGCGGGCCTCCTCGCTTTCATCACCCTGGTCCATTACCTCGTGGGCGGGGCAGGGGCGGGCCTTCTCCACAGTATTCTCGGCCATCTGTACATCATGCCCATCATCCTCGGGGCATACTGGTACGGGATCAAGGGCGGGGTCTCGCTGTCCATCGTCTCGACGGTCCTGTTCTCGCCGCACCTGTTTCTTCACTGGACCGACCCCTTTCTCGATCTCTATAATTTCGTCGAGATCTTTCTTTTTCTCCTTATCGGGGGCACGACGGGAGTGCTCAGCCAGATGGAGCGAGGCCAGCGGGTCCGCTATGAACAGGCCATCGTGCGGCTGGACGAATCGCACCGGAAACTGAAGAAACAGACGGATGTCCTGTTCGAGACCGAGGAACAGCTCAGGAGGGCCGATCGGCTGTCCGCCCTGGGCGAGCTCTCGGCGGGCATGGCGCACGAAATCCGCAATCCCCTGGGCTCCATCAAGGGCGCGGCGGAGATCCTCAAAGACGACTACGGACCGGACGCGCCCAAGCGTGAGTTCATCCAGATCCTCCTGAAAGAAACGGATCGGCTGAACCGCATCGTACAGGAGTTTTTGAGTTTTGCCAGGCCCAAGCAGCCCGAGCTCCACCGGACCGACGTGAACGAGGCGGTGGAGTCCGTGCTTACCCTTACCGCGCAGGAAGCGAGGAAGGCGGGCGTGCGGGTGGAGAAGCGGCTCGACCCCTCCATCGGAATGCACAGCCTCGATGCAGGGCTCCTCAAGCAGGCGTTCCTGAACCTGATCCTGAACGCCATCCAGGCCATGGCCGGCGGCGGCGTTCTCACCGTCGAGAGCGGCATCAAGGACAGCACGATCGAGGTAACGATTTCCGACACCGGCATCGGCATCCCCGAGGAGAACCGGAAGAAGCTCTTCAGCCCATTTTTCACCACCAGGAAGAACGGCACCGGGCTCGGCCTTGCGATCACGTACCGCATCATTCAGAACCACCGCGGCAGAATCGCCGTTGCGAGCGGACCGGGAAAGGGGACGAGGTTCACGGTGAGGATTCCGGTATAAGGCAACTATGGAGCGAGCCGCACATATGGACCAAGTCGACCGCGTCGACGTAAATAACGGGAACACGGTTCCCTCGGTCCAAAATCACGGCAACATGGTTGCCTTGGTCCAGAATAAACATGAAAAAACCATCCATCCTTCTCATAGACGATGACGACAGCCTCCGCCGGGTGATGGAGTTCAGCCTGGCCGAAGCGGGATATGCCGTGCACACCGCGGCCGGCGGCGAAGAAGGGCTGCGGCTGTTCGAAAAGGGATCCTTCGACGCCGTGATCACGGACATCACCATGCCCGGCATGAGCGGCATGGAAGTGCTGAAGAACGTCCGCCGGTCCGACGGCCACCTCCCCGTCATTATCATCACGGCCTACGGCACCATCGAGAGCGCCGTCGAGGCCATGAAGCAGGGGGCCTTCGACTATATTACCAAGCCCTTTAACCGCGACGAACTCCGTCTCACTCTCGAAAAGGCGCTCCGGATGCGGGGGCTGGAGCGGGAGAACGTTGAACTCCGCGCCCAGATCAGGGACAAATACTCCTTTGACGGCATCATCGGGACAAGCGACAAGATCAGGGACGTGCTCGATACGGCCGGCCGCGTGGCAGCGAGCGACGCCACGGTCCTGATCACGGGCGAGAGCGGCACGGGCAAAGAACTCCTGGCCAAAGGCATCCACTACAACAGCCGGCGCGCAGAGGGGCCCTTGGTTGCCGTGAACTGCGCCGCCATCCCCGAGAACCTCATCGAGAGCGAGCTCTTCGGCCATGTGAAGGGCGCCTTCACCGGCGCGGTGCGGGACAAGGAAGGGAAGTTCGAGCTTGCCGACGGCGGCACCCTGCTCCTCGATGAGATCGCCGAGCTGCGATCCGACCTTCAGGCCAAGATCCTCCGGGCGCTCCAGGAACGGGAGGCGGACCGCGTGGGCGGCAGCCGTCCCGTCCCGTTCAATGTACGCGTGCTTGCCGCAACGAACCGGGACATCGAGCGGGCGGTGAAGGAGGGGGCGTTTCGCGAAGACCTCTACTACCGCTTGAGCGTCATTACCCTGCACATGCCGCCGCTCCGGGAGCGGAGGGACGACATTCCCCTGCTCGTGGACCATTTCCTCAGAAAGTACAAGACGGCGGATATCGCCGTCGATCCCGGGGCGCTGGCAGCGCTCACGGCCTACGGCTGGCCCGGGAATGTGCGGGAACTGGAGAACGTCATTGAACGGGCGACCGTGCTCAGGCGCGGCAACCTGATAACCCTTGCGGAGCTGCCGGACAAGTTCAGGAAAACGGCCATGGGTGTGGACGACATAATCCTGAACCTTCCCGACGACGGGATATCCCTGGAGGAGCTCGAAAAGAACCTGATCATCAAGGCCCTCGAAAGGCACAAGGGCAACCAGACGCGGGCAGCGGAATACCTGCGGATCACCCGTCCCACGCTGATCTACCGGATGGAGAAGTATGGAATAAAATGACGGATGCAGAATGCAGATTGCAGAATGAAAAACCCCTTTTACTTCGGGCGCGAATCCGGTATCATGTATATACGTGCATCATGCATCGTGCATCATTAACCAAGGAGGATTTCCCATGGCAAAGGCAACGCTCAAGATACAAGGCATGACCTGCAATCACTGCGTGATGCGGGTGGCGAAGGCGCTCAAGGGGACCGCGGGGGTGCAGGACGCCCAGGTGGACCTGCAGAAAGGCGAAGCGGTGGTCACGTACGACGACAGCAAAGTGACGCCAGAGAAGCTTTCCTTCGCGGTGGTGGAAGCGGGATACAAAGTCCCTTCAACGCCCTAGTCGCGCGTCCCCCTCGGACACGTTCCCGTCGGAAAGCTTGACAACCCCTGCTCTGCTCAGTATAATTGCACGTGCTTTTTTAAACCTACTTCTCTCTACGGAGGTTCCGATGGCAAAGACACTCCAGAATTTGATGCCCGCGAACGCGCGGAAGAAATTGGGGAGCGCCGCGAAACTGAACGTGCTGTCCTCTCATGACGTCTTCAGAGTGCTCAAGGACGAAAAGGTGATCATCATGGCGTGCAACACCCGGATCAAGCACGTGATCCCCGGGATCATGCGCGCGGCCGAGGACCTGGACGCCATCGTCTGCTTCGAGCTCGCCAAGAGCGAGGGCAACCTCAAGGGCGGATACACGGGTATGCCGCCCCATATCTTTGCCGATACGGTCTTCGGCTACGCGGAGGCCGTAAAGCTCACGAAACCTTTTTTCATCCACGGCGACCACGTGACCACCAAGAGCCCGGACCCCGCGGTCGTGGGCGATTCCCGCGAGCTCATCAAGGCCGAACTGGAAGCAGGGTACACGTCCATTGCCGTTGACGCGTCGTTCAATGAGACGGCGGACAACATCAAGATCAGCGCGGAACTGGGCAGGATGGTCCTCGACGCCGGCGCGGGGCTCGAGGCCGAGGTGGGCGAGATCAAGTCCACGAAAGAGGGCGGCGAGATCACCACGGTCGAGGAGGCCGTGGAGTTCATCGAGGGCATGGAAAAGGCCGGCGTGCACGCGGACCTCCTGGCGACCAACAACGGCTCCAAGCACGGCAACTACAAGCCCGGCGAAGAAGTCCATATAGAGCTCAAGCGCACGGGCGAAATTTATCATGCGATCAAAAAATGGGGCGTCTGCATCGCCCAGCACGGCATCACCGGCACCCCCCTGGACCTCGTGGGCCAGTTCGCCGACTACGGCATCCGCAAGGGCAATGTGGGCACCAACTGGCAGAATATCGCCCATGACGGGCTGCCCGCGGACCTTATGAACACCATGCGCGACTGGGCAAAGAAGGAGAACAAGGACATCAAGTTCGCCACCAAGCAGTTCCTGGCCGAGATCAACTCCATCTCCAGGGAGAGCGTGAAGAAGATCGAGGACATGTCCTACAAATCAGCCGCGGAGTTTATCACCGCCTTCCGTGCCAGGGGCACCGCTTCTCTGGTCACGAAGAGGCTCCTGGACAAGTAAGAGGCCTCCGAAAAAAAGCATCTGCGGGCATGGGCGAGCCGGATTTTTTGATATAATAGAGCCGTGCCCGCCCTGCCCCCTGTCCGGACCTTCCGGACAGGGCGACGGGTGAAGCCCGGAGGTGCAGATGGACCCTTATTCCCGTTGGAAAGTCATCCTTTCCCGGTTCCGGCGGAAGCTTCCGCTGGACGTTGAACACTGCTCGCCCATCGCCCTCCGGCACATCATCCTCGATGTCCGCACGCCGCCGGCAATCCTCGACCGCATCGCCCAGGCCTATTGTGATGATGAACACATCCTGCGCGACCTTGTCCGCTGCCCCAATCTTTCCGAGACGACGCTGGCGTTCATCGCCCTGGCCGCATCGGACGAGGTCAAAAGCTTTATTTCCGGCACCCGCGTCATGGAGCTCGTCGCCGTGGAAGATGCCCCGGGGGCGCTGGTAAAAAGCGAGACCGCCCTGGCGCCGGGAGCGAAGTTCGGGCCGGCCGGCGCAGGCAAAGAGAAGAAAAAGCTGAACCTCATGATGCAGCTTCAGCGCATGACCGCGCCGCAAAAGATACGGGTGGCCATGCGGGGGGCGAAGGAGGCGCGGGGGCTCCTGGTGAGGGAATCGAACAAGCAGATCGCCCTTGCCGTTCTGCATAATCCCCGGTTGACCGACGGGGAGGTGGAGTCCTTCGCCAAGTCCACGAACCTGAGCGAGGAAGTGATCCGCACGATCGGATCGAATCCCGAGTGGTCCAAGAAGTACTCCGTGGCCCTGGCCCTTGTGAACAATCCGAAGACGCCGCCGGGAGTCGCGGTGAACTTCGTGAGCAGGCTTATGGACAAGGACCTCTCCATGATCGAGAAGAGCCGGAACGTGAGCGAGCCGGTAAGGGCGGCGGCGAGAAATCTTATTTCGAAACGGCAAAGGCACAAGTAAGGGACCTTGAACCTCTTTCCGCCCCGCCTGTATCACTCTACCTCCATCCATTCCGAGGGAAAACAATGAAACGGATTTCTCTTCTTCTTGCCGCGCTGTTCCTGTCCGCTGCCGGATGCGTGCAGCAGGAACTTTCGCCCAAGACCGTCCAGAAGACGGAGTCCATCATGGGCACGGAGGTGACCGTGACCGTCGTCGCGCGGACAGCCGGGGAAGGGGAAGCGGCCATCGATGCGGCAATGACCGAGATCAAACGGCTCGACGCCATGATGTCCCTGTACAAGGACGACAGCGAGATCACCGGCGTGAACCTTGCGGCGGGGAAACGCCCCGTCCGCGTTTCCCCTGAAATGATCGAGGTCGCTGCGGAGGCGGAAAAGATTGCCCGGCTCTCCAACGGCGCATTCGACGTCACCATAGGCCCCCTTGTCGTCCTCTGGCAGATGGGCCTCAAAGAAGGAAAGGTCCCGACTGACGAGGAGATCAAAAGGATACTGCCCCGCGTCGGTTATTGGAACATCGTCATCGACAAAAAGGCGTCCACGCTCTTTCTCAAAAAGCCGGACATGATCATGGACTTCGGCGGATGCGCCAAGGGCTATGCCGCGGACAAGGCGGCGGAGGTCCTTAGAAAACAGGGCATCCGGAACGGCATCGTGGCCATCGCCGGCGACATCCGGGCCATGGGGCGCCGCGAAGACGGAAGACCCTGGCGCATCGGCGTCCAGCATCCGCGAAAAGAAAACAAGACGCTCACGGTGCTCGAACTTTCGGACAAGTCCGTCTCCACCTCCGGTGATTACGAACGTTTCCGGATCGTGAAGAAAAAACGGTACCACCATATCCTCGATCCGCGCACGGGGAAGCCGTCTCAAGGCATGGAATCCGTGACGGTCATCGGCGACCGCGGCGCCGTCATCGATCCGCTGACGACGGCCCTCTTTATCCTCGGGCCGGGCAAAGGCATGAAGATGGTGAAGGACCTGGGCTGCGATGCGATCTTTGTGGATGACAGGGGGAGGGTGGCTGCTACGGAGGGGATAAAGATAGACAGGTAGCGCGTGATGAATGCATAATGCATAATGCAGAGTGCAAAATGCAAAAGGCAAAATGAGGATAAAATCAGCGCCTAATGCCATACCGCAATTCTGCAATTTGGATTTTGTTTTTCTTTCCCGTACGGCAAAATTCCCCTTGACATCCTCGTTCCCCCTCTTTAATATATAAAAAATGGTTTATATGTGGAGGCGGGGATGTTGAAAGGTTTTTCCCACTACGTCGTGTATGCCCTCTTTGGTCTGGAGCAGGGAACGCGGCTGGCCGACGCGCTGAATTTCTTCATTTACGATACAATCAAGATATTTCTGCTCCTTTCCGTTATTATCTTCATCGTTTCCATCATTCGCAGCTACTTTCCGCCGGAACGGACCAAGCGCATCCTATCTCATAAAAAAGAGTTTATAGGAAGCATTCTCGCCGCACTCCTCGGCGTGGTCACGCCGTTCTGTTCATGTTCGGCGGTCCCGCTCTTTATCGGTTTTGTCGAAGCCGGCGTGCCGCTTGGCGTGACCTTTTCCTTCCTCATCTCATCACCCATGGTGAACGAGGTCGCTCTCGTGCTCCTCTGGGGCCTCTTCGGCTGGAAGATCGCCGTCATCTATATGGCGACGGGTCTTCTGGCAGCGATTGCTGCGGGAATGGTCATCGGCAGGCTGAAGCTCGAAAAATGGGTCGAGGAGTACGTCTATAAGATCCATTCCCTCGGCGCTGCTCAGGAGATCGCAAGGCAGACGTTCAAGGAGCGGCTTGTCTCCGCCCGTTGGAGCACGGCGGACATTCTCAAGCGGGTATGGTTGTATGTGATCATTGCCATCGGCATCGGCGGCTTCATTCACGGATATGTGCCTGAGGATTTCCTGGTCCGGTACGCCGGGCCGCAGAATCCCTTTGGTGTCCCGATCTCAGTTGCGCTCGGCGTGCCTCTCTATTCCAATGCAGCAGGTGTAATACCGATCGTTTATGCCCTGATGGAAAAGGGCATGAGCATGGGCACGGTGCTGGCTTTCATGATGGCCGTGACCGCCCTGTCGCTCCCGGAGATGATCATTTTGCGGAAGGTGCTGAAAATCAAGCTTCTCGCCGTGTTCGTGGGGATCATGACGGTCACGATCATCGGCGTTGGCTACCTGTTCAACGCGATCATGTAGGAGGTGAGCGGAGATGAAGACGCTTGTTGTTGAATGGCAACGGCTGCTTGATGAACAGAAACAGACGTGTCCCCGATGCGGCTCCACGGAGCAGGAGGTCGACAAGGCCATACAGGAACTCAACCAATTGCTCAAACAATCCGGAGTTATCGCCAGCCTGGTTAAAAAAGCCATCGATTCGGAGAGCTTCAAAAAGGACGTGCTGCAGTCCAATAAGATCCTGATCGCCGGGAAAACCCTTGAAGAATGGCTTGGGGCTAAAACCGGTCAAAGCAAATGCTGTGAAACGTGCGGCGACGCAGAATGCAGAACTGTTGAGTACGCCGACGAGATCCATGAAACGATCCCTGCTGATTTAATCGTCAGGGCTGGACTCGTTGCCGCATCGCAGGTCTTTGATGTGAAACCACCTCAAACAACTCAGCGAAAACCAATACTGAAGATATTGCCTAGAAGCGCAAAAAATGATTCTTTGAGGAGAACTCGGTGATGGAAATCAAAGTGCTCGGACCAGGTTGCGCCAATTGTCATAAAATGGAGGACTTGGCGAAGACTGCTGTTAAGGAACTTAGTATAGATGCGAAGATCGAGAAGATAACGGACATCGGCCAGATCGCCATGCACGGTATTTTATCCACGCCCGGCCTTATCGTGAACGGGAAGATCAAGCACTCCGGCAAGCCGCTTCCGAATTTGGAAAAGGTAAAGGAGCTCATTCAGGGTGTGAATCGGTGAAAGGGTGAATGGGGGCGAAAAAAATATGAACGAACTGGTGACCATATTTAAGGCCCTGTCCGACGAGACCAGGCTCAGGATCGTGAAGCTGCTGGAACAGGGCGAGCTGTGCGTCTGCGACATTGTGGCCGCCTTGGACATGGTCCAGCCGAAGGTGTCGTTCCATCTGAGTGCACTGAAGGAGGCGGGGTTCCTCAAAGACCGGAAGCAGGGCAGGTGGACCCATTACAGTCTGAACGATAACGACCTGTTCAGGAGAATGCTGCTTCTTTCAGTATGCGAGCGTGTCTCCCGGGAAGCGGTCCGGGAGGATCGAACGAGGCTCGCGTCCTTCATGGAAAAAAAGGGTTCGAAGGGAACCGTCATTTCAATCAAGGCGCAGGGAAAAAGATGCTGCGGGCCGGGAGCGCTGTCGCGGCATCGTCCCGCATAAAAAGCATGACAGGAAGGAAGGGAGGAGCAGCGTGACAAACGGAAAAGGTCTGTCGTTCATTGATCGATTTTTGACGCTCTGGATCTTTACGGCAATGGCGTTCGGCGTGGGGCTGGGGTATTTCATTCCCGGCGTCGAGACGTTCATCAATACTTTCCAGGTCGGGACGACGAACATCCCCATCGCAATCGGCCTTATCCTCATGATGTATCCACCCCTTGCCAAGGTCAGGTACGAGGAGCTTCCGGCCGTGTTCCGCAACTGGAGGATCTTGGCCGTGAGCCTTATCCAGAACTGGATCGTCGGTCCCATCGTCATGTTCGTCCTGGCGATTCTCTTTCTCCACTCCTATCCCGACTATATGGTCGGCGTGATCCTCGTGGGCCTTGCGCGCTGCATCGCCATGGTCCTGGTCTGGAACGACCTCGCCTGCGGAGACCCGGAGTACGTGGCCGGGCTCGTGGCCTTCAACGCGCTCTTTCAAGTGCTCACCTATTCCGTCTACGCCTGGTTCTTTGTCACTATTCTTCCGCCCTACTTTGGACTCTCCGGAGTTGCGGTGAACGTTTCGATCGTCGAGATCGCCAAGAGCGTGTTTATTTACCTTGGGATCCCGTTCCTCGCGGGCGTCATCACCCGGTTTACGCTCATCAGGATCAAGGATAAAAAATGGTATCACGAGACGTTCATTCCGAAGATCAGCCCCGTCACGCTGATCTCGCTGCTGTTCACCATCGTCGTCATGTTCTCGCTCAAGGGCGAGTACATCATCAAGCTGCCCTTTGACGTACTGCGCATCGCGGCGCCGCTCTTCATCTATTTCGTGTTCATGTTCCTGGTCACCTTCTGGATAGCAAAGAAGATCGGGGCCGATTATCCCAAATCAGCGACCCTGAGCTTCACGGCGGCATCGAACGATTTTGAGCTTGCCATCGCCGTGGCAGTCGCGGTCTTCGGCATCAATTCAGGCGTTGCCTTTGCCACGGTCATCGGCCCGTTGGTGGAAGTGCCGGTCCTGATCGGGCTGGTGAACGTAGCGAGGTATTTTCAAAGAAAATATTATCGCAGTGAGTATTGCCGTATAACCACGGCGGAACCGGTATAAAAAAGTGATCACGGCGCTTTATAAGGTTGAACCGTAAAATGTTGAAAAAAACAGTTGCAGTTGTATGAATATATTGGTATTATACATAACTTTATGAATTCTGAGCTGAGGTTCGGTCTTCTTAAAATATGGCAAGGAGGAAGTAATGGTCAGTTTGACGGACAGCGCAGTAAAGAAGTTCAAGGAAGTCGTTGAGCAGCAGGGCACCCCCAGCGACGGGGTGAGAATATTCCTCGTCCCCGGCGGCTGAAGCCCCTCTCTGGCTATGGACATAGCCAAAGCCGCCCAGCAGGGCGATACGACGCTCGAGCAGGACGGCCTCAGGGTCTTCCTGGAGGACCGGGCGAATCTGATGCTTGCGAACACGAGCATCGATTTTGTGGAGCAACAGGGCTTCGTGCTCACGGGGATGCAACAGAGTTCCTGTAGTTCTTCCTGCAGCTGCTAAGTTGTGATCATCCTGCATTATAGGTATTAACTGACCGCTGCCCCCCTTTTCGCGGGAGGCAGCGGTTTTTTCAGCAGCAGCCCGCGGCCAAAGGTTCTCCGGCCCTTCCTCATAATACTTAAGTTTGCGGTAAAAGCACCCGCCTCCCCGCGCTCCACTCCGCTCATGTTACAATAGTAATAACGAATGCCTCTGCTTGAACTCAAACAAATTTCCTATGAAGTCGGGCCGGAAGGGAGTCTGCCCATTCTCTCGGGACTTTCTCTTGCCATCGAAGCAGGGGAGGTCCATGCGCTCCTGGGCACGAACGGTACCGGCAAGAGCACCCTGGCCTATCTCATCATGGGGTGCGACGGATATTGCCCCCTCTCGGGCGAGATATGCTTCAATGGTCCGTGCATCAACGACTTGAAGATCCACGAACGGGCGCGGCTCGGCATCACCATGGCGTGGCAGGAGCCGGTCCGATTCGAAGGCATTTCCGTGCGTGATTACCTTTCCCTGAAGAGCAGAGACGCTGATCCTGCTCCGTTTCTCGAGCTGGTCGGACTGAACCCGGCGCTCTACCTCGGCAGAATGGTCGATAAATCCCTGAGCGGCGGCGAGCGGAAGAGGATCGAACTTGCATCCGTCCTTGCCTTGCACCCCAGGCTTGCTGTTCTCGACGAGCCCGATTCGGGCATCGACATGCTTTCCACCCAGGACATCATCAACGTGATCAACGCCTTCAAGCAGCGGGGCGCGTCGGTGCTCCTCATCACCCACCGGGAAGAGATCGCGATGATCGCCGACCGCGCTTCACAGCTCTGCAACGGAAAGATCGTCTGTTCCGGAACTCCGGAAAGGGTGGCGGAGCACTACAAGGCGCGCCATTGTCTCACCTGCGACGGTGTGGAGTGCCACTATGTCTGAGCTTGATGAACTTATGCGCGCCTTCGGCGAGGCCGGCGGGGACAAGGGAGTTCTCGCTGACGCGGGCACGGCCCATCTCGTTGCAAGCGGACACAAGATCTTGAGCGCACGGGACATTCCGGGGCTCGAAGTCAAAGCAAAAGAGACCATGAGCGGTATCAGCGCCCGCGTCACGGTCAAGGCGGGCGTGAAGGTCAAAAACCCGGTGCATATGTGCTTCGGCGTGCTCCATAAAAAGGGGACCCAGAAAATCAAGATGGACGTGCGGCTGGAGCCGGGCTCGTCCGCTCATTTTATCGCGCACTGCATATTCCCCAAAGCCGAGAAGGTGCGGCATCTCATGGACGCCGTTGTGGATATCGGCGAAGGGGCGGAGATGCGCTATTCCGAGACTCATTTTCACGGCCTCTTCGGCGGCATCGAAGTTATACCGAAATCCCGGGTCACGGTCCACAGGAACGGCAGGTTCTTCTCGGATTTTACCTTAACGAGCGGCAGGGTGGGAAAGCTTGCGCTGGATTATACCGTGGAGGCTGGTGAAGATTCCGTGGTAGAGCTGGCGGCGCGGGTCTTCGGCCACGCCGTCGATGATGTCCGGATACGGGACCGGGTCGTGCTTTCCGGCAGGAATGCCCGGGGATTGATCAAAACGCGCGTCGCCATCGAAGACAGGGCCACGGCCGAGGTGACGGGCATCACCGAGGGGAATGCCGCAGGCGCCCGGGGGCATGTGGACTGCATGGAGATCGTCAAGGACGGCGCCGTGGCAAAGGCGGTCCCCATTGTACAGGTAAACAATCCCCTTGCCAAGGTGACCCACGAGGCGGCGATCGGGAGCGTGGACAAGCGCCAGATGGAGACCCTCATGGCCCATGGCCTCTCGCCTGAAGAAGCGGTGGATGTTATCGTAAAGGGGATACTGCGGTAATGGTAAGCTCACACGCCGCGTAGCGGTCGGCCTGGAGCGACTTGTTAACTCGTGTCACTATGCGGCCCTTTTAAGGCTGATACGCATCCCAGCCTTTGTTGCGAGAGCGATGAGCATTTCCAAGCTGAACTTCTCCCATTTTCCTCTTATGAGATCAGAGACCCGGGACTGACTGACACCAAGAATCGCAGCCGCTTTTGCTTGTGTTAGTTTTTTGTTCTTGATGAACTTCCGAAGATCAACCATGATTTCGGAACGCATCTGAAGAATTGCGGCTTCCTCAGGGGGAAAACCGAGATCGAGAAATACGTTGCCGGAAGATTTGACAATAGGTTCTTTCATAATGCTACCCTCCAATTTGCTTGAATCGCTTGCGAGCTAACTCAATATCGTGTTGATTCGTTTTTCGGCTCTTCTTTTGAAACGAATGAAGCACATACACCGCTTCCACGAACTTCGCCACATAGATGATGCGCCATTCCCCCAAGACGTGTATGCGAATTTCTTTCACCCCACGACCTATGCCGGACATGGGCTTCCAGTCGTTCGGCTCGAGTCCGCATTGAACGGAATATAATTAAAATCCCGCCGCTTTGCGAGCTTCGTCCGGGAAGTTCCGGAGTTCGTCCAGGCTAGTGCCGATGAAGTTTAGAGGCTTCATGCTCTCATTTTATATTATATAAGTTTTTATATATTATGCAAGCGGAAAATTGAGGGTTTGAAGAGGAGTGCCGCAGGGCGGGCCGCTTTCGCCCCTGCTCAGCAACATCCTTTTGGACAACCTCATCATTCTGGTGAAGTCAAAGCGCAGCGGCGAGCGCGTGATGGAGAACATTAGCCGGTTCCTTGAAAAGAAACTCAAGGTGCAGGTCAACAGGGACAAAAGCAAAGTGGTGAGGGCGGAAGCGAGTACGTTTCTCGGCTTCACCTTCACCGGAAAAAGGCTGACGGTCTCCGAGAAATCCCTCGGCTTATCGAATGCCTATCTCACAAAGCAGGGGCTTCCGTCAATGAGAACACTGTGGATCAAGATTTACCCCGTTAGAAAGCGATGTTTTTCTGGTGCAGTTACGGTTTAAAAAATGATGAGGCGTTTCTGTGAACGTTGAAGAGAGGGAAGGTTTCTAACGGGGTGAACCATCCGGCCACGGCGTCCTGAGCCTGTCGAAGGATGATTTCCGCGAACCGCCTGGTGCGGACCCGCACGCCGGGTGGTGTGGGGAGGGACGGCTAAAGACCGTCCCTTACCCGATTAAGATACGTTCTCAAAAAGTGCACCAAATTTTGAAAAGCGACGGAGAAGCTCATCAAATTTTTAACCACTGTTATTTAAAACTGGCCTTAACAGGTTTACGCTCCGCTTTCTCATCCTCAAGCGAGAAAAACTCCTCCGGCTTGAAGGAAAACGACGAGGCTACGATGTTCGTCGGAAATACGGCCGTAGCGATGTTGTAATCCCTCACCGCGGCATTGTAAAACCTGCGCGCGTGCTCGATGTTGTCGTCCAGTTCCTTCATGTTGTCCATTATCTCTTTGTAATGCGCGTCGGCCTTGAGCTCCGGATATGCCTCCGCGACCGCAAAAAGACTTTTCAATGTTTGCGTGAGCATGTTGTCCGCCTTGGCCTTTTCAAGCGGCGTTTGCGCTCTCATTGCCGCGGACCGCAATTGCGTTACCTTCACAAGCGTTTCATTTTCGTGCGTCGTGAATCCTTTCACGGCTTCGACCAGGTTCGGCAAAAGCTCGTACCTCTTCTTCAAATGCACGTCGATATCGGACCACGAATTCTTGACCGCATATCTCAAGCGCACGAGTTTATTGTAGATATAAATCACGAGCACCAGAAATATCACCGTCCCGGCAATCCCCGCCAGTACCTTCATGTCCATATGAATCCTCCTTTATCTATTTTGCTATCTGCCGGGCCACTCGCCCTTCTTTTTTCTTGCGGCCGCGTCCGCCGGGCTTGCGCCGCCTTTTTTCCAATCGCTCGCCTCCGTATAGTAAAACCCGCTGGCCTTCCAGGCAGCGGCCTCCTGCGCCGTAAATCCCCTGTCCCGCCACGAAATCGCCTCGCTCGGGGAAAACCCTCTGTTGCTCCACATGCCGGCCTCTTCCGGATCAAAACCGTTGCCTACCCAGATGGATGCGTGCGGCGGGTGAAACCCCTCGTTGCGCCATCTCACCGCCAAATGCATGGCGATATTTTCGCGCTTCCACTCGTCGATCTCGTATCCGCTCAAACCGGTCTTTAACCAGTCTCTGTTTTCATAGGCCTCCTTCACCACAACGGCAAAATAGGGAACGGAAAAAGAGGACGCAAGGCCGAAAATGATAATGAGCTTGGCCAGCCAGGGTGAAATGCTTTTGAATAAAGAGTCCGGCGGCCTCCTTCGGGCCGCTCCCTGATTATTTGGCTGAATCATGGCGTGGCTCCCCGGCGTTTTGCCTCGGCAGCGCCTGTCGGGCTCATGCCCTTTTCCCTCCACGTCGCCGCCTCCTCCGCCTCAAACCCGTGCTTGCGCCATGCGATCGCATCGCCCCTGCTGAAGCTGAAACGCATCCAGTCCCTTGCCCGAAGGGGCGTAAAGGCATATCTTCTCCACTCAACGGCAACGAATAACGCCGCTCCGGCGTCATTCCATTCGCGCGCCTCGCCGGGAGAAACGTTCATGCTCATCCACGGCCTGGCCTCCGATGGTGAGAATCCCCCGGCGCGCCACATCTTTGCCGTATCCATGGACAGGATGCCGTTGTCCCACCACGAGCGAGTCTGCTCGGGCGTGAACCCGTAACCCTCCCAGTGTTTGATGATCGCATTCTCGACAAGCACTGCCGCAGTATACGGAAGCAAGAACGACAGCACCAGGCAAAGAGCAAATAACAATCTCGATGACCAGGGATTTAATTGATCCGCTGTTCGCATTCGACACCGCCCCCTACACTATTTTTTTCACGGTATTGAGAAAGTCCGCGCATCCGAAACCGCCCGACGTTCCATGATACCATTTCGCTTCTCCGTTCCGAATTATTATATCATGAACATCAATGCCTGCGGCGACCGCATAGGGTAGATGCTCCTGCAAGAACGGCGGCAGGAAGCGCGCTGCGCCGCGGTCGGCGAAGCTGCGCGCCAAAAAATCATCGTAATTGCCGATCCGTTCGAGCAGGAGCACATACTCCCTGGTGCGCGTGCGCAAGAGGCGCATGAACGTGAACGACAGCGCGCTGAAGACTGATGACAGAAAGACGGCATAGAAAGCGAATGCAGCGCCTGCTATCCCGCCATCAAGCTCCTGATGGTCGATCACTGCCAGGGCGGCGCCGATCGACACAAGAGAAATGATCATGCCGGGCCACAGAAAACGCCGGTTTGACGCGCCATGCTTTGCATACTCGGTCTTCAGCAGCGTCCTCAGCGCATGAACGGCGTGTGAGGCTTCTTTGCTCTTGCCGCGTCGCGTCAGGAATACGCTGCTTTTCTCGCCAAAGAAAGCCTCTGAAAACGCCTTTGCGACAGGCGTCAGATGAGCGGAATCAGCCTGCATCCTGTCTATTTTATAGGTCCCTTCCCGTTCGGAGATTGTGGCAAGCCCTCGCTCTGCAAGATAGAGCAGCTCCGCGGCAACGCTCAAAGAATCCGTCCTTGCCTTTGCGCGGAGCGCTCTCATACGGGCAGGATCCACGTTGTCGGGCGCCGAGAACTCCGCAACAGCGGGGCCGCGGTTTTTCGGATCGCGCCCGACCTTGAACCATGCGATAACGTAATAGAAAAACGAGACCGTAAAGCCCAGCACAAAAACACCCAGGCTCGATAAAAACCTGCCCGTGCGCTTATCAAGCTGAGCGATCCGGTGCAGGCTTCCCTCGTTCACATGTCCCTTTATAAACGCGACATTTACCGCGAAATCCATTCCCTCCTTGAGCGGCCTTGCAAGCGTAAAATGCGCAATATCGCCGCTGTCCGTTTCCTCAACGCTCGAAACAAAGTCCTTTCTCTGATACAGGCCGGCCTTGCCGTCGGTGAATATCACCTCAGCGCCCTTCGGAAGCCTGATGGTTGCCGAGGACTTTCGTATATATCTTCCTGCATGATTATCCTCGACCATGCCGAAATAGAGTTCGTCGTGATGCGGCTCATCCAGGATCCTGCTGTCGGTCGTATATGATATTTTGATGAGATGCGTGCCTTCCTGAAGGGGCGCATGTTTGCTTCCGAAATGCAAAACGCCGTCGGAGAGGTAATAGTCGCCGGGCACACCGTCCACGTCTACTGAAGTTACCTGGAATCCGGGTTGAGAATACGTGGTCTTGCCGAATCCGAATGACCGCAAAGACCTCAGTTGCTCGTTGCGGGGCAGAACACGGTAGTAGCCGTTCTGATATGCGCCGCCCGGCCTGTCGATCATCGCGATCGTTTCGATAACATCAAGCGCGCCGTTCATATGTACGGTAATGTCCGTGTCATAGCTCGTTATTTCGTCTCCTTTATTGTCCGATTCGTCATAACGCTTCAACTCGGCTTCAACATGGCTCAATCCGGAGTCTCTGTTTACAACAGCCTCATCGAGCGTAAAACCCGAATCCTTCCAGTTCACGGTATCATCAAAAGAGAAGCCGGCCTCTTTCCATCGTGTCGCTTCCGTAAGTAATATGCCGTATACGCCGGACAGATGGGCTTCCAGCGGCGCAAAACCGGCGGAGCGCCATTTCACCGCCATGTCGAGCTTATATACGGTTCTGCCGGAGGGCGAATCCTTTGTGTAAAAGAAAGCGCTTTCCCTCGGTCCATAGCGCCACTGAAGCATCGCCTCGGCATCGAAGCCGGCATCCCGCCATTCTTTTACTTCTTGCGGAAAAAACCCCGCCTTCCAGAAGGATCCGGCCTCCGTCGCCGTAAGCCCTGCCGTCAGATACTCTCTCGCGCGCAATCCGGAGCGAATGCCGTTATCCATCCACGCCTTGGCCTCATCAGGACCAAAGCCGTTTTTTAAGAAGTCCCCCGCGGTGTACACATTCGCGATCTTGCGCCACCTTCCTGCAGCCTCGGCGCTGAATCCCTCGCTTCGCCACTGCGCCGCCCAGCCCGCGAAAATAATTCCCTCCTGTATCCATTTCTTGGATTCTTCGGCATCTATACCATAATAGTTCCACTCGGAAACATCCGACGGCGGCACGTCTTTCAGATAATCGTCGGTCTCTGCTTCCGCAGTGGAGGAAAACCCCGCCACATCAGTCACTGCCGGATGCGCAATAAAGATAAGCGTGGCGGCCAACACCGTCATGCTGCGACGAAATATGAAAGTTATTT
>CAKKPG010000154.1 GCA_919901555.1 Nitrospiria bacterium | reverse complement strand
ATAAAAGATCCCTATAACCCGAAGCTCCTAAACACCATAATTCAGGCGCCGACAGCGGATGGAACCTTATCTCCCTTAGGTTACTCACCGGCATTGGTCGAAAAGGACGGCTGGGTCTACCTTGCCAGCCAGAACAAGGGTATGCGGGCGCTCGACCTCGACCCGGTGGAGATCGGTATAGAAGAATACGATAAGGAATTCGGAAACAGCATCAATCTCCTTGCGAAAGACTACTACCCGGCGCTCGGGACCAAGGCATACAAGATATGGGGCGTGATAAACGGCTCGCCCCTGGACGATAAGTGGGAACTGTGCCTCACCGAGCACATCCCCAACTTCAAGATCGGCGTGACAGCCGACGCCGACGGCATACCCAATGAGCTTACCTCAGGCCAGCCCTGTGGCGGAAGCTTTATCGCGGAAGACGACGGCCGCGGAACGAAGAAAGGCTATATTACCCTGTACGTAAAATGGAGCCCGACCGGTTCCACAACGCCGCCCTTGCCGGAGAACATACACCTCAAAATACGAGCCAAGAAGAAGCTTGCGACCACACTCGTTACCGACGGCTCCGACCCCAACGCGTCGGAAGTCTGCAAGCCGAAGCAGTGCTCGGTAAATGTCAGGCACAACGGCAAGACCACGCTCCAGGATGTCCTGAACGGCCAGGCGGTGTTCGTGGCGGATGGAATAGCAAGCAAATCTACGGGAACAGCATACGACACACGGAAATTTGACTTTGTAAAAGAAATGTTGAATCAAGCAGTGCCCAGAAAGCGGAATCTGCATTTCGATGCAGTGGCGGCGGGAGTTAAAGAATCCGTCCAGTCAAGCTATCCGTATCATAAAGACAATGTCGGCTCTCCCCTCCTCGACGAAGGGTCCGGCGTGTTCGAGAAAAATACAACAGGCGACAAGAGCCCAACTTCTCAGGCGTTGGAGATCTTCCGCAGAAACTTCGGCATGGGCAATACTGCTTTTAATAATGCCTCAAACACCTTCAAAAAGCTCATGAAAGACTACCTGAAGAAAGATGCAGAGAAGCCGACATATCTCTACCAAATCGTGGACAAAGAAACCCTCATCGGCAGTGAAAGGAAAATTCATGGGCAGGATGCGTCGGCTGATGAAAAAATAGGAATAGAGACGGGACTCTACGAGCTTTACCAAAATGTGGTTAAACGATTCACTGATGCGATGATCAAGGAATCGGAGCGGTATGCAGGGACACAGCATCCGGACACCCCTGATAAAAAGCCTCCGGCAACAGACTGGATTTCTCGTAATAACTACGGGCCGGACACGTGTACCACCTGCACCGGAAAACACGGCCCCGGCATGAGCTACTCCTTCGGCGGCAAGCAGACGGTGGAGGAATACAACAAAGAAACGGGCGGCGGCGTTGCCCGCGACTGCCGGATTTCCGGCAGTGAGACCGAGAAGCAGGTCGTCATTTCAACAAACGGAGTGCCTGCAAACAACTGCAATGCCTGCCATTACATCAATGCTGCTGCCAATGACGAGAAGTTCCGGTATGACACGTTTGTAAAGATACCGGCGATAGGAGACAACTACAAAGGCAACGTGAAGTCGAACTCCTGTGGCCTCGATGGCAATCAGAAATATCCCGGCCTGTATAAACATGAATTGGACATGCATAAGACATCGTATACATTCTATGATATGGCGACGAATACGATGAGCGGCCAGACGCCAATCTATCCGCAGTTCGACCCCACCTACTGGGCCGGAACGGATTGTTCAAATCTTGTTCAGCGGAGCGTTGTAGCCGCCAAGGAGCTCAACATCTCCGGCGTAAATGTGACGGTTAAAGTATCTCCGCAACTTGGTTCCTGGCAATATTGCGCGTTGCCTCCGTATGGCCAGAATGAGACGCCTACGCCGCATGCTTTTGGAGTCAAATTGAATCCGAAGGA
>CAKKPG010000153.1 GCA_919901555.1 Nitrospiria bacterium | reverse complement strand
ATGGCAGCGCCACTTCAGCCAAAACAGCGCGTGCGCAGCGAAAGCGCTGTGGGTACGGGTACCGACAGCGTGAAGGGCAATAAGACGCTGGCGCGCCTTGCGCCGAAGCGAAGTGGCTGACCTGAGCAGTTACCTTTTAGCATAATCAGGATAAGGCTTTCTTCCGTTTTTTCAATAAGTTAAATCCCATTGTACCATTAACGCGGATTCATCTTGACATGGGCTATACAATATATATATAATCAAAGTAGATAATAATAGAATAGTGTTATATTTACGCTTCGCGATGGCTGGAGTAAACGAAGGTCACGATGCCTTCCGAACAAGTAATAAATTTTTTACTTGTGCATGGAAGGCTTTTATTTTTTCTGCGAACGAAAAATCCAGCCGGGAAGCGGGCATGAGTATTGAGCCGGTTGACCGGTATCCCCGTTCTCAACTCAACAAATCGAAAAACCCGAAAGGGGCATGACCACTGATTGTTGATGGGTGGTCTTTTTGTCTCGTGCTCATGGTTTGGGGGGCTATGATGAATAAAACTCCAGTGATAACCTGTCTCTCTCCATCGCGTCCGCGTCATTCCGTCCAGGCCAAAATATCAAAAAAGGTGTTGATCGTAGATGATGAATACCTGATCAGGTATGCGCTCACGCGATTCGTTGAGGACGAAGGCTTCGTCGCCCTCACCGCCGATTCCAGCCTCAATGCCCTCAAAAGCATTGAAGAAGCCACTCCTGAATTCGTCATTCTGGACATCAAACTGCCTGATTCCAACGGCCTGACGCTCCTCAAGACCATTAAAGAGACCAATCCTGAGATCAAGGTGATCATGATCACAGGGTGCGCAGACATTCAAAGCAGCGTTGAAGCGATGAAGATGGGCGCCCTCGATTATTTTGAAAAGCCGATCGATTTCGATAAGTTAAAAAACCTGCTCGCCTTGTCCAGGCAGGAGCACACTCCGGAGAACAAGGCGTTTCCCCGGGAAGATTTCGTTTTTCTGAGCGATGCCATGAAAGATATTGTCAGGATTGTCGAACGCCTGGCGAACAAGACCGACGTGACGGTCCTGGTGCTGGGCGAGAGCGGCACCGGCAAGAGCTTTCTCTGCAAGATCATGCATGAATTAAGCTCGCGCAAGGACAGACCGTTCGTGGAAATCGGCTGCTCCAACATCCCGGAACATCTCATCGAGAGCGAGCTTTTCGGCTATGAGAAGGGCGCTTTTACCGATGCAAAGGCGCCGAAGAAAGGCCTCATCGAGATGGCCGAGGGAGGGACGGTATTCTTCGACGAAATCGGCGACATGCCCTACCCGATGCAGGCAAAAATTCTCAACCTCATCGAAGAAAAGAAATTCAGGAGGATCGGCGGACTGCAGAATATAAACGCCGACGTAAGGATCATCGCGGCCACGAACAGGAACCTCTATGAGCTTGTCCAGGCCAAAAAGTTCAGGCTCGATTTGTTCTACCGGCTGAACGTAGTCACCATGGAAATGCCGCCGCTCCGGAAGAGGAAGGATGACATCCCGCTCCTCACCCATCACTACTTCGCGCGGTATGGCTCAAAGTACGACTGCGCGCCCAAAGGCATTACACCGCGGGCGATCGCCGCGCTGCAGGAGTATTCCTGGCCGGGCAACGTGAGGGAGTTGAAAAACCTTATCGAAAAACTGGTGATCTTCGCCAAGTGCGGCGAAATCGATGTTGATGATCTTCCACCGAGCATCTTCACCCTTGCAGAGGCGGAATCCCGGCCAAAAGGAGAGGAACGGCCCGCAGAGAGCAGAGAATCAGTTCCGCGGGAAGGGCTGTCACTCCGCGTGATGGAAGAGGAGTTCATCAGGACGGCATTGCGGCTCGCCGATGGCAACCAGAGAAAAGCGGCGCGGCTCCTTGATATCAGCAGAGACACCCTTCGCTACCGCTTGAAAAAATTCGAGATCGATTCGTCCGAGTATGGGGGTTGATCTCGCCCGGCAGAGCGGTTCTCCAGGACCACTAGGGGTACCGATGGAACGCCGCGTCGTGCTCGACGCCGTGGCAAACGAGCGTACAGCTTCCGGAACGGATGCCGTAATCGGCGAAGAACGGGTAGCTGTTCGACGGCGCAGCTCCAACGATCCGGGTATCGAAGTTGATGAGATGGGTATGATCTCCTGACACGCCGTTGTCCTTTACTCCATGAGCATCATGGCAGGAGGAACAGGGGGCGTTGACCGAAGGCCCCAGGTGCCCGCTGTGCCCGCCCTTGCTCGCCGTCACCCCTGCCGTCCTCTTCTGAAAGCTTTCATCCAGCAAAATACTGCTCCTGTTGTGGCACCGGTAGCACAGCGCATAGTTGCCGGGACTTTCGGGCGTATTGTCCGTTGTCTCGTACCGCTCCCTGATGAGCGGGCTGTACTGGGAGCCGTGGGGGCCCCGGGGGCCGGAGCCGCCGACAGACACGCTTTCATCGCTGTCGTGGCAGTCCGTGCAATAGATAATGCTTGCTGCGGTCAGGGTGGGCTCATAGGCCGAGGGCAGGCTCGGGACATCGGGATTTCTGCCCGATCCTGCAACCGGATGATACGACGGGTTATCGAGACTGAACTCGATTCTCGCATTCACGGTATTCACGACCCGCGGGACAACGGGGAACAGCGTCTCCGAGTCTGCATGACACTTAAAGCATATTTCATATTCATATTTGGCATAGTTGGGAGGCGTAATTCCTCCTCCGTTGATGGTCACGCCGGACACGCTTTTCAGGCTTCCGGACACGGAGGGTGGAGACGCTGCCGGGGTGTCGTTTGACGCATGCGGGTTGTGACAGTCAACGCATTCCACGTGGCCCGTCAGGAAGGCGGGCGATTCGCCGGCCGTATGATGGTTCGGTGTTACTCCGATGGTCGTCATCTCAACCCGATGCCGTGAAACCTTTTGAAATTGGGCCTGGATGTTTTTTGATGCCACATTTCCGTTGTGGCAGGGGGAGCAGTTTTTTTCCTCCTCGAGATAATTGAGGAGCCTTTCGGGTCCATCGGCGGAGTGCGGGGTATGGCAATTCTCACACCCGTTTTGCGCAACCGTTGTCCAGTTGAAGTCAGTGTTCGTTCCCGTCCTCGGCCATGGGTCCGGCGTTCCTCCGTTCCAGGTAGCGGGCGACGTCCGGTGGCTCGCCGTTGTCCAGCCATTCTTGCTGTGGCACAGGGTGCAGAGCCCGGAGTTTACATTATTTACTGCGAGAAATTTTTTGTTGGCATTGTCATGGGCGTCGTGACAGGTGGAACAGTGTATGGCGCCGTTTCCATACAACAGGAGATTCGACGGCGGCGTAGGGGCCAACTCGGGGTTGGGAAGAGAGTCATAATACGAGAAGGAAACGGGATGGTCGTTCGCAAGGAACGTGCCGAGGTAAGACCGTCGTGCTGAAGGGATCCCGCCCTGCATGGTCATGACGATGCCCTCCGCCGGCTGCAGCACCTCCCCGAGGGCGATGGTGCCGTCGTGGCACGTAAGGCAGAGCCGTGTCGGGCCCGTCGGTTGAAAGGGCTTGGCGCCCATGGTGGTGCTGCTGTAGAGGGTATAGCTCTTCGCGTCGATCCGCTTGTTCCAGAGCGGCGTGGCGGGCGCTGCATTATGGGGCGTGTGACAAAATACACAGACACGAGTTTCGGTAAGCGCCTTAATGTCCCCGGGGCCGGATAGGGAGAGATTATGCTTCGTGTTTATTATTCCCGTTTTTGCACCGGCGCATATCGGCAGCGCAAGAACGGCAGAAGCGAAGAAAATGACCATACCTCTCCGAACGGTGTTATTCATGCCGGTCCCTCATGATCTGAAAAACCTGCAGCCTTTTATTATAGGTGTCGCACACGTACAGCTTATCGTGGTCGTCGAGGAAAATTCCCGACGGCAGCCAAAACTCGCCGTGTCCATTCCCGCGACCGCCGACGGTAAGCAGAAAATCGCCCTTTCCGTTAAAGAGCTGTATGTTGTCAAAGAGGCCGTCAACGACGTAAATGACGCCGGCGTTGTCCACGGCCACACCCTTGGGCATGGCAAAATCTCCCGAGCCGTCTCCATGCCTTCCAAAGGAGGACAAAAACCTGCCCGAGGAGTCGAACGACTGTATCCTGAAGTTCATGGTATCGGTTATATAGAGCTGGCCTGACGGGGAACTGTCTATATGTGTCGGAAAATTAAGCTGGCCGTTTTTATTCCCCCGCTCTCCGAACGAAAAAAGAAAATCACCCTTCGTATTAAAAGCGTATATTGTATGGGCGAGAGAGTCCACGGCATAGACGATTTTCTTTTTCGATGAATATGTCAGGCCTGTCGGTCTTTTCAATGGGGCATCGCCCGCTTTTTTCAGCGAAAACACGAAGGCCCCGCGGCCGTCGAATACATCGATCGCGCTCCGGCCGGAGTCCGAGACGTAGAGCCGCAATTCATCATCGAATGTCAGGCCGACAGGAGACCGCATTTCATCGGACCCGGTGGTGTACAGCTTGAGATATTTATGTTCCGCCGGTATGTAGAGGTGCACGCAGCGACATCCCGTATCCGCTATTGCCAGTCTTTCATCCTTTCCGACCGCTGCCGCCACCGGACGATTGATGAGATTATCTCCGGCTCTACCGAAGACGATGTACTGAACAATATTCGGCAGAGACGTACCGACCTGTTCAAATCCTGCTATGGTCATGAGATGTTTAATCCTTGTCTCGCCGGTATGGTCAGGCCACTGCGGCGGCGCCTTCGAGGATTCGGTCTGGAGCGCCCACTTTGATGCGCACCCCGCAAGCCCGAGCGACATCATGCAGAGGAGGATAAACAGTATGTATGTCCTGCGCCGGTTCATTCCTTTTGCTTCTCTTCAATCGGGGCAGCGTCTAATAGCTCGATCTTTGCGTCTTTTTTCAGTTCAACGCCCCATTCCTGCAATCTCTTCTGCTGTGCCGGTGCCCTGAATTTTCCCTCGAGCGAACCTTTGGCCTCATCGAAGGTCAACTGCCTCTGGGGCGAGTACTCCAGGAGCTTGATGATGTGGAGGCCGTCGGAAGCTTTGATCACGCCGGAAAGCTTGCCGGGTTTGAGTTTTTTTGCCGCTTCATACACTTCCCGGTGCTTGTCTTTATGCACATCAAGATTTCTCACGATAAACGTTCCGTCGAGGACGAGGCTCCAGGGGTCTTTTTTCTTGTCGGCGCGAATTTTCTTGAGCAGGGCAGCGGCCTTCCTGCGGGCAGTGTCGTCGTCTTGCTTGAAAAAGACGACGACATCCGTAACCTTCATTTTTTCCGGCATGATATATTTGCCTTTTTCCTTCTCGTATTCACTCTTCAGGTCTTCCTGGGGGACGGTGATCTTGTCGTTTACTTCTTTCGCGAAGATGAGTTCGAGCGTAAGACCCCGTTCGGCCTGGGCTCTCAAATCAGCCTCGGTCAGCCCCTGTTTTACGAGGAAATCCGCATACTCCTTCTCCCCGCCCACATTCGCCTTGAAGTTGGCTATTGCATCGTCGATGTTCTTCTGCTCCGCGTTCAGACCCAGCGCCCTGGCTTTCTGGTATGCCAGTTCCTGGAGGATCAGCCTGTCAAGAGCTGTTTTTTTGACTTCTTCCATGTAGTCGGCCGGTTGACTTCCGTGGTTTTTGACGCTTAGCCGGTTCATCATCCTGACGAGCGAGTCCATGGTAATCGTCATTGAATTCACCCGGGCGACGATTATTTTTTTTGCCTCATCCCGGCGCGCTTGCTGCACCTGCTCTGCCGTCTGCTGCGGTGCGGGACTTTTTGCGCAGCTCGGGAGCGTGCTGGAGACAGCGAGAACCAGCAGAATTCCACACCAGATACTGAATGCTTTTGCCATAGGAACCCCCTTTGTGGTAGCGTATCTTTTCTGTTCAGAACAACTTTCTGGTCAACGTCAGATAGTAATACTCATAGGTGAGCGTCTGCTTACCCGTTTGCAACGTCGAGGAGGAATCATTGATAATGGCCCCCAGGTTCGCCGTCAGCATCCCGATCCTCCAGGACAGCGTCGCATTGAGCGAGTATCCCGTTGCGTGTATGAATGAATTCCTGTCGGAATAGGACCCGCCGAGAAAGAGGTCGAGATTCTTCCGGGGGAAACTCTTTTGCATGGTCACGTCCGCCCGGGTGATCTTCTCGGTGTAGCCCTTGGTCCCCTGCCATGCAATTGCCTCGGGATAGGTTGAATAGGTCCGGGAAATACGGGCCGTCATGCTCGTGGTCTCGGCCATGTTCTTCCGGTACTCAGCCATGTTCTTCCATGTCCGGTACGGGTTGAGTCGTGAACGGGCGCTGCCGTATTCGGTCGTAACAATATAGGGCATTTTTTGCACAATAACACCGATTGTTTCCATGGTCAGGGAATCGGGGCTGCCGGGGAGAGAACCGGACAGCACCTCCTGGATCGTGGCGGTATGACTGTAGTACGGAGCCAGGAGGTTGTCGAAGATCTCGAATTTAAGGTTGTAGCCTTCCGTTCGTGTTTCAAATTCCACGTTGCTGGGGATGAGGGAGTATGAGGCATGGAATTCATAGGTTACTGATAAATTTTGGTCGACAGGGAATGGCAAGCTGAGAACGACAATCTGTACGGTATTGCCGAGTTTATTGATCTGGTAATTTGAAACCAGCGTCATGGGTACGAGGTTGCCTGACAGCGGATCCTTGACCCGGAGGTCGATTGTCGTCTCATCGACCGGCTGAGCGTTTAAAAAAAAGGTTACACCGGACACAATTGGTCCGGGTAAAGCGTGCACTTCCCGCACGACGACCGGCGCGCCCCGTATCTCCGAGTGGGTATTGCTCAGGTTGATCCCGGCAAAGAACGTGCCGGTGGGGATTTTTTTTGTGTACGCGCTTGTAAGCGCCTGGGACGCCGTCCTCGTATCGCCGCCGGTGGATTCGGCCGAGACGTAGTTCACGTTATAATTTGTCCGCAGGCTGTTGTAAAGCCGGTGGGAGAGGACGAAGCCGGCGTTATCGGATTTGTTGAAGACGACGTTCTCCGGCGAGGACGTTGTTTGTTCAGTGGTCCGAGTATCTTTCAAAAAATTAAACGATGCTACGGCATTCAGGTTCCCGGGGAGCTCCGTGCTCAGCTGCTCGATCCAGGAAACGGTTTCGGTGCTCAGAGACGCCGAGAGCGGGTCTTCCTGCTTTTGCCGGTCCGTTTCAAACCGGCTGCTCAGGGTGAGAAATGTCAGATTCAGTTCATTGCTGAAAAACTCGTCATTGCGCGTTGTCTGGATATTTTGTGAAGTTGTTGATTGCGTATGAGCATATCCGGCTGAATTAAAGAAGGGGCCCAGGTAGTGGCCGATGTTGCCACGGTAGGTTTTTGCCGTGTACGAAAACAGCCCCGAGGTCGTATTCTCCGTAGCGCTCATTTCGGCGAACAGCGGCCTCCGGGTATAGCGGAATATGGCCCCTCGCTCGCGGCTGCGCGGGGTCGCTTGCGAAAACCTTCCTTTAATGAGAGGACTCCGCTGCAGCGTATAAAGCTCAAGATTGTACGGGTGTTCGGGGAGTATGAATGTCCTCACTTCATATTCGTTCGCGGAACGTGTCGTGTGGGAAGCGGCGGACGACGTGCTTTCGAAGTCCTCCTGCAGGAACCCCCCTGCGCCGCCGAGCCGAAACAGGATGAACCGGGGATGATAGATATAGCCCGTCGTGACGAGGCGCAGCCGCTCCATGGCCGTTGTGTCCGACGTCTTCAGTCCGCTGCCGCCATAGGTGTTTTCATTTGTCTCGCTCGTCATGCCGATCTCCACGTCACCGTCATAGTCGCTCAAGGCCGGGATGAACCGCCTGGCGTCGCCAGAGGACGGTCGAGGAAGGAAGACAAGGGCGCCGGTCATGACGATTGCGCACGTGGTTTGGGCCGCGGTTATTTCCCATCTGCATTTTCTCAAGAGTCATGTCCACAGTTGCTTGTTATCCTGAACGACCCGTTACTTCAAGAGAAACTCATTCCCGGAACCGTGCGCGTCATGGCATGTGGTGCATTCAGCGGTAACACCCTGGTGCGCGGCCCTCGCGCCTATCTCATTCCTGCTGTGGCAGTACAGGCAAAACTCTTTTGATTCGGAGACCAGGAGAAAACGGTAGGGCGAGCCGTGCGGATCATGGCAGACGGTGCACCCGCCGGTGGCAAGGGGACCGTGAATTTTCTTTTTCCCGAATTTCAATACATGGCAGTTGAGACAGAGTTCTTCCACGGGCATAATAAGCTTATTGCTCCCCCGCTGGTGGCAGCCTTCGCACAGCTTCGCAGCGTAGGGACCGTGTTCCCGGTACCGGCGCCGCTCCGTTGTGTCCGCCTCAGCGCCGCCCGTTCGTTTTGCGTCCTGCACCGCTGCCGCTTTGCGGGGGGGCGGCACACCGTCAAAAAAGAAACTGAGAATCCGGTACCGCGTCTCGTCAGCGCAACCATAGACGCCTGATGCTATTATTAACCACGCAATTGCCGATATCCATGCGCCCTTCATTTCTTTTCTGCATCGGTCCCCGGCGCCTTTTCGGAAGGTTCCTGCGGCTTGAGCTTCTTGAGCCGCTCCTTGAGCTGTTCCAGGAGTTCCTCATCGGAGGGATACTTTTTCCCGCGCTCTTTGCCGAAACCGTATACGTTGACCATGCGGTTGCCGAACTGGTTCGTCACAAAGACAAGGTATTCAAGCTCGAAGTTCGGGTCCGCATAGGGTTGAAAATACTTCAGGTCATCATAGTCGATAAAAATTTTAGCGGGCAGGAAGAAATCGCCCGGCCCTCTTCCCGCCTTGCCGAAGAAGAGAAGGAGCGCCCGGCTCTTGCTGAATATCTGCACGTTGTCAAATGCGGCGTCCACGGCATAGAGGCGGCCCTCCCGGTCCAGGGCCAGGCCTTTCGGCCGCGCAAAGTTGCTCGGATTGGTCCCCAGCTCTCCAAAGGTCGCCCTCAGGTGGCCGTCCCTGTCGAGCTTGAGGAGCTGGAACCTTCCCGCATCGGACACGTAGAGGTAGCCTTCTTTGTCAAAAGCGATGTTGGTCGGCAGAATCAACCGTCCGGCGGGATCGCCCTTCTGCCCGAACCGGTCGAGGACGTCGCCGCTCTTTTTATCGAAGACAACGATCTCTCCGTTCTTTATGTCCGCCACGTAGAGTTTATCGTCATAGGGGACGGCATCCACGGGCTTCCAGTTGCCGGGAAAGCCGAGGGCCGTAACGTAAAAATCATTTTTGTCGAAGACCACAACCTGGCCGCGCATGGGATCGGTCACGAACTTGCTGCCTTCCGCGTCGATGCTGATGTTGAGGGGCTGCGCGAGCTTCCCCAGCCCCTGGGCGCCCTGGAGCTCATCGAAGGTCTTTTTCTCGAGGTCGAAGACCATGACCGTCTGGTTCGTGTCGCAGACGTAGATCTTGCCGCCACGGACGGCAATGCCGTAGGGCTTGTCCAGCCTGCGCTCGCTCTCTTTGCTTCCGGTTACGAAGGCCTCAAAGGCCGATTTTTCCGGCTGAAGGTCCTTCTCGCCGGTAAGGGAAGTGAGAAACTGCAGGCGCGGAGGGACAGGAGGGTCAGGATAAAAAACAGTAACTGCTGTTTCCTTTTGTGCGGCAGCGCACCCGGCCATGAGTGCAAACATCAATATAACTAAAGTATTTCGCATAATGCCGTATAGCATATCAGTCTTTGCCGTGATTTTCAACTCATTCTTCTTAACGGTATTTATCGCCTGAAAATTGCGAATCAGGACTGCGTGGATGAAAAAAAAGAGGGGAATTGTCATTCCCCTCTCGTTCGGAGCATTGCCAGCTATTTGTCGTGGCAGGAGAAACAAAGGTTGCTGCTGGTGTCCTCGACCCACAGGAACTTCATACCCGTATTCTTCGTGTTATGGACATCATGGCATGACGAGCATTCCATTTTGCCGCCCCAGAGGAGGTCGTTGATCGCCAGGAGGTCCGGGTTGTTGCCGAGCAGCACCGAGGTCGGATCCTTGATTTCATCGTCGACTGCCTGAACGGCGCCATAGTCAAACCCGATGGGGTGATGGTTCTGGAGATTGCCCAGATCGCCGATGAGGATCCTTCCGCTCGCCTTTACGTTCGTCGTGCCGATGGATGACGACGGGGCGTAGCCGTAGGCGCCGACAGCAACAGAGCCGTCATGACAGCTCAGGCAGAGCTTGGACACGCTTCCCGGCTGTCCAATGGTCGCATTGAGCTGATGCTGGATGGAGCCGGGCACTTCCGTTCCATTCGAGTAAGGCGTATAGCTCGTAATGGTGGAAAGCGCGTGGTTCCAGAGTGGGAAATAGTTAATGCCTTTTGCTACGGCATCGGCCGACTTCAGCGTGTGGTGCGGGGCGTGACAGTAGATGCAGATTCTGTCCAGCAATGGATCCGAGCTGGGCGCCCACGTGGCACCCTTTCCTGTTGTCGCGCTGAGGTCATGAGAGGTGGATTTAATACCTGTTCCCGGGTTCACCCCGGCCATGACTGCCGACGCGAAAACAAGGACAACCGCCAAACAGAGCAATACAAGCGTATGCTTCCTCATAATAAAGTATCCTCCTTTTTATTTGTCTTTTGTGCCTAAAAAACAGATGGTCGGACCGTGCAACGGCCCATTTTAAAACCTCACTTCTGCCCCCCTCCGACGCCCCCCAGTGCCGGGAAGAGCACTACCTTTGGCAGGTTGCCAGAATACAAAGCAAAGGTGATGCCAAAAAATTTTATCTGATTTAATAGCAAGTTCCCGTTCAGCGCATCAAGCCCTGATTCATTCCCGGCGTGAAATGACCCCATGATGGAGCAAAATGCCTACGGCGGAGGGCTGCGTATGGTTTATTAAGTTGCCAAGCCTGTAATGCTTTTGGTCATCGCACGTGGTTTGCCAAAAAAATCCCTTGACAAAGAATTTCGTTTCTTCTAAATTCTGTAAAAGTTACTGTAAAAGTTAGCACCACGTCAATATTATTTACCCCCTCGAATTGAAAATTGCATTTCACTGTTTTTGAAGATTGTATCTGAATTGCCATGGCCGCAGGGTAAGGTTGTTTGTGATACGATTTTTCAAGGTCCCGGATGTTTCCGTGTCTACTGTTTTACAGCTCCGGTAGTAATCTTGTCAGGGCAATACTTTTTGTACATTATTTCTTCAGCTAAACGGAGAGCTATGATGAATACCGTGTCGATGACCCGGCTTTTTCGTAAAAGAATATTCGCCTTCGCTTGTCTGTGCTCGATTGCTTTCATTGCAATATTTTTTCTGACAAAATCAGTATGGGCTGCGGATTTGCCTGATTTGGTGATGACTGCGGTATCCGGTCCCACGAGCGCGAACACGGAGCAGCAGATCACGGTGGCGAATACGGCCAGGAACCAGGGGCTAGGTGCAGCGGGGCCTTTTTGGGTGTACCTGTACCTATCCACGGATGCCACGATTACGACGAGCGATATCTACCTGGTGGGTCGGTATATAGGTAACCTGGCGGCAGGAACTGAGAGTACTGTAAACACGACGGTAACGATCCCGTCGAGTGTCGCGAGCGGGACGTACTACATCGGCGCGATAGCGGACTCCAGCAGTATAGTGGTGGAGTCCGACGAGACGAACAACGCCTTGGCAGGAAGCCCGATCACGGTGACGAAGGTCTACCCTGATCTCGTGATGCCGGCAGTATCCGGCCCCACGAGCGCGAACACGGAGCAGCAGATTACGGTAGCGAACACGGTGAAGAACCAGGGACTGGGGGCAGCGGGGCCTTTTTGGGTGTACCTGTACCTATCCACGGATGCCACGATTACGACGAGCGATATCTACCTGGTGGGTCGGTATATAGGTAACCTGGCGGCAGGAACTGAGAGTACTGTAAACACGACGGTAACGATCCCGTCGAGTGTCGCGAGCGGGACGTACTACATCGGCGCGATAGCGGACTCCAGCAGTATAGTGGTGGAGTCCGACGAGACGAACAACGCCCTTGCGGGGAACCAGATAACTATAGGACTTGACACTACTCCTCCGACGGTCACGATCACATCGCCTGTAGCCGGTTTCACAAATAATAAAACACCGACTTTGACATATACCGTAAGCGACGGGACCGTAAAAGTAAAAGTAGATGGTGTCGTGGTTTCTAAAGTATCCGGCAACAATCTGGATCCTCTGGCCGATGGTCTGCATACAGTCCGCGTGGAGTCCACGGATGCTGCGGGAAACATTGGTTTTGCGGAAGCCGTCTTCACGGTTGATACCATCGCTCCAACAGTGAGTGTCACGTCACCGACAACGGTTACTACGAGAGATAATACTCTATTACTCGCGTACACGGCGAGCGACGGCGCAGTCGCCGTCAAAGTGGATGGAACGCTTGTCTCCAAAGTGTCAGGCGATAGTCTCGATGCGTTAGTTGACGGACCGCATACGGTTCGGGTGGAAGCCATGGATACAGCAGGGAATACGGGCTTTGCAGAAGTAACCTTCGCAGTCGATAGCTTGGCTCCGCTGGCATTCTCGAGTGTTGCCGCAAGCACAAACACGATAAATACCGCCGCTTCGGAGACGAGCACCATCTTCTTCACGTTGAACGGTCCTGCCACGGCCACGCTCAAGATCATCCCTGAAACCCTTGGCCCGACAGGCACGCCTGTCTATCAGGCCACCAAGACTATCGTAGCAGCAGGGGCCCAGATGTTCACCTGGAACGGCAAGAACAGCGCAGGCCAGGTCGTTCCCGACGAGGCGTATCTCTATATCCTCGAAGCCACCGACGGCGTGACGACGGCTGTCTACAGCCCGGCGCAACCGACAGGCACGGGGAGCGTAAGCTGCACGCAGGAAACGAGTTACAACACCTATAAAAACGATCCGCTCAGCATAACCTATTCCGTAACGCAGCCTGCCCGCATCGACATCAGCATCGCATGGCCAACGGACCCATTCAAGGTTATGACATCGGCGCCGCACGCCCCCGGCAATTACACGTTTAACTGGGACGGCAGAGACACGACGGGAAATATCCTCGGCGGAGGCGGCAAGGCATACTGTTACACCGCGTCCCTCCTCAGTGAAAACTACATCATCGCGACCGGGAACACCCCGAAAATAAGCCAGGTAAAGACCGATCCCTATCAGGCGGACCTTTCGTATGGAGTGTTCATCAAAATAAAATACAGCTTATCGCGCGACGCCACCGTCACCGTACAGGTTAAGTCCCCTTCAGGCTCCACGATCACGATCATAGGCAGCCAGGCCCAGACCGCCGGTTCGCACGAGATCGAATGGACCGGTCTGGACGCCTCGGATACAACCGGTAAGAAAACCATTATTTCCGAGGAAGGCGACTACACGGTCGTAATACAGGCCACAAACCCTGTAAGTGGGACGAGCTCCACCGCGAGAGCGAATCTGAGTATAACATATTAGCGCGGTGGCCCCGCGACTGCGGGGATAACGATAGGGAGGATGACCTTATGCAGGCCAGAGTAATAAAAGGCTTTACTCCAAGCAAATTTGTACTCATCGGTATTGCACTGTTGGCGTCAGCGTTAAATTTCCCCGCTTCCGGATACGGCGGGACTTATCAGGATGTCGAAAATTGTCTGAATGAGAATCCCGCACCTGAAGGATGCTATAACTATACACGGACATCCACGAATGGTGACGGGCAAACAGTCTATACCGTCTATCAACGCTGTGGCCATGTTGTTGCTCACGTCAAGTCATATACGAAAGAGCCGCTTCTAGGCACATCCTCCTGTGGTTATTATCCTAATTTGGGCTACGATCCTTGCGTCCCCGGCTGCTTGAATGGCGGCATGGGAGTAGCGTATTGGGGATACCATTATATTGTGACGACCACGACTTATTGCGATGGGAAGACAGAGACAATTACGTATGATAACACGGCCAATGATCCGCAGGGATTTTGGAGACAGTCTCATGGGGACAATCCTGTTTGCCTTAGAACTGATCAGACCTTTGATTGCAGCCAGTACGACAAGCTCCTCTGCACCATCATCATAGATCCCTGTGAAGGCAGTAAAGACCCCTGCTGCCGGGACAAGTGCTGTGGCAAACATGAGTGTTGCCCGCCACCCCCACCGCCGCCTCCGACCGGACCGCCACCCGGTGGGCCTGATGGTGCAGGCGGAGCATGACCAGGAAACAAAGACGCTTGTAGTTAACTAAGGCTGATCGGAATAATTCCTGTTTCTCTATAAGCAATTCGATCATATGCTGATTCGGAGGCTTTCATGATTTTCAACTTACATAAAATGTCGTTCTTGCTGCTCATGTTCCTGTTCGCATTTAATGCACACGCGAACCAGGACACGGCCCCTGATTTCTCCTGCGATCCCGGGGTCGAGAGCGGCAGCAACTTCGCCTTCGGCGGCAAGCCCGTCAGCCTCGTCTCCGGCGCCGAGACCTTCTCCCGCACCGACCTCAGCCTCGGAAGCCTCTATCCCATAAACGTCCAGCGCCGGTACAACAGCCGGTCCGGGTACGACAGCCCCCTCGGCTACGGCTGGGCCTTAAACTACGACAAGCGAATCTACACCTATCCCGACGGCTCCGTCACGCTCCGGAAAGAATGCGGCTGGAAGATCCGCTTCACC
Organism: Nitrospiria bacterium; assembly: GCA_919901555.1. Lineage (GTDB taxonomy): Bacteria > Nitrospirota > UBA9217 > UBA9217 > UBA9217 > CAKKPG01. Next base: position 427 of record CAKKPG010000153.1, on the reverse strand, counting down.
TGGAGCGCCGCCGGCTACCTCCCGTCCACAGGAGAGACCGGCACCCTTGTCCAGAACGTTGACGGCTCCTTTCTTTACATCGACAAAAGCGGGGAAAAGGAAACCTACGACCCCCAGGGCAGGCTCACGAGCATGGCCGATGCAAAAGGCAATTCACTCCTCCTCACCTATACCGGGTCAACCCGGGAAAGCCTCTGGGGCCTGCTCCTTGCCAATATCGACCAGACATTGCCCCTCATCGTCGCTTATGATTACCATTTAAGCAAGATCGAAGAAAAAGATGCAGCAGGCGCCCTTACCGGAAACAAGGTCGAGCTCCACTATAGCGCCGCAACCGGCAGGCTCATGGACATCCAGGACAACATCGGCCGGACCGTCACCTACACCCAGGACAATATCGGCAACCTCACCTCGGTTGCCGTCAAGA
>CAKKPG010000152.1 GCA_919901555.1 Nitrospiria bacterium | reverse complement strand
GTCGCTCCCGCAGACCCTTCGTCAGAAGAGGGCGGCCGAGGCGAAGGCGTAGGCCAGCAGGCAGTAGGCCGGCAGGCAGTAGGCAGTAGGCAGTAGGCAGTAGGCAGTAGGCAGTAGACAGTAGGCAGTAGACAGTAGGCAGTAGACAGTAGGCAGTAGACAGTAGACAGGGGCAGTAGACAGGGGCAGGGTCCGGAAGGCTTGAAAAGGCGGTGAGCGATCACCGCCTTTTGCTTTTGTGGAAAGTGCATTTGGAGCACCGTTCCATTCTCCCCAAAAAATGCTCACGGATTTTAACGGCGTAAAATTTAAAGGTTTTTTTGGAAAATCGAGGATTCGGCACTGCTGGGCGGCTTTTTGAGAGATAAAACACACAAAAAGTCTTGACAAATATGCTGAAATTGTTTATATTCGCTCTTCTTAACAAAACGTTACTGGTAAAGGCGGGAATTATGGGCACGTTTTCAGCAAAAAAAGAGGATATCAAGAGGGCCTGGTTTGTAGTCGATGCCTCGGGCAAGACCCTGGGAAGGCTGGCGAGCAGCATTGCCTCGGTGCTTAAAGGAAAGACCAAGCCGATCTATACCACCCATGTGGACACCGGCGATTTCGTGATCGTGGTAAACGCGGACAAGGTGCATCTCACGGGAAAGAAGCTCGACCAGAAGGTCTATTACCGGCATTCCGGCTATCCCGGCGGTCTCAAGTCGGTGACTGCGGGCAAGCTCATGAAGACCAGGCCCGAAAACGTGCTCAAGATGGCCGTCGAGGGTATGCTTCCCAAAACCAGGCTTGGCAAACAGATGCTGAGCAAGCTGAAGGTGTATGCAGGCGAAAAACATCCACACGCTTCTCAGCAGCCGGTGGAAATGAAGTTTTAACCAGGACGAAGAGACAGTACGAGGGAGGATTTGATGTCAGCAGCAACGGTATCCAGATATTACGCAACGGGAAAGCGGAAAAATTCCATCGCACGGGTGTGGCTGATGTCCGGCAGCGGTAAGATAACGGTCAATGACAGGCCGGTAGATCAGTACTTCGGCAGGGATGTGCTCAAGATGATCATCCGCCAGCCCTTTGAAATTACGAGCACCGTTGACAAGTTTGACGTGATGGTCAGTGTGGTGGGCGGCGGCTCTTCGGGTCAGGCCGGCGCTATCAGGCACGGGATCTCGAAGGCGCTCGTTTCCGTGGAGGCCGAATCAAGAGGCAAACTCCGGAAAGAGGGCCTGCTGACCCGCGACCCCAGAGAGAAGGAGCGCAAGAAGTACGGGCAGAAGGGCGCACGGGCGCGGTTCCAGTTCTCCAAGAGATAACGCGGAACCGTTCGGGGTCTGTCGTCGCCTCTCGCGGGTGGAGCCTGTTTTCCTGCTTCCTGTCGAGAGGGGCATAGATAGCAAACCTCAGCTAATGCCGATGATTGTGAATACCACGGGAAGGTAAAGATGCCTTCCCCTTTTTTTTAAAAGGTAACTACTCAGGTCAGCCACTTCGCTTCGGCGCAAGGCGCGCCAGCGTGCTCTTGCCCTTCACGCTGTCGGCGCCCCTACCCGCAGCGCTTTCGCTGCGCACGCGCTGTTTTGCGCCTGTGCTCAGCGGCAGACCTAAGAAGTTACTTTAAAAGGACCTCCCGGATCAGCAGAGAACCACGCTGACCTCTTTCCCGGGCAGGCAAATACGAGCAGAGATGGTTAAGGACAAACTGAATGTAGCCATTGTGGGGTCCAGCGGATACACGGGCGGAGAACTGTTCAGAATACTTCTCGGCCATCCTCGCATCATCGTTACGGCCGTGACCTCGGAGAAGTCCGCGGGCCAGCCGATCACGTCCATCTTTCCCCATCTCGCCGGTTTAACGGAGCTCCGGTGCGAGGCCTTCGACCCGGAGGTCATCGCGAAGAAGGCGGACTTCTCATTTCTCGCTTTGCCGCACGTGACGGCCCAGGAAGCAGGCTTCCGGCTCCGCAAGCTCGGGACAAAGGTGGTTGACCTCTCGGCGGATTACCGGCTGTCCGATCCCGCGCTTTACGAAAAATGGTACGAGCACTGCCACCAGTACCCTGATCTTCTGAAGACGGCCGTATACGGCCTGCCGGAGTTGCACCGGGAGGAGATCAAAAAGGCGAAGCTTGTCGCAAATCCCGGGTGCTATCCAACGAGCGCGATCCTCGGACTTTCTCCGCTTATCAAGAAGCAGATGATCGACCTTACGAGCATCGTGATCGATTCCAAGTCGGGCGTCTCGGGCGCGGGTCGGAGCCCTTCGCCGGCGCACCATTTCCCGGAAGTGAACGAAGGGTTCATGGCGTACAAGGTCGGCACCCACCGCCATACGCCCGAGATCGAGCAGGAGCTCTCCCTTCTGGCGGGAGAACAGGTAACCCTTTCGTTCACGCCCCATCTGGTTCCCATGAACCGCGGCATCCTGACGACGATCTACGCGCGGCTTGAGACGGAGACGGACACGGGACGCCTGCATTCTCTGTACGGAGAGTTTTACAAAAAGGAGCTCTTCGTCCGGGTGCTCCCCCTCGGGCAGTTCCCGAACGTGCGGAACGTGCGCGGCTCCAATTTCTGCGACATCGGGGTGTATGCCGATCCCCGCACCGGACGGGCAGTTGTGGTAACGGCCATCGACAACCTGGTGAAAGGCGCTTCGGGCCAGGCGGTCCAGAACATGAACCTCATGATGGGGTTTGATGAGGCCGAAGGCTTGAAGTTCGCGGGGATATTCCCGTGAAAAGAAAAAGCAACTACTCAGGTCAGCCACTTCGCTCTTGCCTGCGTGTACGCGCAAGCAGGTCGGCGCAAGGCGCGCCAGCGTTTTTCTGAGGACCCCGCGTCTCAGCGACGGAGCGTTTATTCTATCGGACAGAGGTAGAAGAATGAGAATTCTCGATGTCAGGAGTTTTTCCGTACCCGGGTTCAAGGCCTGGGGAATCCACTGCGGCATTAAAAAGAACGGGAAAAAAGACCTCACGATTATCTATTCAGACCGTGAAGCCGCGGTCGCCGGCCTGTTCACGAAAAACCGGGTAAAGGCGGCGCCGGTGGTACTCGACACGGCGCGGGTGAAATCCGGCAAAGGCCAGGCCATCATCGTGAACAGCGGCTGCGCCAACGCCTGTACCGGCAAACGCGGGTTCGCCGATGCCCGCGCCACAGCAGAGATGGCGGCGCAGGGACTCGGCATCAGGCCCGATGCGGTCTATGTGGCATCTACGGGAGTGATCGGCGAGTTCCTGCCGATGACGAAGATTGCGACCGGCATAGCAACCGCCTCGGGACTTCTCTCGGCATCGGGGTGGGAACCGGCGGCAGAGGCCATTATGACCACGGACATCTATCCGAAGCTGTTCGTGGTGCAGGAAGAGATCGGCGGCAGAACAGTGACGCTGGCCGGTATCGCCAAGGGTTCGGGCATGATCCATCCGGACATGGCCACTATGCTCTGTTTCATGGTGACCGATGCGCTTATCTCGGCGCCCATGCTCAAAAAAGCGCTTCAGGCCGCGACGGACAGATCGTTCAACGTCATAACCGTGGACGGCGAAACGAGCACGAACGACACGATCCTTTGCATGGCCAACGGGGCCGCAGGGAACAAGCGGCCCGCGGCGGGAAGCAAGGACCTCAAGAAGTTTCAGGCCTGTCTTGATGCGGTCACGCGCTCGCTGGCCATGCAGGTGGTGCGCGACGGCGAAGGGGCCACGAAGTTCGTAGAGATCACCGTTCGCGGCGCGAAGACGCCTGTTGAGGCAAAACGGGCCGCGATGGCCGTGGCAAAGTCCAGTCTCGTAAAAACAGCCCTCTTCGGCGAAGACCCCAACTGGGGAAGGGTCATGGCCGCCCTCGGATATGCCGGCGTAGAGATGGATGAGGCCCGGACGGATATCTTTATCGGCAAAGCGAAGATCGTCGAAAATGGCCTCGGCCAGGGAAAAGCAGCGGAGCGCGATGCGGCATCTGCGCTCAAACAGAGGGAGATACAGATAGCCATCGACCTCCATAAGGGCAAAGGCGAAGCAAGCGTCTGGACGTGCGATTTGTCCTGTGAGTATGTCAAGATCAACGCAGCATACCGGAGCTGATCCTTCGAAGGACCACCGCAAAGGCCCCGTCTTTCTCCTGCCGCACAAAATGGCTGAAAATGTAGCGAAATTCCAAAAATTTCTCTTGACATTCACCGGTTGAGTGGTTAATTTAAATGATTATTCGTGCACTGTTCTTCCCAAAGATGGTGAGCAGTGGTTCTTGTGGTCACTTCAGCAATTCCGCAAAAACATAATATAATCAATGGCATGTATGGTAGTGTCAAAAATTCTATGAAAAAAGTTCACCGCAGAGTGCGCAGAGGACGCAGAGAGTAAGAGAGAAGAAAACAAAAGCTGAGCAAGTAAGAGAAAACATCATCGGATCTGGTTATAAGCGACTAAAATGATTATCAAGGCGTTCAGAACATGAAATTCAGGCAAGAATAAGCTGATTTTGAAAGGCCGCAGGGGGGGAGGGAGCAGAGAAAGCGTAGAAGATGTTTTAATTCAAGAAGTTCTCTGCGTTCTCGGCGTGCTCTGCGGTAAAACTTTTGACACTACGGCATGTATAAGGAGGGGGGTGCATGAAAAGGTGCCGAGCATAAGGTTACGCGAGAACGAGCCCTTTGAGGCCGCGCTCCGAAGATTCAAGAAGAGCATCGAAAAAGAAGGTGTCCTTTCGGAAGTTAAGAAAAGAGAGCACTACGAAAAGCCGAGCGTAAAACGGAAGAAGAAGGCGATTGCGGCGCGGAAAAAGGCCGCCAAGACAGCCCGAATCTACCGGCATGGCTAAACCGGCCGCGTTCAGCGGCGGGCGCCGATAAACCGGCGTCGCGGGGAGAGGGAACGGTATGGGATTACGGGAGAAGATCGACGCTGATATCAAGGATGCCCTCAAGTCCGGCGCCAAGGACAAGGTTTCCGCCCTCCGGATGGTAAGCGCAGCGCTCAAGAACAAGGAGATCGACAAGCGGCGGCCGCTTACCGACGAAGAGGTGATCGAGACGGTACGCGCTCTCATCAAACAGCGGAAAGACTCCATCGAGCAGTTTGCCAAGGGCGGGCGGCAGGACCTGGTGGATAAGGAGACGGCGGAGGTCGCCCTTCTGGAAGTGTATCTGCCCAAGCAGCTTGGCCGGGAAGAAGTGGAGGCCCTGGTCCGCGACGCCGTCGCCCAGACCGGGGCGCAGGGCCCCCGGGACATGGGCAAGGTCATGAAGGCCCTCGTCCCCATGATCGGCGGCCGTGCCGATAACAAGCTCGTGAGCGAGCTGGTTAAAAGCGCATTGGGATAATATCCGTTCATGTTGATGCCGTGCGTTCAATGACCAATGGACAGGGGGCCATGATAGAAGGCCCCCTGATTTTTTTCAGGAGTTCTCCGGAATGAAACTTCAGGAATTTTACGAACTGGCGATCCAGGCCGGCATGGAAGCTGACCCGCGCGGCAAGGCGGCCCTGGAGCAGGAGCTGCAGGAAGCAAAAAAGGCCTACGAAGAGCTCAAGCCCGAGGACAAGGCGTTCTTTGACACGGAGCGCCTGAGCAATCCCTACACCGACAGCAGGATACTCCACGGGGACCCGGACCGGGAAGTCCGGAAGATCCTTGCCGGAATTGATATGGAAGCGCCGGAACTCCTCCTCGCCGACCGGCTGAACCAGAAGGGCGAGGGCATTGATCTCGTTCTGTCCCATCATCCCGAAGGCAGGGCCTATGCGAACTTCTATGAAGTGATGAAGATGCAGGCCGATATCCTTCACCGGTTCGGCGTGCCCATCAACGTCGCGGAGAGCCTCCTGGCGGGCAGAATGAAGGATGTGGAGCGCAGGCTCCTGCCGGCGAACCACACGCGCAGCGTTGATGCGGCCCGGCTCCTCGATATCCCCTTTCTCTGTCTCCACACGCCCGCGGACAACATGGTGGCGCGCCATCTTCAGGCCCTCTTCGACGGGGATTCTCCCCGCAGGCTCAAGGACGTGATGAAGCTCATCAAGGACATTCCCGAGTACCGCGAGGCCGCAAAGAATAATGCAGGTCCGCGGATACTCCTCGGCTCGGAAGACCAGCGGGCCGGAAAGGTGTTCGTTGACATGACGGGAGGCACCGAGGGGGCCAAAGAGGGCATGGAAAAACTCTCCCAGGCCGGCGTCGGGACCATCATTGCCATGCACGTCTCCGATGACCACCGCAAAGAAGCAGAGAAGCACCATCTCCATGTGGTGATCGCGGGCCATATCTCCAGCGATACCCTGGGGTTTAATCTGCTGCTCGATGCCGTGGAAAAGCGGCATCCCCTTGAGGTGGTCGAGAGCTCCGGCTTTAAGCGGTTCAGGAGAGCATCCTGACCAAGCGGCACACGCGGCCACGAGGTATGAACCAGCACACCCTAAGGGTATTGGAATATGATAAGATAAAGGATATCGTTGCCGGGTATGCCGCATCAGAGTCCGGCAGGGCCGTTGTGGCGGAGCTCCAGCCGGCAACGGACAGCGGGACGGTTGCGGCGCTCCTGGAGGAGACGGAAGAGGTTGTCCGGATTCTCCAGAGCGGTGAGCGGCCGCCCCTGGAAGGGATCCTCGATATCCGGCAGGCAGTGGAGAAGCTCGGCGTTCCGGGCAGCATGCTCTCGCCTGCCGAGCTTCTGGACTCGGCCACAACGCTCGGCGCGGGGCGGCGGCTCAAGGCTTTTTTCCAAAGGTTCGAAGGTGAAGGAGCCGGCAGGTCCGCAGTGGCCGCTCCCCGTCTCTGTGCCAGGGCGGTGCATATCCGGCTGCTCAAGCACCTCGAGGACGCGGTCCTTGCCGCCGTTGATGAGCGGGCCGAGGTAAAGGACTCAGCCAGTCCGGCCCTCAGGAGGATACGGAAGCAGGTCAACAGGATGCGTGATGAGATCCTCGACCGCATGTCCCGCATTCTCCAGGACGGCGGCACGCAGAAGGTGGTCCAGGAGCCGGTGGTCACGATCCGAGACGACCGTTACGTCCTGCCGCTCAAGCCGAATTTCCGGCAGAGCCTGAAGGGCGTCGTGCATGGACAGTCCGGTTCTCGGGCCACGCTCTTCGTGGAACCGCTGGAGGTCCTGGAGCAGAACAACCGCCTCGCCGAACTCCGCATGGAGGAACGGGAGGAGGTGGAGCGCATCCTGCGTGAGCTTACGTCACTTCTGGCGCAGGAAGCAACGGGCATTGCAGAAACGATCCAGGCCCTGGCGGAGATCGATGCCATCTGCGCCCGGGCCAGGTTCGGCATCGACTACGGCGCCACGGTCCCGGAAATTCCGGCAGGCCGGCGCATCCGGCTCCGCAGGGCCGCGCATCCGCTGCTCGTCCGGAAGCGGAAGGCCGCGGCAGGGAGCGGGCCGGACAGCGTCCCGAACGATATCGAACTCGGAAACGGCAGCCGCGCGCTGATCATCAGCGGGCCGAACGCGGGCGGCAAGACCGTCATCTTAAAAACGATGGGGCTTCTGTGCCTCATGGCCCAGTCCGGGCTGCCCGTGACCGCGGGTGAGGGAAGCGAGATACCGGTCTTTCGCGAGGTCTTCGCCGACATCGGCGACGAGCAGAGCCTGGAACAGGACTTGAGCACGTTCTCGTCGCACGTGCGCCAGATGGCGGAGATTCTTCGGCTCGCGGACCGGGACTCCCTGGTGCTGCTGGACGAGCTGGGATCAGGCACTGACCCTGCGGAGGGAGCGGCCCTGGGAGCGGCCGTACTTTCGAGCCTGCTCGAACGCGGGTGCATGACGGTGATTACGACGCACCACAGCGCGCTCAAGCTCTTCGGGGCCCAGACGAGCGGCGCACTGAACGCGGCAATGGAGTTTGATCCGGAGACGCTTAAGCCTACGTACCACATCATTCCTGGCAGGCCGGGCAGGAGCTACGGCCTGGACATGGCGGTAAGGCTCGGGGTCCCGGACCAGGTGATCCGCGAAGCCCGGTCCCGTCTGGGAGAGCATGAGGCAGGGCTCGACCGCCTGCTGGAACAGATCGAGAGCGATTCGCGGCAGCTCCGTTCACAGAAGGAGCATATCGAAAAACAGCTCGCCGTTGCAGAGGAACAACGACAGGAGGCCGAGGCCCTGTCCCGGGCCGCCCGTGAGGAAGTTCGGGCGCTCAAGGCAAAGGCCCGTGAGGAAGCCCGGGGCACGCTGGACGAACTCAGGCAGAAGCTCCGTGAACTTTCCCGTGTGTCGTCGATCACCCGCGCCGAGGTAACGAGAGAGAGCGCCGGCGTTGCGTCCCTGGCAAAGCGGCTTGAGCCGGAGGGACCGGAGCCGGAGGAAGTCCAGCCCGCAACTGCATATGAACTCCGTCCCGGCGACCGGGTAAGAGTTCCGAGGCTCAAGAAAACGGGCATCGTCATCGCTGCGCACAAAGGCATGCTTGAACTCGACGTGGACGGCAAAAAGCTCAAGCTCCAGGCCCGTGACGTCCTGCCGCTTAAGAGCGGGCACGCGCCCATGCGTCGGGAAGCGGCAGCGTCTTCCGGATGGGGCGCAGACCTGAACGAAAGTGAAGGCTTGCCGGACAGAGTGAACATCCTCGGCTTTCGTGTGGACGAGGCGAAGTCAGAGGTTGAACGGTTTATCGATCGTGCGTCGCTCAGCGGTTTTTCGTCAGTTACCGTTATTCATGGAACGGGAACCGGCGCGCTCAAGAGTGCGGTGGCGGAATGCCTGAAAAACCATCCCCTCGTGGCAGCCACGCGGCCCGGGAAGCCGGCCGAGGGCGGCGCGGGGGTGACGGTGGCGGAGCTGAAGAAATAACGTGTTCTCTGAAGACGTCATAAGCAGGGTCAGGGACAGCGTCGACATCGTTGATATCGTTTCCGGGTATGTGTCCCTCAAAAAGACCGGGAAGAACTACGTGGGGCTCTGCCCGTTCCATGCGGAGAAGACCCCGTCCTTCACCGTCAATACCGACAAACAGATATTCCACTGCTTCGGCTGCGGCGTAGGCGGAGACGTGTTCAGATTCCTGGAATCCCAGGAAGGCCTGAACTTTCCCGAGGCCCTGCGGCAACTCGCCGGCAAGGCGGGAATTACGCTCCCGGAGAGCAGGCCGCGGGTGGGTGAGAAGAAAAGCGACGACGAGCGGAAGGCGCTTCTTGCCGTAATCACCGAGGCCGCGGATTTTTTCCGAAAAGAGCTCGAAGGCCCTACAGGCAGTGCGGCCAGGGCGTATCTCAAAAAGCGGGGCCTCAGCGATTCGGTAGTCAAAGATTTTTCACTCGGCTGGGCCAAGTCCGAGTGGGACGCGCTCCTGCGGCATCTCAAGCAGAAGGGGCATCCCGCCGGCCTCATGGAAAAGGCCGGTCTTATCGTCAAACGGAGCGAGGGCGAGGGACATTACGACCGGTTCAGGGGCCGGATCATCTTTCCCATACGGGACCTCTCGGGGAATGTGATCGCTTTCGGCGGCAGGGTCATGGACGACTCCCTGCCGAAGTACCTGAACTCGCCCGAGACGCCGCTTTACAGCAAGAGCAACGTCCTGTACTGCCTCGACAGGGCCAAGGAACAGGGCAGGAAGCTCGGGTATTTCATCATCGTCGAGGGCTACCTCGACGCCATCGCCTGCCACCAGTTCGGCGTGCAGAACGCCGTGGCCACGCTCGGTACGGCCCTCACCGAGGGGCACCTCCGGCAGATGCGGAGGTTCGCACAGAAGCTCGTGCTCATCTTCGACCCGGACCCGGCGGGGGTGAAGGCGGCCCTGCGCGGGCTCGACCTGTTCATCGCGGCCGGGATGAAGGTGAACGTGGTCTCCCTGCCGGACGGCGACGACCCGGACACGTTCCTGCAGAAGCACGGCCACGACGCCTTTGCCGCCCGGCTTCGTGAGTCCCTGAAGTTCATGGATTTCGTCCTCTCCCAGGTGGTTCGGGGAGGGGCCACTGCCTCCATCGATGAGAAGGTGGAAATGGCGTCGGAAATGCTCGGGGTCATCGCCAGGATCCCCAGCGGCATCGAGCGCGACTACTACCTTAAAAAGACGGCCGAGGCCCTGGATGTGAACGAGACCCTGCTCCGGCAGGAGATGACCAAGCAGGCGAAGCCGCGGCAGGCCGGCAGCGCGCCGGTGTCCCGGCCCCGGCAGCAGCGGCCCCGGGCGGAGGAGATCCTCATTCACCTCATGCTGCGAGATGAAAACATGGCCCGGAGCATCAGAGGAGACATCGCGCCCGAGGAGTTCACGGATCCGCTCTACCAGCGGGCCGCGAAGAAAATCTTTTCCCTGCTCGATGCCGGCGGCAGGCTGGATGTCAAGGCCCTGCTGAACGACGACGATGAAGAACTGAGCGGTTTGATCACCCATTATTCCGCACTCGATATTGATTACAGCGACCCGCAGAAACATTGTAACGATTGCGTAAGCGTGATCAAGCAGCAGAATTACGAAAAAAAGATAAAGACGCTGACGAGGGCGATCAATGAAGCGGCAGCGAGAGGAGATTGGGCGGAACACCGCAAACTCCTGGAGGAACAGAACCGGCTGTATCAAAGGCCCGGCAGGCGGATACCCGGCCTGTAGAAATCTCAGGCTTGTGTAATGGTACCTGCCCAGGTCAGCCACTTCGCTTCGGCGCAAGGCGCGCCAGCGTGCTATTGCCCTTCACACTGTCGGCGCCCGTACCCGCAGCGCTTTCGCTGCGCACGCGCTGTTTTGGCTGAAGCGGCGCTGCCCTGACGGTCACGGCGCGCTTTTTTGCGCCTGTGCGGAGCGGCAGACCTGGGTAGTTACGTGTGATGAAGGGCAGCGGTCAAATCGTGATTGTGAGAGAATGGGTATGGGTAAAAAGGAGCACCAGAGTATGCCAAAGCGGGGAAAGACGGAGGAAACGAAAAAACCGGCTGCGTCCGTGAAAGAGCGGAACTACGCGGCCTATGACGAGGTGGGAGAGCCTCTTCCTCCCGGCGACGTTTCCACGGAACAGCTCGACAGCATCATCTCGCTGTTCGGCGAGGAAGAGGTGGATATCGACATCGCGGACTCCCGCCAGAACGGAAAGGCGCGTCCGTCGGCAGATGAGGATATGGAAGAGGGCCTGGAGCCCGAGGATCTGGGCCTCGAAGAGGTCGCAGAAGAAGAGGCCGAGGAGGAAGAGGTGGACCCCGGGCTCGGCAAGACCGATGATCCCGTGCGGCTCTACCTCAAGGAGATGGGCACCGTGCCGCTCCTGTCCAAAGAGGGTGAAGTGGCCATCGCCAAGCGCATCGAAGAGGGCAAGCGCGAGGCCGCCCAGATCGTCTACAGCCTGCCCTTCTCGCTCCAGGAAGTGCGCGAGCTGGGCGATAAGCTGCGAAAAGGCAAGATCAGCATCCACGAGGTGGTCCACTCGGGTGACGATGATTTTGAGGACCTCCAGATCCAGAACGAAGAGGAGATCCATGCCCGGGTGCTCAAGCTCATCACCGAGATCGACCGCCACAGCAAAAACCTCCATACCCTCCTGAACAATGCGAACAGCAGCCGCCTGAGCGAGGCCAGGAAAAAGGGCGTGCGGGAGAAGGTCCAGACGACCCGGTACGCCCTGTTCGACAAGCTCGAGGCGCTGAACATCCATTGCCGCCAGACCGACCGGGTGGTGCTGAAGCTCCGGGAGATGGTGGGCGAGATCACCCAGTGCGAACGGGAGGTCCACGCGCTCCAGAAGAAATCGGGCCTGAGCCTCGATCAACTGAAGGAAGTCTTCAGGAAGATGCGCGCAGGAGAGCGGGAGCTCAAAAACGCCGCGCGCCGGCTTGAGATCAAATCGGACATCCTCCAGGAGATGGAAAAATTGTATCGCAGCGCCTGCAAGCGCACGAGAAAGGCGGAGGCGGAATGCGGCGTTTCGGCGGACAACCTCAAAAAGGCGCTCCGCGGGTATGAGAAAGCCGAGGAGCGCGCCAAGTACGCCAAAAGCGAGCTTGTTGAAGCGAACCTGCGGCTCGTGGTCTCCATCGCAAAGAAGTACACGAACCGGGGGCTCCAGTTCCTCGACCTGATCCAGGAAGGGAACATCGGCCTCATGAAGGCCGTGGACAAGTTCGAATGGCAGCGCGGGTACAAGTTCAGCACTTACGCTACGTGGTGGATCCGGCAGGCCATCACGCGGGCCATCGCCGACCAGGCGCGCACCATCCGCATCCCCGTGCACATGATCGAGACCATGAACAAGCTGATCCGCACGTCGCGCGGGCTCGTGCAGGAACTCGGCAGGGAGCCCACCACCGAGGAAATCGCGGCGTCCATGAAGCTGCCCGTTGAGAAGGTCAGAAAGATCATGAAGATCGCCAAGGAGCCCATCTCCCTCGAGACGCCCATCGGCGAGGAGGAGGACAGCCACCTGGGGGATTTCATCGAAGACAAGAAGGTCATGTCTCCCCTGGATTCGGCCATCCGGGAAAACCTCTACCACCAGGTGCGCAAGGTGCTCGGCACCCTCACCGAGCGGGAGGAAAAGGTGCTTCGCTGGAGGTTCGGCATCGGGGAGCATACCGACCACACCCTGGAAGAAGTGGGGCAGGAATTCGATGTGACGCGCGAGCGCATTCGCCAGATCGAGGCCAAGGCGCTCCGGAAGCTTCGCCACCCGAGCAGGAGCAAGCAGCTCAAGAGTTTCATGGAATAGCTTGGCGGAGCGCTTGACATTTGCGCCCTGTTGTGTCAATATGACCGTCGCTTGCTCGTGTATGCATGCCCGTCACTACAGCGGTGAACCGGGCCCATAGCTCAGCTGGTAGAGCTACCGGCTCATAACCGGTTGGTCCCAGGTTCGAGTCCTGGTGGGCCCACCATATTCTCACAAGAAGAACGGAACGGACAACGCCAGATGAGGAACAGCAGACGCGCCAGGTTCACGGCAACAGAAAAAGAGAATATGCGTTCTAAAAATGCGCCTCGGGCGCATTTTTATTTTGGAGCCAGCAATGGATGAACAACTGAGCCTGCTCATAGAGCTTCAGGCGGCGGACAGTGAGCTCCGCGTCTTGCGCGAAGAGAAAAACCGGCTGCCCGGTCTGCTCGCGTCCCTCGACGAGCGGCGAAGGGCAATCAAGGAAGAACTGGAACAAACCCGACAGTCCCTCCAGGAGGCCCTGAAGAGCAAGCGCGACCGGGACCGCGACCTCGAAGAAGGCGCTCAAAAGGTGGAAAAACTCAAAGCGCGCACTTCGGAAATAAAAACCAACAAAGAATACCAGGCCCTGCTCAAGGAGATCGAAACGGCGGAGCAGGAGAACAAGACCGTCGAAGACGACATCATCGCCCTCATGGAGAAGATCGATGCCGCCACGGCGCAGATCGCAGCAGCCGAGAAGAAGGTCGCGGAAGAGGAAGCGGCGCTCCTGGCCGAGCAGAAGGAGCACGAGGCGGCAGTGGCGCGGATTACTGAGAACCTGAACATCGGCGAAAAAGCGAGGCAAAAGATCGCCTCCCGCGTGGAACCCGCCGTTCTTGCGCGGTATCAGGGCCTGCTCGAACGACTGCGGGGCAAGGCCATTGCCGAGGTCCGCGGAGAATCCTGTTCCGGCTGCTACATGAGCATTCCTCCCCAGGTCTTCGTGAACGTGAAGAAAAACGCCGGCATCATCCCCTGTCCCCACTGCAACCGCATTCTGTTTTATAAAGGATAAGGTGACTACTCAGAATCTGATCATTTATACCGACGGCGCGTCCCGGAATAACCCCGGAGAAGCCGGTGCGGGCGTCTTCATCATGCAGGACGACGAGCCGGTGGCGAGGATTGCCCGGTATCTCGGGACGGCAACCAACAATGTGGCCGAATACACCGCGGCGATCATCGGGCTGGAGCATGCCGTGAAGCTCGAGGTCTCCCGTGTCAAACTCTTTGCCGACTCGGAGCTCCTCGTGAAACAGCTCAACGGCCAGTACCGGGTGAAGAACGAGGGCCTCAAGCCGTTGTACAACAGGGCCAAGGAACTTATTGCAAAGATCGGGAGCGTTGAGGTACAATACATACCACGAGCGCAGAACAGGGAAGCAGACGCCCTGGCGAACAAGGCGATAGATGAGAAGGTCAAGTAGACAGTATACAGCAGGTAGTAGACAGGGAGCGATGCGGCAAAGCTGCTGTTTCCTGCCTACTGTATTCTGTCTACAGCCTACGGTATCTTTTGTTCTTTAGATTTCAGAGCGGGCGAGGTGATCGCTCCCCGGCAACGGGGGGAGGAAAGTCCGAGCTCCACAGGGCAAGGCGGTCCCGAAACGGGACAGGGGGCGACCCCATGGAAAGTGCCACAGAAAAGAAGACCGCCCCGAAAGGGGTAAGGGTGAAACGGTGAGGTAAGAGCTCACCAGGCCCCCGGGTGACCGGGGGTGCTTGGAAAACCCCGCCTGGAGCAAGGCCACATAGGGAAGCATCTCCCGGGAAACCGGGAGTAAGGACGGCCCGTCCGAGACTTCCGGGTAGGCCGCTTGAACCTTCGAGCAATCGAAGGCCCAGATAAATGATCACCGCCCCTGAGAAATCAGGGGAGACAGAACTCGGCTTACGGCCCGCTCTGATTTTTTTCTCCTCACAAGCCCATGCTGGTTATCCGGTATGGGTTTTGTTTTTCATGCAACACCCGCCAACTGAAACTGCTTGTATTTCCCCTGGTTTTATAGTACCTTTTGATAGGTCATGAAACAGATGAGTGGGAGATAGCCGGTGAAACAGGTCGTCATTGAAAATCCCGTCATAAATTCACCTTACGACGAGCCCAAGCGCCACTTCAAGTTCACCGAAGAAGGAATCACCAATGAGATTATTGAAGGCACCCGCAGGCGAAGCGCCTACTTCATCCCCATCGCCCGTCCGCGAAGCCGGGGAAGGCAGGCTCAACTTCATTTAGACACAGAATGGACTGAAGACCGACTCAAGGAAAACGACGAGATCAACCGTATCCGCTCCCGGATCGACGTGTGGAGGAAGGGCGGTTATGTCGGCGTCTCCAAAACGACCAGCCGCCTTCTCGACTACTGGAACAACCCCGACCGGGAGAAGAAACTCTTCTTCTGCCAGCGCGAAGCCTTAGAAACTTCCATTTATATCACCGAAGTCGCCGGTAAATACGGCGATGCCTGGATTGAAAATTATCTCCGGGAAAAGAACGAGGCCGCCAATCCGCTCCTGTTCAGGATCGCCTTCAAGATGGCCACAGGCAGCGGCAAGACCGTGGTCATGGCCATGCTTATTGCGTGGCAGGCCCTGAACAAGCTGGCAAATCCGCAAGACGCCCGGTTCTCCGATACCTTCCTGATCGTCACTCCCGGCATCACCATCCGCGACCGGCTCCGCGTGCTGCTCCCGAACGACCCGCAGAACTACTACCGCCAGCGCGATGTCCTGCCTTCGGACTTCATGGAGGAACTGAACAAAGCCAAAATCCTTATCACCAATTTCCACGCCTTCAAGTTTCGGGAGAAGAACGGCGCAGGCAAGCTTACCAAGAGCATTCTGACCCAGGGCGGGGAAAGCCCATTCACCGAAACTCCTGACCAGATGGTCCGGCGCGTCTGCCGGGAGCTGGGAAACAAGAAAAACATCGTCATCATCAACGACGAGGCCCATCATTGTTATCGCCGCCGCGCCGTGGAGGAAGATGTCAAGCTAAAGGGCGACGAGCGCAAGGAAGCGGAGAAGCGCGAAGAAGAAGCCCGTGTCTGGATTTCCGGTCTAGAGGCGGTCAAGTCAAAGATCGGCGTCAAGGCCGTCTATGATCTTTCGGCAACGCCCTTCTTTCTCCGCGGATCAGGCTATCCCGAGGGCACGCTCTTCCCCTGGGTCGTGTCGGACTTTTCGCTCATCGACGCCATCGAATGCGGCATCGTCAAAGTACCCCGCGTGCCTGTTGCCGACGATTCCATGGTGCGCGAGCAACCCACCTACCGTGACCTCTGGCAGGGTATCAGGGACCATCTTCCCAAGAAGGGACGCAAGACCGAAGCATTAAGCGGCGAGCCTAAACTGCCGAAGGAACTCCAGGGCGCGCTCCATAGCCTTTACGGAAATTACGAAAAGTACTATCGCCTCTGGGAAGGGAACGCCGACGCCCGGGCGAAAGGCTTGACCCCGCCGGTCTTCATCGTGGTCTGCAACAATACGAACGTATCCAAGCTTGTGTTCGATTACGTTGCCGGATGGGAAAAGACGCTTAAGAATGACAAGACGGTCCTGGTACCTGGCGAGCTCAAAATATTCAGCAACGTTGACGGCGACCGATGGAGCGCCCGCCCGAACACCGTCCTGATCGACAGCGAACAGCTCGAATCGGGCGAGGCCATGAGCGCGGATTTCAAGAAGATCGCCGCGGCCGAGATCGAAGAGTTCAAGCAGGAATACCGGCAGCGCTTCCCCGGTCGGGACGTCGAGGGCCTGACCGATGAAGACCTTCTCCGTGAGGTCATGAACACGGTAGGCAAGCAGGGTAAGCTCGGCGAGCAGGTGAAGTGCGTGGTCTCGGTCTCGATGCTTACGGAAGGGTGGGACGCAAACACAGTTACTCACATTCTCGGTGTACGCGCCTTCGGCACGCAGCTTCTTTGCGAGCAGGTAGTAGGCCGCGGCCTTCGACGCATGAGCTACGCGACGAATGATCAGGGCATGTTTGAACCGGAATATGCCGAGGTCTACGGCGTGCCGTTCTCGTTCATTCCTTGCTCGGGATCAACCGAGCAACCCAAGCCCGGCCCGACTCCTACCCGCGTGCGAGCCCTTGAAGATCGAATCGCCTGTGAGATAACCTTCCCTCGCGTTGACGGCTACCGCTATGAACTGCCGGCGGAAAGACTTTCAGTCCGTTTCACAGACGCATCGAAACTGGCGCTCTCTACCGCCGACGTGCCTACTCGCGTTCAACTCGACCCGATTGTCGGCGAATCGAGTATTCACACGCTTGAAGACCTGAAGAACCGGCGCGAGCAAGAGGTTGAATTTCTGCTGGCAAAGCTCGTTCTGGAAAATTATTTCAAAGATGACCAGGGCGGCAGCAAGCCCTGGTTGTTTCCGCAAATACTGAAGATCGCAAAACAGTGGCTAACCGACTGTGTTACCTTGAAGGACAACACGTTCCCTCAACTTCTCCTCCTTATAGAATTCGCGCACGATGCCGCTGACCGGATATATAAGGCCATCGTTGCCGGCGACACAGGGGAAAAAGCGCTTAAGCCCATTCTTAAACCCTACGACACCATCGGATCTTCCCGCCATGTGGACTTCGATACTACGCGGCCGGTATATTCAACCAGACCGGACAAGTGCCATATCTCGCATGTGGTTGCCGATACAATCTCCTGGGAACAGAAGATGGCGAGCTCTCTTGAGGACATGGATGAAGTCATCAGCTACGCCAAGAACTATAACCTGGGTTTTTCCATTCCCTATACTATGAACGGTGAGGAAAAGAATTATTATCCTGATTTTATCGCGCGTATAAAACCCCCCTCTACCCCTGGGGGAGAGGGCCGGGGTGAGGGGGAATCGGGGGAACTCAACCTCATCGTCGAAGTCACCGGCGAGCACAAGAAAGACAAGGCCGCGAAGGTCTCCACGGCTAACACCCTCTGGATACCCGCAATCAATAACCACGGCGGTTTCGGCAGGTGGGCGTTTATCGAGATCACTGATCCGTGGAATGCGAAGAATGAGATGCGGGAAAGCTTGCAGGATAAAGCAAGGCAGGACAAAAAAGAAACCCCCACTTAATCTAAATGAGTATCCGACACATCGCGTCGGATTTCAATTAAACAGGGTTTAAAAGCGACCGCCCCGACTACTCTTACGAGAGTGCCCCATGGGCACTTGTCATCGGAGCGGAACCTTTAATGAGGATGCAAAATAATAGGCCAACGCAGAGCGATGACCCAACTCCTTATGCACTTGGCATATGAGATGTTTCATTATAAACGATATGCATAACTTGTCAATAGGATTAAAGAATCCGTTATCATGAGTCGTGTATCCTGCATCATGCAGCATGCCGTAGCAGTTGGAAGGAAGGGCATGGGATTAGATGCCGAGCAGCAACATGTCACTTGCTAGCTGATTTTACATTCATAGCCATAATAAAAGGAACTTAGCTGACACCATGCCGCTTCTGGTTTATCTTGATGAAACAGGGGACCATTCGCTGGAGATCGTGGACAGGGAATTTCCGATCTTCGCGTTGGTGATGCTTGTTTGCGATCAAACCGTTTATTCGGAGAAGATCATTCCCGCCGTGTACCGGCTCAAGATGGATTATTTCGGTCACGAAGGGGTCATCTTGCACTCGCGGGACATACGAAAGGCCGTTAATGATTTCTCGTTCTTATTGAATCCGCAGAAGCGGTTGCCGTTTTATCAGCGGATTAATGAAATTATGGCAATGGATGGATATACGCTGATAGCGTCAGTTATCCGGAAGCAGATGCACAAGGACCGCTATGGGCTGCTGGCGAATAACCCATATGATTTAGCGCTGACCTTTGCCATGGAGCGGCTTTTACCACTGCTGGAAGACAGGGGCGAGAGAGAAGTAAAAATCATTGCCGAGGCCAGGGGTAAGCGAGAAGACGACCAGCTGCATCTGAGTTTTCTGCGGATCCTTACGGAGGGGACATCCTATGTTCCCGTGGACAGGTTTCGGAATATCAAGTTTCAGCTACTTTTCAAACCGAAGATTATGAATATTGTCGGCATCCAAATGGCAGACCTGGCGGCGTATCCGATCGCGCGGTTTGTTCTTGATCCGAAGAAGCCGAACCCGGCGTATGGGATTATCGAGAAAAGGTTTTATCGGGGGAAAGGACTCATCAGGGGGCTGAAGGTGTTTCCATAAAACAAAAGGCCCCGGATGTTTCCAGGGCCATTTGCCGACCGAGCATTCCCAGTCCCAAAATCTGGTAATATTATACATCCTTTCCAAGGGCTGTCAAGAGGCTTTTTGAGAAAAATGACCATAGACTTTCCGACTGTATCACGACTGACGACTGATGACTGTTCTGTCGAGGGAGTTGGAAGGAAGAACGTGGGATGATGTGCCGGTGTTAAGAACGCAATAAAAGATAATCGGTGAAGTATTTGTCTATTCCATCTCTTTCGGGGAAGAGGAGAAGGACATTATGGAATCTTTGAGGTTACATGCGCAGGGCGAGGCATTCACTGCTGAAAAGCTCTCTCTAAGAGAAACCATAAAGGTGCTGGATACGACAAGGATGTTGCTTGACACCGGATTGGTAATAGCGACCGCGCGAGAAAGATTGAGCGCAGACCTGCGCGACAGTGTCAACTATGATGTTCAGTTGAGAACAGGCTCAATCGATGCCTATATATCACTGAGTGATGTCGTAAAAGACGTATTGCCCTTATTGACGCCGGTAGCTGCTGATTTTGCAAATCAGATGGAAATTATTTTGAGTAAGATCAAGCACGCCAAGGTCATCATTGAATGGTTAGGCAAAAAACGAAATGAAGGTAAACGGGTTGAAGTAAAAATTAATGTCGAAAATTCACCGGGTGCGGTAGTGTTGGTGTCCAGTGATGGGGACATTCACAATACTACTCAAGTCGATCTGAATGGTGCTTTGAGATTATTCCAACCGTTGAAAGACATGTCCGCTCTGTGTGATGGTCGCAGGGTAAAGTCGATTGATTATTACCGGATGAAAGGTGGGAAAAAAGTCGAGAAAGCAATTTCAATGGACCCCTCTTCAAAGCAACTATATAAAGCGGAAACATTAATCGAGAACCTCACTATCAAAATAATCGGGTCGATCTTTGATCTCAATACAAAAAGCGGAAAGGGTAAAATAGAGTTATCAGATAAAACATCATATAACATTCGTGTCGCCAAAACAGTTGATATTCATAAATTCTCAACTATCGCTTATGACAAAGGCCCGATCGAATGCACTGTGAAACCCATCATGAAACTTATAAACGGAGTGCCTACTTTGAGCGGATACGAGATTGTTGATTATACACCTCCAGCGCAAACGCATTTTAAGATGTCGTAGGCGGCACAAGGAAGAGCGGGCGATGCCGGTCAGCTAAAGAATTGACGTGGGCGCTCTTGCGGTTTGAGAAAATCGGCGAAAGGTAGATCGGAGATAGCACGCGAACAAGGAGATCTGAAATGGCTAATCTCAGTACGTTCAGTACGATTGAAGAAAAGGTAAAGAAATATAAGGATGATTACAGCTTAGATAAGTTGAGTGATGCCTTTGAATGGCTGGCACTAGAAGCAATTTTAACATTAAACGAAGATGAAATTGAAGATGCTGTAACTGACGGATCAATGGATGGAGGAATAGACGCTGTTCATATTAGTGGACGTGATGTGCATATATTCAATTTTAAATACGCCGAGTCATTTGATAAGTCAAAAGATAATTTCCCTGGGAATGAAATCGATAAGATTCTCGCAACAATGACGAGCATATACGAGAGAACGATTAAGGAAAAAGAAGTGAATCCTCTTTTGTGGGATAAAGTTGTTGAAATATGGGATCTGTTCAAATTGGGTCCCTTGAATTTCAAATACTATCTGTGTTCTAACAAAGAAAAGCCCATAGTGCAGGCAATTACCAAATTCGAAAGTGCTCTAACAAAATTTCGGCACGTGGAATTTTTCTATTACGATCAAGAAGATATTGTTCAGAAAATTTTAGAAAAAAAGTACCCCAAAATTAGTGGAAAGGTGCGATTCGTTGATACGCAATATTTTGACAGGAGCGATGGCCCGTTAAAGGGTATTGTCGCAACAATTTATGCTACGGATTTAATCAAATTGGTGATGGATCCGGCCAATCCAGATAAAATTAACGAGAATGCATTTAACGAAAATGTGCGCGTTTACTTGAAACTAAAGAATCCAATTAACCAAAGTATCTATGAAACGGCACTTGCTGAACAGAATTATGAATTTTGGTATTTGAATAATGGGATAACTATTGTGTGCGAGGAGTGTATCTATACTCCGCATACACCGACACCAACTGTAACATTGAATAATTTGCAGGTGGTGAACGGAGGTCAGACGACGCATGCTTTGTTTGAAGCTTATCAGAAGGATAAGGAAAGAATAAAATCCATTCTGTTGCTCGTCAGAATTTGTGAAACGAAGAAAGATTATCACATATCAGAAAAGATAAGTGAAACGACTAACAGTCAGACACCGGTTAGATCACGTGATTTGCACGCGAACGACAGGATTCAGAAAAAACTGGAGGAACAATTTAAGGCCATTGGGTATTTTTATGAAAGAAAGAAGAATCAACATCAATCTGAGGCTAAGACGAAAAGGATTGATAGCGAATTGTTGGGACAGATTTACTTGGCATATTATCTTGATATGCCCTCGGAAGCAAAAAATCAGAAGACCATCGTATTTGGCGAAAAATACGGGGATATATTCGAAGAAAATGAAATCAGTGCTGTTAAAATGTTGTTGCCCTACAAGCTCTATTTGCCTCTTGAGGTAATGAAAAAAGAAATTCAGAAAAAGAAACGAAATAAAGAAGCCATAGACGAAAAAGAGGCATTTATTTCCCGTGCCATCTTTCATTTATTGAATGTCATCAAGATTATTGCTGAAAAGAAAGCGTTGGATTTGAACGACGATAAAAACATTAGCAAAGTTATTAAAAAAGCTATTAGTGTTGTCAGTAAGATCGTCGCAAAGGAATCCAAAAAGAGGGGCGAACTGTATACACATGATAAATTCTTCAAGGAAATCCAAACGAATAAAATTATCCGAGAGTTTGTTCACAAGCAATATGATTAAGTGCGTTATTCCGGAGAGGATATCATAATGCCGCCAAAAAAGAAATCGAATATCACCACCCCCATCGACACCGTCAAGCACAAAGACAAGCGGGTGAACATCCCAACCGAGGAACTGCGGGACTTTGTGAAGGAGGATGAGGCGAAGCCGAAGAC
>CAKKPG010000151.1 GCA_919901555.1 Nitrospiria bacterium | reverse complement strand
GAAGAACGTATTGAAATTTAGGAGCTTTTCTCCGTGCCTCCGCGTCTCTGCGGTTGAAAAAATGACTTTTTACGAGACCATCAAGATTACCGAGTGTAATTTGCAGTATTAACTTCTTCCTGAAAGCGACGACTATTGCGATTGAAGTGGATTTGCAAGTTACCCATTGAAATTCACATAAGCATCCTACAGGCCAGGGGCGAATGCCATGACAAATGGGTGACCCTATTGGTTGCTATTGGTTGGGAATGACGGAAAAGAAAAAGGGAAGAGGAGCAGGGGCCATTATGAGAGTAAAGCTGACCAGGGAACAACGGATCCAGGTGCTAAATTCGCAGGACATTTACAAGATCATGCAGCAGATACTGCTGCGGGAGAACAAGATCGGCCGGAGCAAGGAGCATTTCTGGGTGGTCTGCCTGTCCAACAGCAACAGGATCCTGCTCATCGAGATGGCCACCCTGGGGACCATGAAGAAGAGCGTTATCGATCCGACGGAGGTCTTCAGCTTTGCCCTGCAGAAAAGGGCCTCCAAAGTGATAATGGTTCATAACCATCCGGGCGGGAAAATGGAGCCTTCGCTCGAAGACAAGGACATTACGGACCGGATGTACCAGGCGGGGCTGTTCCTGGAATTACCGGTCATCGACCATCTCATCATTGACGAAGAAGGATACTACAGCTTCACCGACTCCGGCCTGCTCAAAAAGATAAGCTTGAGCCAGAAGTATGTTCTGCCCTATAAGCAGGAAGAGGAGCGTATACAAAAAAGAGGAGAAAAGAAAAAAACAGTCGAGATGGCAAGGGCGATGAAGAAAAAGGGGATGGACCTGGCGCTGATTGCGGAGGTTTCCGGGCTGTCGATTAAGGAGATTGAGAAGTTGTGAACGAAGAGGGCATCGATTTAGCATCACGAAAAAGGATGGGGGGGCGTTGTTACCCGGATTGCAAAATTATTAATGTGCCGCAGAAACGCAACGTAAGTAACAACGTTATATATGGGTAGAGCATGAGGTCCCCAAAGTTCCTGGCGTTTAAAGCCCACAAAGTGGACTATGAAATATCTGTTTTCCTTAGTTTTGCTTTGGTGTATACTTGTTATAGTGTATACATGTAATGAATAGAGGGGAGGAGGCATCAATGTCAATAGCATTGCAGCTTGATATGCCGGAAGGGGCTTTTTCGGCGCTGCACAAAGACCCGAAAGAGTTCACGATGGAATTGCGTCTTGCCGCTGCTGTCAAGTGGTACGAGATGGCGATCATATCCCAGGAAAAGGCGGCGGAAATAGCCGGTCTGTCGCGCTCCGAATTCATATTTTCTCTTTCCCGGTTCAAGGTGTCGCCATTTCAATCCACTGCGGAAGAGATAGCCGAAGAACTGCGCGAT
Source organism: Nitrospiria bacterium (assembly GCA_919901555.1). GTDB lineage: Bacteria > Nitrospirota > UBA9217 > UBA9217 > UBA9217 > CAKKPG01. Next base: position 8,750 of record CAKKPG010000151.1, on the reverse strand, counting down.
GCGGATTGATCGTATTGTCGTCAACGCTTCCCCTCTGATTTGTCTTTCCCAAAGCGGGCTCTCGTCATTGCCCCCCGCGCTTTTCTCGGAAATCGTCGTGCCGGATGAAGTCTACCAGGAGATCACCGCGAAGGAGGGGATCAGCCTCGACTTAACGAAGCATTTCAAAAAGGGCCCTGCTCTTGATGTCCCCACCTCCATAGCATCGTGGGATTTGGGCAAAGGGGAAAGCGCTGTGTTGTCGTTCGCGTTGAAGAACCCACATTATTGGGCCGTCATCGACGACCGCGAAGCTCGGCGGTGCGCGGTGGCATTGGGCTGTCGTCACACAGGAACCGTCGGGATTATCGTCCTTGCGAAAAAACGGGGGATCATTAAATCCGTTAGGGAAGCGCTTATGAAGCTCCGGAGCGCCGGCCTGTGGCTGTCCGAATCCTTTATCACTGAAATATGCAGAACTTCTGGTGAAGAATGATTCATATGCACGGATATTTATATCCCCTGATTGTTGAAATAGCGAACCCATGCTGATAGTGTTCAGGGCGACCGGGCAGAATTAGCAAGGCTGTGAACTACGAACAGCAAAGTATGAAATAGCAACAACGTCACCAAGGTTCTGGCGCAACCAATGCCGCTATTCAGCGCGCAAACATCTACAGGCCCAATGCATCACAAACAGAAAAGAATGCCTTTCGTGAGGATCTCAAGAGGTGGCTGAAACAGTTAGGTTCGCGGTATTTTGCGTTGGAATATGATGGGAAGAAATACTGTGACGAAGTTGCCTCGCTTAAGACGCATCTGAACAATAAACATAGCACCGTACTTAGTGGTGGCAATGTTAAAATCGGGGTGTGTCAGAAAGCAATAACGCTTTACCTGAAGTACCTCTGGCTTCTCGGCGACAATTCAAAGAAACCTATATATGCAACTCTCGATCGCGGAATAATGCATCTTGCTGGTGTGAGTAATCCTCCGAATTGGACCGCGCTCGACGACATTCAGGAGTACGAAAGAGTCGAGAAAGAAATAGATAAATTTGCTAAAAGCCAGGGTTGGGAGTCAGGCTCAGCATGGGAAGCAGAGACATGGACAGATGAAGAAGATGCCCAATAAGGAAGTCGTTCTTATGCACATTATGAATAAAAGAGCAGAGATTAGACTTGTTAACAACATTTATGAACAGACCCTGAAATTGATTTCGCTTTACAAATTACATGATTTATCTATTCCATTTACCTTGAAAGGCAATCTTGGTGAATTCATCGTGAGGGCTGAATTATTAAGACGATTCCCAAAGAATGATATTCAATTCCATGGTGGAGCCTTTCCGGGTGCCGATATTATAGTAGATAATCTGAAGATACAAGTAAAAACTCAGATTAAACACCCTCCAAAGATATTCAAAAATGGCTTCTTCGATTTTGAAAGTTGTCCAACCATAAAGAAATCTCACCTTGCTAATGGGATGTGTGACATATTAATTTTGGTCATTTTATATCCAGACGACAACTTCGCTTGTATTCTTAAGAATAACATCTATATATTCGATAGGCATGATTTTAAATATTTTAATCCAAGGCTTTGTTGGTCAGGTAAAAGCAAGGGTGATTATACAATCGTTAATGTATTGAAAGTAGAAGGCTGCCCTCCTAAAAAACTAAAAGAAAATATAGCGCACTACGATACGAGCAAATATCGGACACTATTCAAGACTTCCAAAGACAACTGGGGCAAAATCACTCGTTATTTGACATAGGCCAATCCAACCTGCGCCTCTACAGCGACGCGCCCAAAGGCGGCGCGTGAGGCGCGTGTTCGCCCGGAGGAGACGATCATGACCTACTTGGACGAAGAAGGTATTCTCGCTAGCAATCTGGAAACCTTCGCAACGCTGGTCCGAAAAAAGTACGCGCCCTGGGTGGCCGAGGCTCGTGCGTACAATCGCATCGCGAACCAAATGCAATACGCCTTCAAGGTTAGTCCTGAGTCTGCACAAGACCTCTTCTGCAGCGCGCTCTTCGTTCGCGTCCTTGAGTACACGCAAACGGCATTGCTCCTCATTGAGAGGGGGCTGCGAGCATCAGCACGGGTGATGCTGCGCTGTGCAGTGGAGGCGCTGTTCAATCTCATTGCCTGTTCCGCAGATTACAAGACGGCGGTCTCGTTCATGGACGCTGATCTCATCGCTCGTAAGAAGACGGGGGAGTATCTCCAGCAGGTATCTGGTGAGCCGTTGAAGGCACAAGTTGTAGGAAAAGACGTCACTAAACGCCTGAAGAAACTTGCCGATGAAATTGATTCACTGGACGCCAAGGCTCTGAAGGTCAGGCAATTAGCGAAGCTCGCCGATTTGGAAGACTGGTACCTCACGACCTATGCGTATCTGAGTTCGTCCGTCCACTCTTCGGTGCGTGACCTTGAGGATTACTTCGAGTTCGACCAAGATGGCAAAATCAGGGGGATGGTTAACGAACCTTCAGATCGCGGCCTGGAGTTATTGATCTTGCTGGCCGTGGAAATACAGCATCTCGCCATGCAGGCCGCCGCTAAGACGTTCGGACTTGCAGTAGATCCACATGCGCAAGTGCATTTAGAGGCAATCCAGGCGCTGAAGGTCGCAGATGGCGAACCAGTGCGCGAACCGGACTCTTGACAGCGCCGGTTGCTCGCCGTTCATGTGCAGGTTTCAAGCAGTAATTGGTGATTATTTTAGCTTGCTGCAGTTGCACAGTAGTAGGTGAAATCCTCATTTCTCTAAACGGCTTCTTCTCCCTCACATCCAAACCAACTCCATCCAGGTTATAAGTTATAATAAGAACAGGAACTGGTAATATCCCTGGAGGTGCAGCTATGAAAGCGCTCTATTACGATGAACCCAAAGGCTACAAAGCGATAAAGATCGGCGACTTTCCGGTGCCGGAGATTGACGACAACGAAGTGCTTGTCAGGGTGAAGGCCTTTTCCCTGAACCACCTCGATGTCTGGGTCATGTCGGGGAATTATCCGGGAAAGACGCCGATGCCGCATATCTTTGGCTCCGATTCATCAGGCGTTGTCGAAAGGGCGGGTAAGCTTGTCAAGCACATCAAGGCCGGCGATGAGGTGATCGTCCATCCCGGGCTTTCCTGCGGGCATTGTGAGAAATGCGTGAGCGGGCACGATAATGAATGCAAGGACTTCACTGTTCTTGGCGTGGTCACGCCCGGCGTGTCTGCGGAGTACGTAAAAGTCCCTGCTGCGAACATATTCAAAAAGCCTGCGGGCCTGTCCTTCGAAGAGGCCGCGGGAATCGGCATAACCTACACCACGTCGTGGAACTCGCTTGTCCTGAAGGCGAAGATCCGGCAGGGCGATACGGTGTTTATTCACGCAGCAGGAAGCGGCGTGGGCACGGCGCTCATCCAAGTGGCCAAACTATTTAACGCCACGGTCATCACCACGGTGGGAGATGACTGGAAGGTTCCGAAGGCGAAAGAGCTGGGCGCCGACCATGTCATCAATCACACAAAAGAGGATTTTCTCGAGGCGGTGAAGCGAATAACTGCCGGAGCGATGGCGGATATTGCGGTCGATCATGTAGGTGCGGCCACTTTTAACAAGTCCCTTGCTGCGGTGAAGAAAGGCGGTCACGTAATTACCTTCGGCACGACCTCGGGCGACGAAGTTCCGCTCAGCCTGCGCCATGTGTTCGGCAGGAACGTGACCGTCCACGGGGTCTACACCGGGCCGAAGATGGCGGTCTTTCAGTATCTGAAGCTGTTTCCGAACAAGCTTAGGACCGTTGTTGATTCGGTGTTTGAATTCGAAGACGCGCAGAAGGCCTATGAGAAACTTTTGAGCAAGCAGTTTTTCGGGAAGATCGTGGTGAGAGTATAATTATCTCTCGCCAAGACGCAAAGGACGCAAAGAAAAGAGGATTCAAGCTATAACCTTTGCGCACTGTGCGGGCTTTGCGAGAGAAAAGTTTTTCCCTATGAAAAATTCTCTATCACCGTGAGTGCCTCGGGGACCACCTCGATCTCTAAGGTCTTCGAATTTCCTTCATAGATCTCGCCATCCACATGCACCGGCACGGGCACGGCGCTTTCTATGGTCAGCTTCTCCGTCGTCCTCATTGTCGCATATTTAGCCACCTTTTCGATGGTCCCGGCAAAGACCTTGGGCAAATGCCAGAGCAGGCGCGCGACGCCCAGGGGCTTCACGATCGTCACATCGAGGAGCTGGTCGTCGACCCGGGCGTGGGGCGTGAGTTTGAACCCTCCGCCGCAGGTCGTGCCGTTTCCCACGGTGAGCAGAAAGGTCTCTTGATGAACGGTGCTGCCGTTCATGCTTATCGTGAGCGGAACGGGCTCATACTTTCCCAGGGTCTTTACAAGGGCGCAGAGGTAGAGCAGGAGGCCCCGCTTGGAGTGGTTGATCTCATAGCTCGCGCGGTTCACTGCGGCATCGAAGCCGATGCCCACGCCGTTCGCAAAATAGGTGTCGTTGATCTTCCCCACGTCGATCACGCTGGCCTTTCCCTTCAGGATCACCTCTATGGCCGCTCCAATGTTGTTCGGGATATTCAGGGACTTGATGAAGTCGTTCCCCGAGCCGCCGGGTATGATGCCGAGGGGCTTATTGGAGAAGAGCATGCCGGGGATGATCTCGTTCACCGTGCCGTCGCCTCCTATGGCAACGATCACGTCGAAGTCATGGAGCGCCCTGCGGGCGATCTCCGCCGCCTCTCCCGGCCCTTTGGTAAGCTCCAGGTCGAAGGACATCCCCTTCTTTTTGAAGAGTTCCACGATCTCCAGGACGATGGCCTTGGATTTGCCCCTGCCCGCGGCCGGGTTTGCAATGAGCTTATAGGTAGTCATAACAGGGGCCATTATAGGGGGCGTTCAGGGAGAAGTCAACCGCAGATACGGCTTCTACAGATATGGCTTCGACGGTGACAGGGGACCATTAACCCCTTGCAATCCCGGACGCTTTGTGAAATAATCTACTCTGGACTCCGGAGGGAAACCATGCTTCTAACTATTCTGCTCATCATCCACGTCATCTGCATCATCATCTGGATCGGCGGGGTTGCCTTCGTGACCGCGGTGATCTTTCCCCTGATGTACAAGACCGAGGGGTCCCTGGAGAAGGCGCTCCTGTTCCAGCGCGTTGAGCATCGGTTCGCCGGCATGGTACGCTGGCTCATCGCGCTCGTGGGCGTAACGGGCCTCTGGATACTTTCCGCGAAATACGGCTTCACCATCCTGCTCCAGAGGCGCGGACTCGGCATCGTGATCATGACCGCCGTCTGGGCCCTCTATACCACGGTGCTCTTGTCGGAGCGAAGGATCTTCGGCAGGATCTTCGCCGACCCCGAGAAGATCGACATGGACCGGGCCCTCAGGATGATAAACGCCATGCACTGGGTGCTCTTGACCATAAGCTTCTCGGCCGTTGCCGCCGGGGTGTGGTTCGGGCACAGTTCATGAGATCAAGGAGGACATGAATCGGAGCGCCGGAGAGCGGGAGAAACGGGGAGAAAAATTCTTCCTTATCCCCGATCCTCCGTCTCACCGATTCTCCGATTCATTATGTTCGTAATTTTTGAGGCGATCATACTCGGCATCATCCAGGGGCTCACGGAGTTTCTGCCCATCAGCAGTTCGGGCCATCTTATCCTGGCCCAGTGGGCCACGGGCTGGCAGGGCGAGCTGATGAACAATCTTACCTTCGATGTCTCGCTCCATGCAGGCACCCTCGCGGCGCTTCTGTGGTATTTCCGGCGCGACTGGCTCCAGTTCGGCAAGGCCGTGGTGAACGTGATGCGAGGGAAGGCGCCGGAGTACGAGGCGCGGCTCGTGTGGTACATCGGGCTTGCCACCATTCCCGCGGTCATCGCCGGCATGCTCTTTGAGCGGGTAGTGGAGACGGCGTTCCGGAACCCGCTCCTTGTCTGCGCGGCGCTCGTAACCGGCTCGGCCGTCATGTGGCTTTCCGACCGGTACTCATCAAAAGAGCGCCGCCTTGCGTCCATGACGCTCGGCCACGCGCTGCTCGTGGGCGCGGCCCAGGCCGTGGCCCTCATTCCGGGCGTATCGCGTTCGGGCATCACGATTTCCGCTGCGCTTGCCGCCGGTTACACACGGGAGGATTCGGCGCGGTTTTCCTTCCTCCTCTCGACGCCGGTCATCGGGGGGGCGGCGCTGCTCAAGCTGCGGCATATCACGTTTCAGGGGCATGCCGCGTGGGGGTGCATTCTGGGCGTGCTCAGCGCGGCCGTTGTGGGGTATCTGGCGATCCGGTTCCTGATCCGGTACCTCGAGCGCCACTCCCTGAATGTCTTTGTCTGGTACCGCCTCATCCTGGCCGGAGCGGTAATAGCGCTCTGGGCGGCGAGATAGCGCTGTATAATTGCCACGATGGCCGCAGGCCGCACCGAGGCGCCAAGGCACAGGATTTGACGAAGGCAAAATGCAGAATGCAAAATGTAAAAGGCAAAATGAGGGACTATAAAATAATGGTCCAAGGCCATACTGCAATTTTGCAATTTGCATTTTAAAATTTGACTTTTGCATTTCTCCTGTAAGGAGCGTATGCCCGTTTCCACGGTCAAACATAAGCATGCGAACGAGATCATCGCCCTGGTGCTGTTTGCAGCGGGGCTCCTCATCCTCCTCAGCCTCGTTTCCTACAGCGCCGCTGACCCGTGCTTCAGCGTCGCCGGCCATACCGGCGCCGTGAGGAACTACATAGGGATCATCGGCTCCTACCTCTCCGATGCGCTCCTGCGGATCCTCGGCGTTTCCGCCTATCTTGTGCCCGCCTTCCTTTTTGCCTATGCCCTGTTCCTCGGCTTCGGGAAAGAAGCCCTGCACCCCCACCTCAAGAAGGTGGGCGGGCTTGTCCTGATTGTTTCGTCGGCCGTTCTTTTCGGGCTCCAGGGCGACACCGTGCGCCTTCTCAACGAAGAGCTTCCGTCAGGAGGCCTGCTCGGCAGTCTCGTTTCCCGCTTTCTCCTCCGGGGCGTGTCCGTCACCGGCTCGTACATCATCACGGTGACGGCCATCGTGAGCTCCCTCATGCTCCTCACCCCGTTCTCGCTGCGCGGCGCCCTGGCGTGGATACGCAACGCCTACGGCAGGCTCATGGAGCAGATCGAGATCATGGTTGCCCTTTACCAGGCCAGGGCGGAAAAGGCGCGCGAGGCGAAGCTGCGGCCGGTCCAGCCCAAGGAGCCGCCGAAGATCGTCGACACGCAGCGCGAGGCTGCCCGCATGCGTGAACAGAAAGAGAAAAGAGAAAAGCCCGCCAAGCCCGTGCAGTCCAGCTTCGGGTTCATGGAGGGCAAGGGCGAGTATACGCTTCCTGCTCCCGACCTGCTCGATCCCATCCCGCCGGCCGTGAAGAGGGTCACGAAAGAGGACATGCTCGCCCAGTCCGCGCTCCTGTCGCGGAAGTTCATGGATTTCGATATCCAGGGACGGGTGGTGCAGGTCTACCCCGGCCCCGTGGTGACCATGTTCGAGTTCGAGCCTGCGCCGGGCGTGAAGGTGAGCAAGATCGTCAACCTCTCGGACGACCTGGCCCTTGCCATGAAGGCGGGGAGCGTGCGCATCGTGGCGCCTCTGCCGGGCAAGGCCGCCGTGGGCATCGAGGTGCCGAACAACACCCGGGAGACGGTGTATTTCCGGGAGATCCTGGAATCGCCCCTGTTTCAGTCCAACAAATCCCGGCTCAAGATCCCTCTCGGCAAGGACATCTTCGGCGTGCCCGTGGTGACCACCATCGAGAAGATGCCCCACCTGCTCGTGGCAGGGGCGACCGGTTCCGGCAAGAGCGTGGCCATCAACTCCGTCATCCTCGCCCTCCTGTACAATGCCCGGCCGAACGAGGTGAAGCTCGTGCTCGTGGACCCCAAAATGCTGGAGCTTTCACTCTATAACGACATACCGCACCTGCTTTCGCCCGTGGTGACTCAGCCCAAGCGCGCGGCCGAGACGCTCCGGGCGCTCGTGGCGGAGATGGAACGGCGTTACCGGCAGCTCGCCGAGAAGGGGTCGAAGAACATCGAGTCCTTCAACAAGATCGTGCCCGAGGTGGAGCGGCTCCCCTATATCGTCGTCATCATCGACGAGCTGGCGGACCTCATGATGACGGTCCAGCGCGAGGTGGAAGACTCCATCATGCGCCTGGCCCAGATGGCGCGGGCCGCCGGCATCCACCTCATCGTGGCCACGCAGCGGCCGAGCGTGGACGTGATCACGGGCCTCATCAAGGCCAATCTGCCGGCGAGGATATCCTTCCAGGTCTCGTCCAAGACGGACTCGCGCACTATCCTCGACGCCAACGGGGCCGAGAACCTCCTGGGCATGGGCGACATGCTTTTCCTGCCGCCGGGAACGGCCCACCTGGTCCGCGTGCACGGGTGCTTCGTTTCCGAGGCCGAGATCAAGCGCGTCGTGGAGTTCGTCAAAAAGCAGGGCTCGCCCAATTACGAACTCCTGGCCCAGCGGGTGAAGGAAGTGGCCGAGGCGGAGGTCGCCTCAGACGAAGAAAGCGAGCGGGACGAGCTGTATGAGCGCGCAGTCGAGCTCGTCCAGATGAACGGCCAGGCTTCGACGTCGTTCCTGCAGCGAAGGCTTCGCGTGGGCTATAACCGGGCCGCCCGGATGATCGAGATGATGGAGGAGGACGGGATCGTCGCCCCTGCCGACGGAGCCAAGCCGCGCGAGGTCCTCGTGCGCAAGAACATGGACGGGACGGAGAGG
>CAKKPG010000150.1 GCA_919901555.1 Nitrospiria bacterium | reverse complement strand
GGTTGTACCTCGGATGGATCGTTCTTAAAAGAGCATGACCGGGCGACGCTCTTTACGTTGTATAAGGACACTATCATACGACAAAATAAGAAAAAAAGGAAGCCTGTCCTGCAAACGTGGACGATCAGGAAACGGGCTGCATCACGCCTTTAAGAACCGGTCAACCCACTGGACCAGTTCGAGCTTTTCCTTCGGCGCGCCGTCCATGCGGGCGAGCTGCCGCCCGTTGCGGTAGAAGATGAAGGTCGGCGTGGCCTTGATCGCGAATTTCCGGGCAAGATCCGGTTCCTCGTCCACATCCACGCGGACGACCTTCAGTGTTCCCGCCCTCCAGGCGGCGAGGTCGTTTACCACCGGCTCCACCATCCGGCAAAAGCCGCACCACTTGGCCCAGAATTCGACAAGCACGGCCCCGGGCCAGTCGAACACTTCACGTTCGAAGGTCGCCGCTGTCGCCGTCACCGGCTTCGCGGGGAAGGTGAGCGGCGTTTTGCACTGGCCGCAGAGGGGACGCTCTTTGAGCTTCTCCGTCGGCACCCGGTTGAGGGCCCTGCATGAAGGGCAACGCAGCATGACTGAGTCATTCGACATAGGTCACCGATGAATTATTATATCATGATGTTGTCACGGGAAATAGGCTAAAATAAAAGTAACCATCCATCCAGGGCTGATAAGGTTCTGCATGACCCAGGCATCGGTAAAAAATATTATTACGATCGACGGCTCCTACGGGGAGGGCGGGGGACAGATACTGCGCACGTCCCTGGCGCTTTCCTGCGTTCTCGGGAAGCCGGTCCGGATCACGAACATCCGCAGGGACCGCAAGAAGCCGGGGCTCCAGCCGCAGCATCTTACGGCGGTCAAGGCGGCCGCGGCCGTGAGCCGCGCGGAAGTGACGGGCGCGGAGCTTTCGTCGACGATGTTGACCTTTACGCCGACGGGGCTCCCGGGCGGGGACTATTTCTTCGACGTGGCCGAGAAGCGGGGGAGCGCCGGGAGCGCCTCCCTGGTCCTTCAGACGGTGCTGCTGCCGCTCTGCTTTGCCGGTCGCCCCTCAACCGTCACGGTCATGGGCGGCACCCACGTACCCTGGAGCCCGGCCTTCCACTATCTCAAACTCGTCTTTTTGCCCATGCTTTCACGGCTCGGTATGACAATCGATCTCGATATCGAACGGTGGGGATGGTATCCCCTGGGCGGCGGAACAGTGACGGCGCGGGTCAGTCCGCATAAAGAATTTCTGCCCCTCGAAGCCGTCGACCGCGGCAAGCTCTTGTCCGTAACAGGCATCTCGGCGGTCTCAAACCTTCCCCTGGACATTGCCGTGCGGCAGCGGGACCAGGCGCTCACAAGACTTGCACAGAGGGGTATCGACGCGAACATCGAGATCATCTCCGCACCCTCGCCGGGCAAGGGGACCTTTCTGTTCCTCCTTGCCCGGTCCGGGAACAGTGCAGCGGGGTTTGACGGCCTCGGCGCGATCGGGAAAAGGGCGGAGGAAGTGGCCGATGAAGCGTGCCGGGACTTTTTTTCGTACCTGGATACGGGGGGCGCGCTCGATCCCCGCCTTGCGGACCAGATCGTCCCTTACCTTGCTCTGGCGCGGGGGCCCTCGTCCTTCACCACGAGCAGCGTTACCAGGCACCTGCTCACGAACATCTGGGTCGTGCGGCAGTTCATGGACAGAGAAATTCAAGCAGAAGGGACGGAGGGAGGGCCGGGAAGGGTTTTTGTGAAGGGCGGGGGATGGTGAATAGCTTTGCCGCCCGCCCGCTGCCCTCTTTGGGGATGAAAACCGTTCTTTGAAGCACGGAGGAGCGCGTTTTCCATCCCCGGGAGGGCAAAAAGAGTTAAAGCTTTTTCGCCCGCAAAGATGTATAATGCCCACTTAGTGATGTATCCCGGGAAGCGTAGATTCAGGCACTCTCCGATTTACCCCTCTCTTTGGGCAAATTCACGGGTCACAGGTGACGAAAGCAAATACCGAACAGGAATGAGGAGGTCTCATGGTGGAAAAGCATTCGGCAGGTCAAAACATTGCGTCCTATTGTACGAAGTGTAAGTTGAGCCTCGACCATACCATTGTGGCAATGGATGGAGAGGTGATCGCCAAGGTACGATGCAGTACCTGCGGCAGCAGACACAAATTCCGAGATCCCGCCGAAGCCCTGAAAGTCCGCGTGCCGAGAGCGAAAAAGGGCGCCGGACCGGAAGCGACGGCGGAAATCATCTGGGATTCCGCGCTTGCGACGGCGAAGGGAAAAGAACACGCTTACAGCATGACCTCGAAATACCGCGTCGGCGACATTATCATGCACGACAGGTTCGGCAAGGGCGTCGTGCTGAAGCTCTACACGAACAAGTGCGACATGCTGTTCAAGGACAGGGAACGGCTGATGGCCTCGGCCAATTAGCAGCGTCGCCGCATTTGCCGCTCAGTCTCGAAAGCGCGAGGCCTGGTGAATGCAAAATGCAGAGTGTAAAAGGCAAAAGTCAAAGTGTAAGAAACCAGAATTATGGCCCCAGGCCATATCGTCATTTTGCAATTTGCATTTTGAAATTTGACTTTTGCATTGCCTTCTCGGTGTCTTCGAGGCAATAAATTTTCAGGATTATAGAAAGAGGTTTCAGTGGGTTTTTCTCAGTTCAAGCTCCATCCGCAGATCACGGCCGGCGTCAAGGCGATCGGCTATACCACACCAACCCCCATCCAGCTTCAGGCCATCCCGCCGGTCCTTCAGGGGAAGGACGTCATGGGCCTTGCCCAGACCGGAACGGGCAAGACGGCGGCCTTCGTGCTGCCCATCCTCGAACGCCTGATGACCGGGCCGCGCGGCCGTGTCCGCGCCCTGATCATCGCGCCGACGCGCGAGCTGGCCGAGCAGATCCACACGGCAGCCGGTGAGCTGGGACGCCAGACAAAACTGCGCAGCGTCACCATTTACGGCGGCGTGGGCGTGAACCCCCAGATCCAGAAGCTCCGCGCCGGCGTCGAGATCGTCGTGGCCTGCCCCGGCCGTTTGCTCGACCATATCAACCAGGGCACGATCGACCTGTCCCATCTGGAAGTGCTCGTCCTGGACGAGGCGGACCGCATGTTCGACATGGGGTTCCTGCCCGACATCCGGAGGATCATCAAGCACGTTCCCGCAAAGCGCCAGACGCTCCTGTTCTCGGCCACCATGCCCGACGATATCAGGCGGCTGGCCCACGAGGTCCTGCACGCCCCGGTGACGGTGCAGGTCGGCCACACCGCGCCTGCGAACACCGTGTCGCACGCGCTCTATCCGATACCCCAGCATCTCAAGACGGCGCTCCTCCTCGAGGTGCTGCGCCATACCGACACGGAGTCCGTCCTCATCTTCACGCGCACGAAGCACCGCGCAAAGACCGTTGGCCGCAAGCTGGAGCAGGCCGGCTACCGGGCCGCATCGCTCCAGGGGAATCTCTCGCAGAACAAGCGCCAGGCGGCGCTTGACGGGTTCCGCAGCGGCTCGCACCAGATCCTCGTGGCCACGGACATCGCGGCCCGCGGCATCGATGTTTCGCTCATATCCCACGTCATCAACTACGACATGCCCGACACCGCCGACGCGTACACGCACCGGATCGGCCGCACCGGCCGGGCGGCGAAGACCGGAGACGCCTTCACCTTCGTGACCCAGGAAGACGAGCCCATGGTGCGCAGCATCGAGCGCGTGCTCGGAGAAAAAGTGGAGCGCCGCACGGTGAAGGGCTTCGATTACAAACAGGCGGCGCCTTCGCGCGATACCGAATTTGCCCGGCCGCCGCGCCAGCACCAGCAGCGCCGGAAACCGGCGACAGCGGAGAGGCCCAGGACCCACAGCGCCGCGGCTCCCCGGCAGCAGGGGCGCCAGGCCCAGCCCGCGCACGGGGCCGCCCATCGCGGTCATGCCCCGCAGCATTCGACGGGACCAAAGACAACGCAGACAGCCGTGCGCAGAACGTTCAAGCCCAAAACCAGCCGCTGAGCCCTCCCGCACGGGGTTTTCTCGCAGAGGCCGCACAGGGAGATCGTTTCTCACCGTGCGTTCTCCGCCCGCTTTGAGGTCTTTGCGGGAACCCCGCTGTGCCCTTTTCTTTTTTATCTTTATCTTGTTGTTAAATTCAATTATACTTTTAGTGTAACTGCTCAGGTCTGCCGCTGAGCACAGGCGCAAAAAAGCGCGCCGTGACCGTCATGGC
>CAKKPG010000149.1 GCA_919901555.1 Nitrospiria bacterium | reverse complement strand
AAGCTGCAGTGCGGCAGCAGCCCGCTCGATTGCATCATAAGAGTGGGTGATGATGAATACAAATTCCTTGTTCTCCATGTGGTGCCTCCTGTTTGGTGAGTGGTCGTGAGAGCGGCGGCGGCACGGGGCCGGGGCCGACGGGAACAACAATACCACATCTTCTCAAACTATACTAATAAAATTTTCTTATAATCCGAAACAAAACAATGTGTTGAAACAACGGGCGCAAGTAATAACCATTGAAGAGGTGTTTTTGCCCTTGACACACTGTACCGTTTTGTATATATTTCACCAGTCAAAACTGGGGGATCGTCCAGTGGTAGGACGACAGGCTCTGAACCTGTTCACGGGGGTTCGAATCCTCCTCCCCCAACCAAAAAACTTAATACATCGTAAATTGCAAATTGGAAATTTTAAATTGAAATGCATTGCTCGCCCTTTAAAATTTGATTTTTACAATTTTCAATTTACAATTCTTTTTGCATTACGGTCCCATCGTCTAGCGGCCTAGGACGCTGGCCTCTCACGCCGGAGACACGGGTTCGATTCCCGTTGGGACCACCATTTCATAGTCCAAAGAAGTCCTATATAGTACATAAGCCCCTTGATAAAAGGGGCTTTTTCTGTTTTTGTTGTCCTCGATAGTTTAACGTTCGATGAGATCTACGCTGCTGTCCGGGGAGGAGAAATCATCGAACAGTATCCTGACGATAAACCGTACCCGAGTTGCCTGGTATATGGCAGGAATAAAAATGGCGAGCCAATTCACAGTGTTTGGGCGTATAATGTCGAAACAAAAGCAGCGGTTCTGATTACCATATACCGGCCTGATCCTGACCGGTGGATAGAGTGGAAGCAGCGGAGGAAACCATGAAACTCTTTGATAAGTGCCCTGTGTGCGGCGGTGAATTGATTGAAAAAGAGGTCGAGAAAATCTTAATGGGCGGGAGCAATACCGCGATTGTTCGAGTGAAGGCCGAATCACGCCTCCATTGCGGAGAGCGGCTGTATACTCCCGATGACATCGCCCTCTTTGACGAGATCAGAAAAAAACTGCGGGAAGATAATGTCGAGAAATTCATTCAAATCGGTAAAAAGTTCAAGGTAGCTTGACCCCGGTTTTTGCGCACCTGATGCGATGCATCTTGCCTGCGCTGAGTTCGGCGGCGTGGAGTACTTCATCACCTGTGATGATACTATCATCAAGAAAGCCAGGAAAGATCGAAAGACGGTTTCATTATCCATATGCAGTCCCCTGGAATTTCTGATTGAGGAGGTGTTTACGAATGCTTAAGACACAACAAAAAACCCTGAGCGGCCACGCGTTGAGAGACGCGGGTTGGGCGGCGTTGGTAGGCAATCTCGGATTGGTCAACGCAACGCGATTTATCATGCAGTATGAAACCGGGTATGGAGATTACGCAAAAATCAGAAAAAGTATTTTAAAGGGCAAACGAGTCGCCGATCTTTATAAAGAAACGGCTCTATTTTGAGAAGAAACATCATTAGCTTGTAATATCCCTCCATCAGCAGTATTCGACAGATATACGATTATTCCAAGGAGGGCATCGTCGGTTTCGGGACATCGGGTATACAACGGATTGACCTATCGAGGCAGCTACACCGAGGCCGTCGTGAACGCTATTTATTGACCCTTGGATGCGGTTCAATCGTTGAAAATCAATAAAAAATCCGGGGATACTTTTTCGGGCATGCCGAAAAATAGCATTGCAAATAATAAAGTTATTACAATTCGTCGGACAAACTGTTTTACGGACGCTGGGCCACCATTCAAACCGAGCTCACCGCCATATCGTCCCACTCATTCCTAACCCGGACAGGCCGGAACCAAAAGGTCAAAGCTAAAAAGCGTCTCACGCAAAGTCGCAAAGACGCGAAGAAAGAACTGACAATTCAGGGCCTCTGCTTTTCTTTGCGCGCTTGGCGGCTGGTTTGTTGTTGTCAAGTTGTAGCGTCGGGGTTTATCCCCGACGTTTCACGGAATCGCCCCCGATAAACGGGGGCGCTACAAAATACGTTCTTTAAGGCTTTGCGCGAGACGCCTTTGATTTCGATTCCCTGTTTTTTGATTTTATTGGTCTGAGGCGAAGCCTCGTTAAAGTTTATCTTCGTGAGCGTCGTGGTTAAAAAGTCTCCGCTTCTGACAGGTGTTTGCAGGTCATTTCAATTACAACTCGAAAGAGTTAAAAAATTCGTTTATCCGGTTGACAGGAAGCGCGGGAGATATTATGATAGCACCAGGTGCAATTATTTAGTACACCAGCGACGTTCCGTTGCAGTGCGGCCCCAAAGCGAAACCACTTGAAAAAACAAACCAGACAGGAGGACATTCACATGGCAGAGATCTGTCCCACCGCGCGCGTAGAAAAGTTGCTCCTCTCCACAGACGGCTCGGAATACAGCGAGGGGGCCGAACGAGAGGCTATCAAGCTTGCGAAGAAGTGTTCGAGCACGTTGTGGGCCATATCGGTGGTAGAAACCAATCCCGAGTTCGAGGCGCTCGCTCCTCAGATCGCGGAAAAAGCGGGAAAGACGGCCCGGGAACACATCGAGGCGCTGCAGGCCCGGGCAAAAAAGGAAGGGGTCGATTGCACCGGCATTGTTCATCAGGGCGAGGACTCATACAAGTATATCGTTGATGAAGCGGCAAAGAACAAGATCACTATGATCATCCTGGGAAGACGCGGCCGCACCGGGCTCAAGCGGCTCATGATGGGGAGCGTCACGGCGCGGGTCATCGGCCATGCTGCCTGCAACGTCCTTGTGGTGCCGCGGGCCGCGAAGGTGGAGTTCAAGAACATCCTGGTCGCGACGGACGGCTCGAAATACTCCGCGGCCGCGGCCTCCGAGTCCATCGGACTCGCCAAACGGAACGGAAGCAAGCTCACGGTCATCTCCGTCGTTCCCTCGGAGCTGATGACGCCGACGGACATTGAGTTCTCAATGCCGCAGCGGGAGCTGATCGCTGAAAAGGAGATGCATGCGGCGGAGAAGAACGCGAAGGCAGTGAAGGACGCAGCGCAGAAGGCGGGGGTAGCGGTGCAGGCCTTTGTCATGAGTGGAAAACCCTCCGATGCCATCATCGAGACCGCCCGGGAGAAGGGCGTCGACCTCATTGTCCAGGGGAGCCATGGGAGGACGGGCCTCGAGAAGCTTCTTATGGGCAGCGTGGCCGAGCGCGTGATCGTCCTTTCCACCTGCGCCGTTCTGGTGGTCAAAACTGCTTAGGCCATATGACAAGAACCGGTGACGGGATCGGCGGATTCAGCCTGTTCCCCGGCCCCCATTCTTCGTTCCCTTGATTCGTGATCGGAGCCCTGTCGTCTCCTTATTATGTTAAACATCCTCATCATCTCCGATGAAGCAAAAGAGCTCTATGCCCTGTTCAAGTCCGCAGGTTTTTCGCCGGATACACAGGATCCTGCGAAGGATCCGGCGTCTCCACCGGCGCCGGACGGCCCAGGGGCCGAAAATTACGACGTCGCCTTTCTTGACCTCGACACCGAACACTGGCAGCAGCGGCTCCTCGACGTCCGTCACCGCATGCCCGTCATACAGGAGGGGGAGTTCCTCCGCGTCGGGGACACCCAGCCCCGCAGGGTGAATGTGCGCGTGGTCGCGGCCACGAACCGGGACCTCAAAAAGGCCATCGCGGAAAAGCAGTTCCGTGAGGACCTCTTCTATCGCCTGAACGTCATCCCCATTGAGCTGCCGCCGCTGCGCAGGCGAAAGGAAGACGTGCCTCTCCTCGTCAACCACTTCATCGAAAAGCACAAGGCCAAAGCCCCTGAAAAAAACATTTCCGGCATATCCAAGGAAGCCATGCAGGCCCTTATCAACTACCACTTCCCCGGCAACGTGCGGGAGCTGGAGAACGCCGTTGAATACGCCGTCGCTTTCACGACGGGCCCCGCGGTCCAGAAGGAAGACCTTCCGAAGTACATCCTGGAAGAAAAAAAGCTCGGCGCTGAGGCGCAAAAAATCCCCATCATGCCTCTCAAGGACGCGAAGCATCAGTTCGAGAAGGGCCTCATCATCGCCACCCTCATCGAAACCGGCGGCAACATCTCCGAGGCCGCCCGCCTCCTCAACGTCCACCGTCAAAACCTTCAGCAGAAGATCCGCCTCCTGGGCATCGACCCGGCCTCCATTTCAGCAGCAGGATAGGCCTTGCTCACCCCCATTCTTTTCTCCGCGCTCGTGAAACTTTTCAAGCCTTGTCCGCAGTAATAATTTGCAGGACGCCTTGCAGTTGAAATACTGCACTAATTTTACAACCCATTGAAATTCCGTCAGTAAAATTCTGGCATATGAACTGCAATTTAGGAGGGCAAGAAAGCACTCATTAAAAAAATTCGCTCAAAGGAGGATTCACAATGAAGATCATGGTGGCATACGACGGGACGCTGCAGTCAAAGGATGCGCTGGTGTACGGGATGAAGAAGGCGAAGGAAAAGGGCGGCGAGGTTGTGGCCCTGCACGTGTTCAACGGTCCGCTGTTTCTCGATTACGATGCAACGCCGGAGGCGGAAGCGACGGCGCGTGCTGAGTCGGCGCGATTCGTTGAAGAAGCGAAGTCGCTCATCCGTGAAAAGGGGCAGGGTATCAAGGCGAGCCTCTTCACCGGCGAGGGCAACCCGGAAGAGGAAGTGATCGCCTTCGCAAAGGCGGAGCATGCGGACGTCCTTCTCTGCCCGCCGCGGTACAAGTCGATCATCAAGAAATACCAGCGGGCGCTTGCGAAAGAGGGCAGGAAGGCCGCGGTCTCCGATCTCTCGGGCGAAGCGGAGAAGTTGAACCTGGCAGTGTTATCGGTCCCGCAACAGACGATGTAGATGTAAGAAGCGAGGATCGCTTTACTGGAATATATTTGCCCGGGGATAGATGCGGATGGAACGGGAAACCGTTCAGCCGGCGGGCTTCAAGCAGCCCCCCATCCGCTTGTATCTTTGTCGTCCACCGGAGGATCCAGCCAAGGGATTAAGGGAGAACAGCTATGGAACATGCTCTGACACTACAGTGGGGGAATGCGGCTTTCGCGTTCCAGCTTCTCTTCATGAGTTCGCTTCTCTTCCCCGGCATGATGGGAAGGGCCGATATGTATCGCTCGTTCGTGAACACGCTCACGTCTTATGTCGTGAGCTTTGGGCCCATGGCCCTGCTCGTCTCTGTGCTCTATGGCGTATCACGCCTGCAATGACCGAGGGCGAAGACGCCGTCGCTGAAGGGATAGGGCGGGAAGCGGGGCGCGCAGGTGAAAAAACGACAGGGAGTTGATGAGGATGTCCTATTCAAACTTGCTCATGTCGATCTCCCAGTACTCTCCGGGCTTCGGCCCGGACTTCCTGCTTTTCATCATGAGCTTTCTGGCCCTGTACCGCGCCCAGATGCTTAAAAGCATCCCGGGAAGGTCAATGGCGCCTGCCGGCAACATCATGACGGTCATGATCATCGCAAGGAGCAGCAGGATATTTCGGGACATCAGGAACAGTTCGCCGCCAGCCATAATTCCCTCCTAATTCCCTCCTTGCTTTATCTGGAAAACACCCTTGCCGTGGCCGCCGGCCGGGCGGCCCTGTTCTCCTTCAGCTCCTGTCCCAGCATGCGCAGTGAAACTTCGTGTTCCCCGGCTTCAGCGAACGCGGCCGCTACCAGCAACCTTTCCACTTTTTC
This sequence comes from Nitrospiria bacterium, assembly GCA_919901555.1. GTDB lineage: Bacteria > Nitrospirota > UBA9217 > UBA9217 > UBA9217 > CAKKPG01. The sequence continues at coordinate 15,412 of CAKKPG010000149.1, read as the reverse complement.
CATCAGCCTTTTCATATCCATTCTCCTCTCAGGCAGGATCGTAATGTCAAAACTTTCACCGCAGAGGACGCGGAGGACGCAGAGAAGTTCTTGAATTACAATACATTAAACTCTCTCTCAGCTCCCTCCCCCTCTGCGACCTCTCAAAATCCTCTTCTTTGAATCTATATTCTTTGCCTAATATCCGTTGAAGGTCGTTTAACCTGAATATGTCCCGAATTTAACCAGCTTTCTTTTACTTACGCTGCTTTTATTTCAAGATCTGCATTTCTCTGCGACCTCTGCGATCTCTGCGGTAAAATATCTTTCGTTTTTTTCATAGAACTTTTGACACTACCGGCAGGATCGAACGTGAATCACATATAAGTAATAGCAATGCCCATACCATTCTTAAACTTGTTGAAAAATTAGGATAAATTTGAGGAGAACAAGTATGGATGCAATTTTATAATGCACAGCATCGGCAGTATGAGCTTCTCCCGGTCAGGATAGGCAGAGAAAACAAACAAATACGCAGCGCAATTATAAATTGCACCAATTTTATTGTTGCGTTACTCGGTGACCTCTGTAATAAGGGTGCCAGGCGGAAAAATTTTCTCTCGGTTGTAAGCGGCGCGGGTTTGTGCAGTAATAACTTGCGCTTATTAAGCAGTGAAATCACTGCGCCAAGGACCCTAATGTACGGTAAACATGGAATAACTATGCTGGCACGGTAAATGCTTTTCATTGTTTGGGTAGATTGATGGAAAAAGGAGATCATCACATGAAGATTCTCGTTGCATACGACGGCACGCTCCACGCCAGGAATGCCCTGGCATATGGCATACAGAAAGCAAAAGAAGTCAGCGGAGAGGTAATCCTTCTGCAGGTGTTTGATGCCGGCCTGTTTATTGACTACGATGGGGGGCCACGGGCCGAAGAGATGGCGCGGGCAGAGGCCGCGAGACATCTTGAGGACGCCAGGACGCTTATCAGCGAGACCGCTGCCGGCGTCCCGGTGCGGGTGGTTTCCGAAGACGGTAATGCAGAGGAGGAGCTCCTCGGGCTTGCAGAATCGGAGCACGCGGACCTTGTCCTCGCGCCGCCCCGGTACAAATCGCTCATGCAGAAATCGCGCTGCCCGGTCTATCTCATTCCCGGCACCATCCTGATGCCCGTTGATAATACGGATGGCGCGCTTGCGGGCATGGATCGGCTGATCCGTGAGGCCGCGGCAACAGGCTCGCGGGTCCTGCTCCTGGGCGTCGTTCCTGTTCACCTCTATTCCCGGTGGGAGAAGAAAGAGTTGGACAAGGTCCTGAAGGACACGGCCGGGCGGCTGAAAAAACTGAAAAAGGCGCTTCGCGAGCAAGGGCTCGATGCTATTGACGTGCTCCGGCCGGGCTATCCTGATGAGGAAATTTTGAAGGCGGCAGATGAATACGCCGTGTCCCTGATCATGCTTCCCTCGGGAGGCACGACGCCGTCGGAGCTGAGCAAGGCGGCGAGCATAATCCTCGATGAGCCCCAGAGGATGAAAAGGCCGGTCGTCCTTCTCCCGGTCACGGAGACAACGTAACTGCCCGCCGTCCCCGAGCGCTTAACCACCACCGCCTTTTATTGACCGGCGGAAAACTGATGCACTCGTAAAAAGTCAAGATCCACCACGGCACTGAGACAGGTCGTTAGGCGTTTTGAAAACAAACGTTTTTTTCCGTGCCCTCGGTGGCTCCGCGGTTTTATCAGCGGCCTTAACCCGCGTCCGCTTGGGGTCCTTCTCCAGGAGCCGCTCCTTTACCATGCGGAGATAGTCCGCCCGGAACCTTCTGAGCCGGTAGTCCCGATTATCGTTGTTTTTCAGGTCGGCCCAGGCCTTCTTTTTGTTTGCTTCGCTCCGCTTCTTTGCCGCGGCGACCACGCGCGGGGTGATCTTGGCCTCCCCTCCCGCCATCCGCTCGTAGCCGTAATAATCCATGAAGTCGCCGGTGAGCGTTTCGATGATCTCGATCTCTTCCGCGGTCAGCGCCTTTTTGAATTTGTCCACGTTGGCGGCGATGGGAGCAGACCAGTTCGACTCCCACAGCGCGGACATGTGCGATATCTTCTGCGCCTCCTGAGACCGGGAAATGTCCAGCATGTCGGGAGTGAATGTTATGCCGAAGAAGCTGCAGATCTTCCGCAGCACCGCCTCCTGGTTGGACACAAAGTCCTCATAGCGGATGGTCAGCACCCGGTCCGGATAGGCATCAGCAAGTTTCCGGCCCACCGTATAGGCCTTCACCCACGTCGCAGCGTTCAGGAGCGTGTCAAAGTCGTGAATGATGGCGCGGTTCATGCTGCTTACCTGTGCACGGGGGTCGCGCACGACGTTGAGAAACAGAAGATCGTCGAAGAGCTTCATGAGCTCGGCCGCATAGTGCACGCTGTCGAGGGATTTATCCATGACCACCGTGGCCCCGCGTTTCACTCCAGCCTGGAGCAGCAGTTCCCAGACAATCCGGTGCACGCTTCTCGGCTCATTCTTGATGGTTTCAAAAACTTCGACGGGATCAAAGACCACATCGGGCCATTTCACCATGCTGACGGTCTGCAACCCGACCACATCCACCACCATCTGGAAGTACGCCGCATCGTCGCGGAGGTCGCCGTAGAGGGCCACGAGCGGCATGAAGTCCACAATATGGAGCGGGTAGGGCGCGTAGAAATCGGGGTTGAAGTTCAGCCGCAGGCGAAGCGCGTGGCTTCCGCACCGCCGCAGCGGGATCATCAGGACCGGCCTCGGCCTGGGACGCCGTTGCGATGCTGGATTTTCATTTTCTCTCGGTTCTCTCATAATTTTTTATCCTTCCTCTCGATGCGCCCGAAGCCCATGGTATGGCGGGAGGCGCCGTAGCACTATAGTAGCGTTAATGCAAGTCCCCTGCCAGTCACTTTCATAGCGCGTCGCTGTGCTTTTAAGCGCTTGAAAGGACGCATGAAACTTTTTTTCCCTTCTCCGAGTGATTCGGGTTTCAGGCTGTCCGAATTTGAACACTGTCGGGTTTCACACAGGCGGCTCCCATTGTTTTTTTCACATAACCTAATGATTTCTTAAGGATTGCAACGCCCTGGTCTCTGGTATAATTATTGCTGTTTATGCAGTACCCCTGATGAATACTTGTGCTCAAACAGTGCAGGAGGTTTCAACGATTTCAGGATTCCCGGCAGAGACATGAAAAATTCCGATCGAAGGAGGATGGATCAATGAAAATGTTCCGGTTATGGTTGTTGCTCATGTGCGGTATGGTTCTGGTGGTTCCGGCGGGGGCGGGGGCGCAGCAAAAAAAATATACCCTCGCCGTGGTGCCCCAGGCGCAGGTGTCGGAGGTCTTCGAAAAATGGCTGCCTTTTGTAAAGCTGCTCTCCCGCGACACGGGGGTGGAGATCGACATCGTCCCCTATAACTCCTTCCCGCAGTTTGAGGCTGATCTGGCGCGAGGAGTGCCCGATTTCGTCTACATGAACCCCTATCATGCTATGAAAAACCCGTCCTATGTGCCGATGCTCAGGGACAAGGCTGATCTCGTGGGCATCCTGGTAACGCACCAGGGGAGCGGCATCAATACCGTCCAAGACCTGAGCGGCAAGCAGATAGCCTTTCCCGCGCCATCCGCCTTCGCGGCCTCGCTCTACATGCGTGCGCTCCTGACGGAAAAGGAAAAAATCCGGTTTACGCCCGTTTACGCGAAGACCCACGGCAACGTGTACCGGACGGTCGTCCTGAACAAGGCATCAGCAGGCGGCGGCGTGAAGAAGACCCTCATGAAAGAGCAGCCTGAGCTTCGAGACCAGCTCATGATCATCTATGAAACGCCGGGCACGCCCTCCCATCCCTTTGCGGCCCACAAGAAGGTTCCCGAGGATGTGCGCAAGCGGGTGGCAAGGGCCGTCATGACCATTGCCCATGACAAGGCGAACACGGAGATGCTCACCGGCGTTCAGCTGCCTGACCCGGTCGAAGCCAACTATGAGCGGGATTACGCACCGCTCAAAAAACTGAAGCTGGAGAAGTATTTCAGCAACGAATAGAATAATAGATCAGCCGTTCCGAAACCTCCCTTGTCACCCGGCCCCTCAGCAGGGTTCAGACCAGGCCTTGAGCGCCGGCAACCCTGCTGAGAAGGCCGGCCCCTTTTCTCAGGATTGAATCTACCAGTCACACCATACCGTCCAAACCGCCTTATAGCCCATCGCGGGTCTGAAAACGGACAACCATGGCTGGCAAGGTCGTCCAAATTCGGTCATATTACCACGCGCCACAATAAGTTCCGGCATCGTGCTGGATATAACATGCTGTTTTTTTACATTTTTGCGCGACAGCAAATTAACAGGTATAAACATTGCAAATATCATACATAACATAACAGGTTTGCTGCTTGATAACTATAGCCTAACGTATTGTAATTATTATGGAACACCTGGACACCGAAGGCAGAAAAACGGGCGCCGCATAAACGAAAGAAGAACAGTATGGTCCAGGCCGCGACGAATTGATGCTGTCCGGTCGCCGACCGCGCGACAAAACGCGTATGAACGAGACAACACGGCATACTCCAGTTCCTGATTCGGTCCGGACCGCCTCCCTCGGATCGCTGTTCCTGACCTTCCTCAAGATCGGGAGCACCGCCTTCGGCGGCTTCATGGCGCTCATCTCGGTGGTGCAGAACTACGTGGTGGAGCGCAGGAAGCTCATCAGCCACGAGGAGATGCTCGACGGCGTTTCACTCGCCACCATTCTCCCGGGCCCCGTTGCGGTGAACGTGGTAGCCTACGTGGGCTACCGCATGCGAGGCTGGCTGGGCGCCCTCGTGAGCGCCGGCGCGGTCATCCTCCCCTCGTTCCTCCTCCTCGTGTGCCTGAGCTACGCCTATTTCCGTTTCGGCCAGATGCCGGCGGTGGGCCGGTTCTTCATGGGGTTCATCCCTGCGGTCACGGGCATCATCCTTGTTGCCGCGTGGAACATGGGAAAGAAGACCATCAAGCGCCCTACCGAGGCAGTCATCACTGCTGCCGCATTCGGCCTCCTGATCGGCCTCGGAGGGTTCGTTATCACCGTGGCAATCATCGGTGCCAGCGGGCTCGCGGGATGGCTGATGTTCCGGGGAAAAGCGCCGGCAAACCCGGCGCCGGCGAAATCAAAGCAGATATCTACGGAAGCGGTTCCTGGGGCGCGGAGGCCACGGTCGAACGGCGTCCTTGCCATGCTGCTTACCGCTCCGTCGCTCTGGAGCCTCAACCTGACAGCCGCAGGAAAGCTCCTCGTCACCTTCGGCGGCATGAGCCTGCTCCTGTTCGGCGGCGGGTACGTGTTCATCCCGCTGATCCAGCAGATCGTGGTTGACGACTACGGCTGGGTCTCGCGCCAGGAATTCATCGACGCCATTGCCCTCGGGCAGGTCACGCCCGGCCCTATTCTCATCAGCGCAGCCTTCATCGGCTACAAAGTGTCGGGACTGCTCGGTGCTGCTGCGGCTACGGTCGGGATATTCACCCCGCCGGCCGTCGTGATGATCGTCAGCTCCCATTTCCTGGACCGTATCAGACAGTCCGCCGCCATTCAGGCGGGTCTGCGCGGCATCCGCTCTGCGGTTATCGGCATGATCGCAGCCTCGGCGCTGATGGTGGGGAAGACGGCGCCGATAGGCCTGGTCGCGCTGTTCATCTTTGTCGCTTCGGTCATCGCATTGCTCCGATTCAAGGTTGAGACGGCCTTAATCATCCCCGTGGCGGGTGTGGCGGGTCTGGTGTTCTATTAACAAGGTTACGAAGGAGGAACGCCGTGAAACCAATTTTTATGATCGGTACTCAGCGCTCAGGCTCCAACCTGCTTCGCCTGATGCTGAACCAGCTGCCCGCCATCGCGGCGCCCCACCCGCCGCACATCCTGCAGCGGATTATGCCGCTCGTCCCCGATTACGGAGACCTCGCTGCGCCCGAAAACTTCAGCCGACTCGTGGACGACATCTGCCGGATGGTGGAGCTCAACCCCGTACCCTGGGAGGGAGTCACGCTGGACCGGAAGGACGTGGCCAGCCGCTGCCGGGAAAAGAGCCTGGTGGCTATCCACGGCGCCGTATACGACATTTATGCCGAGGCCAGGAAAGCGAAGACCTGGTGCTGTAAAAGTCTCGCGAACATCAACTTCGTGCCCCAGATAGAGGCCTATTTCGACAAACCCCAGTACATCTACCTCTTTCGTGACGGCCGCGATGTGGCCGTCTCCTTCCGCAAGGCCGTCGTCGGCGAGAAGCATTTCTATCACATCGCCCGGGAATGGGGAGCAACCCAGCGGTTGGCGCTCAAGATCGGGAGCGAAATCGAGCCGTCCCGGTTCCTCAAGGTCCGGTATGAGGATATTATCGGCGAGCCCGAGAAGATGGCCAACATGCTCTGCGACTTCTTCGGCGTGGCTTACCGCAAGTCTATGCTCGAATACCACCAGGCCGAGGAGGCGAAGCGCACCGCTTCGGCGAGCGAGCTGTGGCTGAACGTGACGCGCCCGGTGATGAAGAACAACAGCCGCAAGTTCCTGCTCGAAGCGGGCGAGCGGGACGTGCGCATCTTCGAGTCTGTCGCCGGCGACGTACTCGACGCCCTTGGATACGACCGGGTGTATGTGCGGAAAGGCGAGGAGCTGCGGTTTACGGATGCCGAGATCGCGGATTTCAACGCTGAAAACGCCCGGCTGAAGGAAGAACTGCGCAAGCTCGTGGACCCCGCGGACCTCATGCGCCGCGACCTCCAGGCGGGCCTGCTTAAGGAAATCCAGGCCCGTAATGCCGGGCACCGCCCGCGCGTTGCGGGAGATGGGCAATTGCTGGCGAGCAAGAAGGAAGTGCAAGACGTGTCCGGTACAGCAAACCCGTTCAAGGCCGGCCAGCATTAACCCAAGTTCCGCAGGTGCGCTTTTTTTCAATTTTTTCTGACCTTGAAGCCGGACAACCTGTTGAAATTGCGATGTCCGTTCTTCGAAATGCAGATGTAGTGCAGAAAATCCCCTTGCGGAAGACAGTGCCATCAGTCATAATGACGCCATGTACCTGCGTCATCACAGCAAAAAGAGCGGCGGAGTCACGTAAGCGCCCTGGATTACCGATTCCGAACCAGCCAAAAGGAATCGAAAATGTAGCGCAGAATTTGGCGGCTTAAGAAGGGCAACTTGTTGATTTACCATAAGTTTGGATTTTGAACTGCGGAACTTGGGTTAATAAGGCGTTTCACAGGGAGCAGGATTCTTACTCAGTGAAATAAAAAATTCCCAATTAAAGGAGGATGGCTCGATGAAACTGATCCGGTTGTTGCTGTTGCTCATGTGCGGTATGGTTCTGGTGGTTCCGGCGGGGGCGGGGGCGCAGCAAAAAAAATATACCCTCGCCGTGGTGCCCCAGGCGCAGGTGTCGGAAATCTTCGAAAGGTGGCTGCCTTTCTTGAAGCGGCTCTCCCGTGATACGGGAGTCGAGATCGACCTTGTCCCCTATAACTCCTTCCAGCAGTTTGAGACCGACCTCCAGAAGGGCGTTCCTGATTTTGCTTATATGAATCCGTACCAGGCGATGAACGCAAAAACTTCGGGCGGCTATATTCCGCTGATCAGGGACAAGGCGGATCTCGTGGGCATTCTCGTGGCGCACAAAGGAAGCGGCATTAATTCCGTGAAGGACCTGAGCGGCAAGCAGATCTCTTTCCCCGGGCCTGCGAACTTCGCCGCATCCGTCTACCTGCGCGCCCTGCTGACGGAAAAGGAGCATGTTGCCTTCACGCCCGTCTACGCGAAAACGCACGGGAACGTTTACCGGACCGTATCGCTCGATAAGGCCGCAGCGGGCGGAGGGGTTCTCAAAACATTCAACAAGGAGCAGCCGGAGCTGAAGAACCAGCTTACCATAATTTATGAGACACCCGGCACGGCGTCCCATCCCATTGCCGCGCACCCGAGGGTCCCTGAAGCCCTGCGCAAAAGCGTGGCGAAGGCGATCCTGGCGCTGGCCCAGGACAGCGCCAATAAAGAGATGCTCAATAACGTCCAGTTACCCGACCCCATCGAGGCCGACTTTCAACGGGATTACTCTCCGCTCAAGAAGCTGAAGCTGGAGAAGTATTTCACCAAGGAAGAATAGACGGGCCGTTCCGAAACCTCCCTTGTCACCCGGCCCCTCAGCAGGGTTCAGGCCAGGCCTTGAGCGCCGGCAACCCTGCTGAGAAGGCCGGCCCCTCTTCTCAGGATTGAATCTACCAGTCGCACCATGCCATCCAAAACCGCCTTTATAGCCTACCGTGGGTCTGAAAACGGACAAACCTGGCCGGGAGATCGTCCAAGTTCGGTCACATTTCCCTGTTCCACACGAAGTTCCTGCGTCGCTCCGGATATAACATGATGTTTTTTTGTATTTTTACGCGACAGCAAATTTACAGGTATAAACATTGCAATTATCATAACAGGCCTGCTACTTTGTAACTATGATCTAACGTATTGGAATTATTATGGAACGCCTGGACACCGACAACCTTGCAGCGCTGCTGGAGATTTCCCGTGAAGCGGGAAAAGCCGTCCTCGATGTTTACCACTCCGATTTTGCCGTGGAAAACAAAGAAGACAAAAGCCCCCTCACGCTGGCGGACAAAAAATCCCACGAGATCCTGTCGGCATTCCTGAGTAAGAATTCGGCCTTTCCCGTTCTGAGCGAGGAAGGCAGGGATATTCCCTATGGACAGAGGAAAAACTGGGAGCGCTTCTGGCTTATTGACCCGCTGGACGGCACCAAGGAGTTCATCAAAAGGAACGGTGAGTTTACCATCAATGTTGCTCTCATTCGGCGCGGCAAACCCGTTGCCGGCATTATCTACGCGCCCGTTAAGGATGTCCTGTACCACGCAGTGAAGGGAAAGGGCGCCTACAAAATTGAAGCAGGCCGGACCTTGCGGCTCCCGGACAAAAACGGCAACGGCACGTTGACCGTCGCCGGCAGTCGCTCTCACGGCACGGGAGAGCTCGAGGAATATGTCCAGGGCCTGCGGGAACGGTACGGAGAGGTCGCTTTAGTCTCGGCGGGAAGCTCTCTCAAGTTCTGTCTCGTGGCGGAAGGGCTGGCGCATATCTATCCCAGGCTCGGTCCGACCATGGAGTGGGACACGGCCGCGGGCCAGGTGATCGTGGAAGAAGCGGGCGGCCGCGTTGTGAAGGCGGGAAGCGCGCGGCCCCTGGAGTACAACAAGGAAAATCTTCTCAATCCGCATTTCATTGCGTTCAGAGGTGATCGGTATGCATGAGCAAGAGGGCAGAACAAAGTTGATAGCGCCTTACGGCGGCAAACTGGTGGACCTCCTTGCCGCGAAGCACGAGCAGAAGGCGCTCGTGGAAAAGGCAAAATTTCTCCCCTCCGTTCAGATCACGCCGCGGTCAATGTGCGATCTGGAGCTCCTCGCGGTGGGCGCGTTCTCCCCCCTCGACCGGTTCATGGGTGAAAAGGACTACCAATCGGTACTGCGGGACCTGAGGCTTGCCGACGGCACGCTCTTCCCCCTTCCTCTCACCCTTCCCGTGGAGCACGTGAAGAACCTCGAAATCGGGAAAGAGATCGCTTTGCGGGGCCCCACGAACGAGATGTTCGCTGTGATGCGTCTCGAGGAGATCTATACCTGGGACCTTGAAGAAGAGACCAGGGCGGTCGCGGGCACCCAGGACTCACGCCACCCCCTCGTTTCCGAGATGCACACCTGGGGCAAGTATTACCTCTCCGGCCCGCTTACCGTGCTGCGCCAGCCGCGTCATTATGACTTTCCCGAGCTGAGGAAGACGCCGGCGGAAGTGAGAACAATACTCGAAACAATGGGCCGGGAAAATATTGTTGCTTACCAGCCGCGTCACCCCATGCACCGGGCCCACGAGGCCCTCACCAAGAACGCACGGGAGGACGCGGACGGCTCGCTTCTCATCCATCCCGTGGTGGGGATCGCGAAGCACGGCGACCCGGGCCACTACACGAGAGTGCGTTGTTACAAGGCGCTCGTCGAGAACCACTACGATGCCGCACGCACCCTGCTGAGCCTTATGCCCCTGGCCGTGCGCATGGCGGGCCCCCGGGCCGGCCTCTGGCACGGGATCATCAACAGGAACTACGGAGCCAACTATTTTCTCATCGGAAGGGACCCCCATGGACCGGGCAAGGATTCCCACGGAAGGGCTTTTTATGAAACGAGCGACGTCCAGCAGCTGTTCCGCCGGCACGAGGATGAGATCGGCGTGCGCATGATTCCGCTCAAGGAAATGGTTTATTTAAAGAAAAAGAACCGCTATGAGGCGTCGGACAAGGTCCTGAGCGGCGGGAATCAGTATCTTCGCATCGCGGGAACGCCGATCGTAGAGGACTCCCTGTACAACGGCAAGAAGCTGCCGGAATGGTTCACGCAGCCCGAGGTCGCCCGCATTCTCCACGAAGCGAATCCGCCCAGGACCAAACAGGGGTTCTGCGTGTGGCTCACCGGCCTGCCGAGCTCCGGGAAATCCACCATCGCCGACATTCTTACGCCCATGCTCATGGCCGGGGGCAGGCGGGTATCCCTTCTCGACGGCGACGTGGTGCGGACCCACCTGACCAAGGGCCTCGGCTTCAGCAAGGACGACCGGATTACCAATATTCTCCGTGTGGGATTTGTCGCTTCAGCAATCGTGCAGCACGAAGGCGTGGCCGTCTGCGCCCTCATCAGTCCTTACAGCTCGGCGCGCGACCAGGTCCGGGCCATGGTCGGAGAGGACCGGTTCATCGAGGTGTTCGTGGACACGCCCGTTGATGAGTGCGAGAAGCGGGACGTGAAGGGCCTGTTCGCCCTGGCCAAGCGCGGCGAGATCAAGGGTTTCACGGGCGTGGATGACGCCTACGAGCCCCCCACTTCCCCCGAGCTTACCATCAACACCGTTACGATGACGGCGGAAGAGAGCGCCTGGCTTATAGTAGACTTTCTCGTGGAGAAGGGATTCATGCCCGAAGAGAGAATGTCAGTGCACGCGGCGCCGGAACGCCTCGCCGTCGAGACCTCTGCCAATTGATGCCCGTCAGGCTCTCGGTGGTCGCGATCGTGTGTTTTGCTTCTTCCCGATTCCGCCCTTACTCGCTGTTCCCATCGCCATGGCCGGCTCCGGCCTGCACCATTGCCGTTGTTCCAGGGTGAAGGGCGGTTCCGGCCAGGACGAGACGGCCCCGGCCGAAACACCGCGAACGCCATCCATTTTCGCAGCGCAGTGATCCGTATAATCTCTTCATCTTGCGGTTCCGGGGATTTACTTGACGCTTCCCGCATTTTATGATAACCTAAAAGCATACTCATCATCTGCAAATACAAATAATATTTCCTTCCATTTACAGATTCATAAGATTCAACTCTGACGACACCGGGAAAAGGGACAGGCGTGGAACGAGGTGATCGTCAGCTTCCACGACCGACCTCTTTGCAAGGGATTCGGCTGTAGCCTTACCGCTCATTCGGTATGCTCACAATCGGCATGCTCACAAGAGGAACCGTGCTGAACACCGGCCAAGAAGTTCATCTGCAAGACCTCTTCCTGTCGGAGAAATGGAAAGGGCACTTGACAACCCTTTCCGATACGCTCGCATTTAATCTCAGCATATACTCAGAATCGGGCAGCGAGATTTTTGCTACCGAGCACTACTATCCCCTCTGCAGAGGGCTTCTCCATTCCCCTGAGTTCAAGTCCCGATGCAACGCATACTGCCTTGAAACCACCGCGCGCGCGCTCAAGAAGGGCAAGCCTATCATCTTTAAATGCCGCGGAAGGACCATGAGCTTCGCCCTGCCGGTGGAATACCTCGGCGAAAAAGCGGTCATTCTGGGCCAGGGGTCATTTTCCACGGGGAAAGACTTTCACGCCTTCAGGAATCTTTTACGGTCCACGGGGATCGAGAAATTCAGGGTAACGGCGCCTCTCAGATTCACCAGCGCGAGGCAGGCATGGAGCGCCTGCTCCCTTGTGGACAAAGCGACCAACCAGCTCCTCAAAAATGCACAGGAAACCGTCACCCTGCGCCAAAAGATAGACGGCCTGAAAGACGTCATGGGCAGGTGGGGCGGCGCGGCGAGGGGCGGAGCGAACGCCCTGTACGAATTCATGATAGCAAACCTCTCCGCACTGCTCGATGTGCAGCAGGTCGCACTCTTTTCCATGGACCGGCAGCAAGGGGTCTACACGGTCCTGTTCGGCCTCAGGAAGGACAGCAGACCCGTGGAGAGCTTCAGCATCAGCGATCGCCACCGTGTGGTGCAGGAGCTCATCAAGGGCAAGCCCTTCGTTCCACGCGAGGACCTTGCGCCGGTCGACAGGGCCGGTATTCCCGGCGGCATGAAAAGCTTTTATTTCTTTCCCATCGTCATCAAGGAGAAGCTTGCAGGGATCCTCGGCATTTTCGAGGGCCCGCTCAAAGAGAGCGACATTCACATTGTTCAGGCATTCTGCAAACAGACGGCCCTCGCCATAGAAAATCAGCAATTGCATCAGGACCTGTACCGCAAATTCGACCGCTTTGCCGCCGTCTCGGAGCTGGCGAAGGCCATCACCGCGATCCAGAATTACGAAACCCTCCTCCGGACGATCCTCGACAAATCGGCGGAATTGCTCACGGCAGAGCAGGGCTCCCTGATGCTCCTGGACCAGGAGACCGATGCCTTGCTCCTCGAAGCAAAGAAGGGCATCGTCGAGGGCGTCGGAGAAAAATTCAAAATTCAGCGAGGCGTGGGCATCGCGGGAAAAGTGGCGGAGCTGGGCGAGGCCTTCCTGGTGGAGAACCTGGAGGAAGACCCGCGGGTCAGGCAGAAAAACCGTGACCACTACAAGACGCGGTCGTTCATCAGCGTGCCCCTCAAGATCGACGGCCGCACTATCGGCGTGCTGAACCTGTCGGACAAGGCGACGGGAGAAGTCTTCGACAAGGAAGACCTGGAGCTGATCCAGTCCTTTGCCACCCATGCAGCCGTGATGCTGGAGAGGAACGCCCTGTACAGCCAGACGGAGAAGCTCAAAAAGCTCTCTATAACAGACCCTCTCACCGGATTGCTGAACCGCAGATACCTCCAGGAACGACTGGAGGAGGAAGTGTCCCGCTCCCGGAGGCACGGCAGGCAGGTGTGTCTTCTCATGCTCGACCTCGATGGTTTTAAATACTACAACGATACCTTCGGACACCGTGTCGGCGACAAGACCTTGAAAATTATCGCGGACGCCATCGTCCAGTCCGTTCGCACCATCGATATAGTAGCACGGTACGGAGGCGACGAGTTCATGGTCATCCTGCCGGAAACGGACAAGACCCTGGCGATCAATATTGCCGAGCGGCTCCGTACTGATGTTGCAAAGACCCTGCTGCCGACACGGAACACGACCGGCTTGCCGTCAAGCTTCATAACGGCCAGCCTCGGCATCGCGTGCTACCCCGATCACGGCGAGACAACAGAGTTGCTTATCGACCGCGTGGACAAGGCCCTCTATGCCGCTAAAAACAAAGGAAGAAACAGAATAGAGGTATTTTCATAGTATGCCGATCTCGACACTCCGGGAAAAGGATTTTCTGGGCCGGAGCGAGGAACTGTCGGACCTGTACCGCAGATCTCTCGACGTGGAGAGGGGTATCGCCCGGCGAATCCTTCTTGCGGGGGCGCGGGGTATCGGAAAGACAGAGCTCCTCAGCCAGCTGTACAACCGCCTGTTCTGGACGCAGGACAAGGTGGCGCCGTTCTACTATTCTGCCAACAACGCCATCTTGTGTGCAGCGGATTTTTCAAAGGACTATTTCACGCAGTTCTTCCGCCAGAGACTGGCCTTTGAAAAAAAGGAGCAGTCCCTTCTCTCCCTTGACGGCTTGTCAATCAAGGGCCTCTCGTCGCTCGCGCAGGAGCGGAACGCAGCCTGGGCAAACATCCTCCTCGAACGATTCATTCACGGCTCAGGGGAACCGCTCGATGCCCTCCGCATTGCCCTCAGCGCCCCGCACCAATCGGCCCTTGCCACGGGAAAGCCCGTGGTGGTCATGGTTGATGAGTTTCAGCGGTTCAGGGGCCTCAGGCGCGACGGGGATGCCCGCCGCGACCTCGTTTCACTTTTTGAAGAACAGCTTTCCTCTTTGCGCACAACCTGGGTCATTACCGGAAGCGAGACGGAAATCCGGGAGATGCCCATAGCTGCAAACCTGACGAGATTCAACCTCTTCCCGCTCAACGAGAACGATGCCGCTTCCCTGTTGTCGTCCCTCCTCGGCAAACACGGGATCGAGCGGGAAAGCCCTCCCCCGGGCTTCCTTCGGCGTCTCGGAGGGAACCCTCTTTATCTCACGCATATTGCAGCAGCAGCGCCGTCGACGCAGGGCCGCGGTGGCCTGGATTTCTGGAGCATCTATGTCCGGGAAGTCATGGAGGGAGGAATCCATGGCTATTGGTCGGCGCATCTCAAGCAGCACTTCCCCACCCTTGATGCAAGGCGACGAGCCCTGGAAATACTGAATACTGTCTATCACGCAGGAGGGCCCTTAACCCGGCCGAGGATTGCCGCGGCCGCTCTCCACGGCGCGGAGAATGAAAAGGACATCCTCGAGGCGCTGCACCCTGCGGATTTTCTCTCCGGAGAATTCGGGACCTTCAAAGCGCCTGTGGACCGGGTGTTGCGAGACGTTGTGAACGCGCTCACCCTGCGGGAGGTCCAGGGAAAATCACTGCGAGAGGTGGAACAGGAATTGCTCGAAGGCCTGCTGGCGCCGGAGAAGAAGCTCGTCTCCTTCGAGATGGCGCTGCCGGCCATGAAAGACACAGAACTCGTTGCGGCCCAGTGTCTGGAGCAGATCGGGAAAAATATCGGCGTGAGCCAGGAGGCCATCGGCCAGCTTCAGATGGCGCTCATTGAGGCGTGCATCAATGCTATGAAGTACGGTGGGGGAGAGAAGAAAAAGGTCTTCGTTCGCATTGACCTGGTCGAAAACCGCCTTGCGATCTCGGTTGAAAGCTTCGGATGGGGAGTCACGCTGCAGGAGGATGGCGTGACCTCCGCCAATGCCGGAGACGACGGAAACGCTGACAGGAGATGGGGCATGAAACTCATGAAAAATTTCGTGGATGAAGTCAGGTTTGAAAAGACGGCGCAGGGGACCCGGGTGGTGCTCATTAAAAATCTTCGGAAATCTCTTGTTGTCCGCACCGAGGGAGCGGCGGGCACTGCGTAATGGTGTCTGTTCGTGAAACGGAAGCAATACTCTTTGTCCTCTGATACTAAGGAACAACAAAAGGCGGTGATCGCTCACCGCCTTTTCAAGCCTTCCTGCCCCTGCCTCCTGTCTACTGCCTGCCGGCCTACGCCTTCGCCTCGGCCGCCCTCTTCTGACGAAGGGTCTGCGGGAGCGAC
>CAKKPG010000148.1 GCA_919901555.1 Nitrospiria bacterium | reverse complement strand
AGAAAAAGTAGAACTTTAAGGTTGCTCGTCTGTTTTCTGACTACCGGCTTTTGTCTTCTGAAATATGCCCCTGCCTGACCAAACAGGTGGGGGTTTTTTGTCTGATGAGGGATGGCATGTCGACATTTAATCTTGTAAGAAGTATCGTTATCGGCAGTGTTCTCCTCGCGGCGCCTCTCTGGGCTGCGGAGCGCACCGTGATCGCGGACTTTTCATCCGGCATCGATGCCGCAGGGGTGCCGTCGGGCTGGAAGCTCAAGGAAAAGTCCGGCAAAGCCGTTTTCGCCGTCGTCAAAGACGGCGAGATGAACGCCCTGAGGCTTCGGAGCGCAAAGACGTCCTTCTCTATCCAGAAAGAAGTCAAGGTTGACGTGAAGCAGTTCCCCATCCTCACCTGGAAGTGGAAGGTGACGGACCTCCCCCGTGGAGGGAATTTCAGGAAATCAAAAACCGACGACCAGGCAGCCCAGCTCTTCCTGGCGTTCACGAAGACCAAGGCCATCGTATACATCTGGGACTCAACGGCGCCGCAGGGGCTGATGGAAGACGCCCCGGCGCCGCCGTTCATGACGATCAAGGCGGTCGTGGTCCGCTCCGGTCCGTCGGAGCTGGGAAAGTGGATCACGGAAAGCAGGAACGTGTACGAGGACTATAAGAAGCTCTTCGGGGATGAACCGCCTGAGGTGTCCGGAGTGCGGCTCCAGACAAACTCTCAGCACACGGGGACCTCGGCGGAGAGCTTCTTCGCCGACGTGGCGTTTAGAAATCAGTAGACAGTGGGCAGTGAGCAGTAGGCAGTAGACAGTAGGCAGTAAACAGTAGACGGTAGACAGTAGACGGTGGACAGGACAAATGGGGAAATTATATTTCATCACCGGCGGTGCGAGGTCTGGAAAATCGGCCTTTGCCGAAAAGCTGGCCGACGGCTGTGCGGGAAAGCGGGCCTACATCGCGACGGCCCAGGCCCTGGACGCCGAGATGGTCGAAAGGATCGAGCATCACCGGAAGCGGCGCGGGGTGTCATGGGATACGTTTGAGGAACCCCTTGCCGTGGACGAACTTATCAGGAAACTCTCGGGCCGGTACCCGGTGGTCCTTCTTGATTGCCTCACACTCTGGCTGAGCAATGTCATCGCCCACACCGACGGTGACGGCCTGGTGACCTCACGGTCCGATGAGCTTGTGGCCGCGCTCAGGGACTTCGGCGGCGTGTGTATCGCGGTTTCGAATGAAGTGGGCCTCGGCATCGTGCCGGACAATCCTCTTGCCAGGCGGTTTCGTGATTTTGCTGGCATGTTGAACCAGAAGGCGGCGCAGGCTGCCGATGAGGCGTACTTGATGGCGTCGGGAATTCCGGTGAAGATCAAATAACACGATTGCGGATTGCGGATTGCGGAATGCGGAATGAAAACGAAAGCACCATCATTTTTAAAATAGCTATGGGGAGGTTTGGTAATGAGCAAGTTGCAGGATATCTTGAAAAGCATCAAGCCGGTTGACGAATCTCGCGCCAACGCGATCCAGGCGCGGCTCGACAATCTCACGAAGCCGCAGGGGAGCCTGGGCAGGCTCGAAGAGCTGGCGAAGCGGTATTGCCTGATCACGGGCAGGGACAGGCCGAAGATCGAGAATAAGATCATCTTCACGTTCGCCGGCGACCACGGCGTCACCGAAGAAGGTGTGAGCGCTTTCCCGAAAGAGGTGACGCCGCAGATGGTGTACAACTTCATCGGCGGCGGGGCCGGCGTGAACGTGCTGGCAAAGCACGTGGGAGCGAGGGTGATCGTGGTGGATGTGGGTGTTGACCATGAGTTCGAGCCCGCTGACGGCCTGGAGATAAAAAAGGTCGGAAGAGGCACCCGGAACATGACCAAGGGACCGGCCATGACGCGGGACGAAGCGGAACGGGCGGTGCTCGCGGGCGTTGACATGGTCGAGAAGTACAAAAACAGCCTTGATATCATCGGCACGGGGGACATGGGTATCGGCAACACCACGCCTTCCTCCGCGATCGTAGCGGTGATCACCGGCACGGACCCGGAAATGGTCACGGGCAGAGGCACGGGGATCGATGATGCCTCGTTCAGGAACAAGGTCGCGATCATCCGAAAAGCCATCGAGGTAAACCGGCCTGATCGGAATGATCCGCTTGATGTTCTCGCCAAGGTCGGCGGATATGAGATCGCGGGCATCGCGGGGCTTGTGCTCGGCGCGGCGCTCTATCATATTCCGGTCGTGGTGGACGGGTTCATTTCGACCGCGGGCGCGCTCATCGCCGCGGAGATGAGTCCTCACGTCAAAGGCACTATCATCGCTGCACACCAGTCGGTCGAGATCGGCCACAGAAAAATGCTGGAACACCTGGAGCAGCGGCCGCTCCTGGACCTGAACTTGCGGCTGGGCGAAGGCACCGGCGCGGCGTTGGGCATATCCCTTGTCGAGGCGGGGGTGAAGATACTGACGGAGATGGCGACCTTCGCCGATGCCGGGGTGGCCGAGAAAAGCGATGAACCGGCGAACCGGGGAACCGGGGAAACGGTGAGATAGCAGGTTAAAAAACGAGAGGCCAAGGATGAGGGGCAAAAGAAAAATATGATCAAGAATTTTATTACAGCGCTGCAGTTCCTCACGATCTTTACCGTCACCAGGAAGCGCAACGTTGAGGAGGGCGACCTGGCAAAGTCCATGGTTTACTTTCCTTTTGTCGGGTTCCTGATCGGCTTCATCCTTGTCCATGCGGACAGGGGACTTTTGTGGCTGCTCCCGGACGCCATCTCGAACATTTTTCTCCTGATCATCTCCGTCGTTATCA
Source organism: Nitrospiria bacterium (assembly GCA_919901555.1). Classification (GTDB taxonomy): domain Bacteria; phylum Nitrospirota; class UBA9217; order UBA9217; family UBA9217; genus CAKKPG01. The sequence continues at coordinate 13,388 of CAKKPG010000148.1, read as the reverse complement.
CCCGCGCGATCCACATCGACGGCCTGGCTGATACGCTCGACGGCCTCATGGGCGGCTCGGACAGGGAGTCCCGCCTCCGGATCATGAAAGACAGCAGGCTGGGCACCGCCGGCGCCCTGGGCATCTTTTTTCTCTTCCTCGTGAAGTACGTTTCTCTGAACAGCCTCTTCAATGATCACAAGGCCGCAGCGCTCCTTACGGCGCCGGTTTTCGGCCGCTGGTCCCAGATGCTCATGATGTTTAAGGCGAACTACGGCCGGGCGGAGGGCATGGGCAAGGCCTTCGTGGGCCATCTTCGCTCCGGAGGACTGGCCGCAGCATCGATCGTCTGTCTGGGCCTTTCGGCCTGGGTCATCATCGATGACGCAAGGACCGTCTTTCTCGCCCTGGGGATACCCTGTGCGATAGCGCTCTTCACGCTCCTCTGGAGATGGTATATCGTGCGGAAGCTCGGGGGAATTACCGGGGACGCCGTGGGCGCCGTGAGCGAACTGAGCGAAACTTTGACGCTTTTGCTTTTTGTCAGCCTGTTGAGCGGACGGTAGGACCATGGTTACGCGGATCTATCTCATGCGCCACGGCGAGGTGGCGAACGGCGGCGAGAAACGGTACAACGGCCACATCGACATCGACATCACGGCCAGGGGCGAAGAGCAGATGCACCGTCTGGCCAGGATGCTCGCGGGAAATCCCATCACCGCTGTCTATTCCAGCGACCTCATTCGTTCGGTAAAAGGAGCAACGATTATATCCGGCAGCCTTGGGCTGTCCTTTACGCCGCTCCGGGAGCTGAGGGAGCGGAGCGTGGGCAAATGGGAAGGACTGACGGCCGAAGAGATCAAGGCGCGCTTTCCCGAAGAATACCGGGCCTGGCGCTCGGACCTGCTCAATTACCGCCCTCCCTGCGGCGAATGCCTCATGGACGTTCAGAACCGTATCCTGCCCGTGTACCGCACGCTCATAACGTCCCATCCCGGAGAAGAGATGGCCCTGCTCCTGCACGGCGGGGTGAACAGGGTCATTCTCGCCGATGCCTTCGGCATGCCCCTTCCCAACCTGTTTCGCATCGACCAGTCCTTCGGCGCGCTCAACATTATCGATCATTACGACGACGGCATGGCCGTGGTAAAGCTCCTGAACGGATGAACTGTACGGAACCCACAAATCCGTTGACTTTGACCCGACCGTGCTGTATTGTGTAGAAAAATAGAGCTGGGGGAGCCTCGCTGGGCGGGGCTGAGAGTCCTTGTATGGAAGGACGACCCTTAGAACCTGATCCGGGTAGTGCCGGCGTAGGGAAGGCAAGTTTGTAGTGGTATAGCGCACCCTTACCAGCCACGCCTCGGCGTGGCTTTTTTTGTTATGTGTTACGGCAACACGGTTGCCTTGGTCCAAAAGAGGAGGAATAGTATGAATATTACTCTGAACGGCGAGAAAAAGGACGCGCCGGAGGGACTCACGGTTCTTGGTCTGCTCCAACACCTCAAGATACAGCCGGAGCGTGTGGCTGTGGAGCTGAACCTGAACGTCGTGAAAAAAAGCGATTACGCCGCGGCGCAGGTCAAAGACGGGGACAGCGTGGAAGTGGTCAGCTTTATGGCGGGAGGCGTATGGAGCGAGCCGACCGTGTCGGCGTGAATAACGGCAACGTGGTTGCCTTGGTCCAGAAGGAGTATGGTATGACTGACGACAAGCTGGTTATCGCGGGTATCGAGTTCACATCCCGGCTCTGGGTGGGGACGGGGAAGTACAAGGACTTCGAAGAGACGCGGAGGGCCATCGAGGCGTCGGGCACGGACGTGGTGACGGTGTCGGTGCGGCGCGTGAACATCATCGACCGGAGCAAGGAGAACCTCCTCGACCATATAGACCCGAAGAAATACAAGATCCTTCCGAACACGGCAGGCTGTTACACGGCCAAGGACGCCGTGCGCACGGCCATGCTTGCCGCGGAAGCGGGCATCTCGAAGCTTGTAAAGCTCGAAGTCATCGGCGATGAGAAGACCCTGTTTCCGGACAATGAGGCGACCCTGGAGGCCGCGAAGGTCCTCGTCAAGGAAGGACTGATCGTGCTCCCCTATGTGAGCGACGATCCCATCATGGCGAGGAAGCTCGTGGACCTCGGCTGTCCCGCGGTCATGCCCCTGGCCGCGCCCATCGGTTCGGGCCTGGGCATCAGGAACCCTTACAATATCAGGATCATCATGGAGACGGTGAAGGTGCCGGTGATCGTTGACGCCGGGGTGGGAACGGCCTCGGACGTGGCGCTTGCCATGGAGCTTGGCTGCGACGCCGTGCTTCTGAACACCGCGATTGCCGGGGCCAAAGACCCCATTGCCATGGCCGAGGCCATGAAGTACGGCGTTCTCGCCGGCAGGCTGGCGTACAAGGCCGGCAGGATCCCGAAGAAGCTCTACGCCACGGCCAGCAGCCCGATCGAGGGGATGATAGGGAGCTAAAAAAATTGTAAATTGCAAATTGGAAATATCAAATTTGATGAACCCGCAATAAGTCGAGTTTAACCGCTGAGGCGCAGAGGGCGCAGAGAAAACCCTTATTATTTCAAATTGCATTTCTTCGCGTCTGCGGTAGATTATGACTTTTTACGGATGTATCAAATTTGATGGTCTCGTAAAAAGTCATTTTTTTAACCGCAGAGACGCGGAGGCACGGAGAAAAGCTCCTAAATTTCAATACGTTCTTCTCAGCGTCTCGGCGCCTCAGCGGTGGATTTTTAGTTTTTACGACTTCATCAAATTTAACGCGAAAGAGACATCAAAGCGATTCGATTTGCATTTTAAAATTTGCAATTTACAATTTCCAATTTGCAATGAAAATAGATTTTAATATATACCTCATCACCGACCGTCATGCGACGACCCTGGGCCTGCCCGAGGCGGTACGGCTCGCTCTCAAGGGCGGCGTGCGGGCGGTGCAGCTCCGGGAAAAAGACCTGCCCGTCAGGGAACTTCTCTCCCTGGCACGGGAGCTCCGGGGCATCACCAGGGAGTTCGGGGCGAAGCTTTTCATCAACGACCGAGTTGACGTGGCAGTCGCCGTCGATGCCGACGGCGTCCATCTCGGCGGACAGAGTATGCCTGCGTCGGCGGTGCGGAAGATCGTCGGCAGCAACATGCTCATTGGGGTGTCTGCGCACAATATGAATGAGGCGAAAGAGGCAGAGGCCGGCGGAGCGGATTTTATTACCTTCGGCCCCCTGTTCCCGACGCCTTCGAAGATAAAATATGGCAGTCCAGTGGGAGTTGAGTCTTTAATAGACGTGAAAAAACAGGTCAATTTGCCAATTTTCGGCCTTGGTGGCATTAACGGTGGGAATACAGGTCTAATTCTGGATTCCGGAGCAGACGGCATAGCTATGATCTCAGCGATCCTATCGGCAGATGATATACAAAGAGCGGCAGAATTGATGAACCGGCGAATCGGTGAAGCGGTGAATGGGTGAAGGGGAGTAAAGCGAGGACAAAGTCATGACACAGATTTTAGAAGCACGCAAAGGCAATATTACTCCCGAGATGGAGGCCGTGGCCAGGGCCGAGGGCGTCAGCTTTGACCATGTCCTGGACGGGGTGGCCAACGGCACCATCGTCATCACACGAAATGCCGTGCACACCACGATCGCTCCCCTCGGCATCGGCAAGGGGCTCCGGACGAAGATCAACGCCAACATCGGCACGTCCAAGGACCGGATGTCCATTCCCGACGAGATCGAGAAACTGAAGATGGCGGTCTCCTCCGGCGCTGACGCGGTGATGGACCTCTCCACAGGAGGGCCGATCATTGAGATCCGCAAGGAGATCCTCAACCAGTCCACGGTGGCCATCGGCACCGTGCCCATTTACCAGGCCGCCGTAGAGACCGTGGAGCAGGGCAAGTCCATCGTGCAAATGGACCCCGAGCTGCTCTTCCGCGTCATCGAGGAACAGGCCGCAGAAGGCGTGGATTTCATCACCGTCCACTGCGGCGTGACCAGGGAGAGCATCGAGCGGCTCAAACGCCAGGGCAGGATCATGGACGTGGTAAGCCGCGGCGGGGCCTTCCATCTGGAATGGATCGTCTGCAACGACGTGGAAAACCCCCTCTACGCGCAGTACGACCGGCTGGTCGAAATTGCGAGGAAGTACGACCTCACGCTGTCCCTCGGCGACGGCATGAGGCCGGGATGCCTGGCCGATGCCACGGACCGGGCGCAGATCGAGGAGCTCATCACCCTGGGCGAACTGCGGGACATCGCCCTCGACGCCGGCGTGCAGGTGATGATCGAGGGGCCGGGCCACGTTCCCATCAACCAGGTGGAGACGAACATCAAAATTCAAAAAGAGCTCTGCAAGGGAGCGCCGTTCTACGTGCTCGGGCCCCTGGTGACCGACGTGGCGCCGGGGTACGACCACATCACTTCGGCCATCGGCGGGGCCATCGCCGGCGCTGCCGGCGCCGACTTCCTTTGTTACGTCACGCCGTCGGAGCACCTGCGCCTTCCCGACCTCGAAGACGTGCGCGAAGGCGTCATCGCGTCGCGCATCGCGGCCCATGCCGCCGACATCGCCAAGGGCGTGAAGGGGGCCATGGACTGGGACCGGGAAATGGCGCGGCGGCGCAAGGCCCTGGACTGGAAAGGCCAGATCGAGCTTTCGATCAATCCCGAACGGGCGCGGAAGCTTCGGGAGTCCAGTCTTCCCCGGGAGTCCGACGTCTGCTCCATGTGCGGTGAGTTCTGCTCCATGAAGGGCGTGAGCAAGTATCTGAAGAAGGAAAAGACGCGGTGACGAAGAGAACAGGTGAATCGGTGAAGGGGAGAATATGAGCATAAGGAAAATCGCTGCTGCTGCATTGATCTTCATGCTTCCCGGTCTTGCCCCGGCAGCGGACAAAAAACCGGCGCAGCCGGAGATCCTGATCGAGCCTGCCGAAGCGGGGCAGGGCGAGATATCGATCGTCACGGTCAAGGGAGTCTCCGGGACTGTAAAGGGCAGGTTCGAGGGGAGGAAGGTGTACTTCAACCCGTCGAAGGACTCTCTCAAAGCCGTCGTGGGCATCGATCTCTCCACGGAACCGGGGAAGTATCCTCTCGAAATCACCGTCAACGGCACGGTCCTCTCGCGCACCGTTACGGTGGTAAAAAAAGAATACGAAGTCCAGCGCCTCACACTTCCCAGGGACATGGTGGAGCTTTCTCCCGAGAACGAGGCGCGCGTCGAGCGGGAAGCGAAAAAGCTCCGCGCCCTCTGGCCGAAGGAGTCGGCGCGGGTGTGGGACGGGAATTTCATCAACCCCCGGGAAGGCAAGATCCAGGGCGCCTTCGGCCTCCGGCGGATCATCAATAATATCACCAAGAACCCCCACAGCGGCGTTGACGTGGACGCCGACGCGGGCGCCGAGGTGCGCACGCCGAACGGCGGCGTCGTCATCCTCGTGGACGACCAGTTCTATTCCGGCCAGTCCGTCATCGTCGACCACGGCCAAGGGCTCTACACTATGTTCTTCCATCTGTCGAAGATACTCGTCACCCAGGGCCAGCCCGTCAAGAAAGGCGACGTCATCGGTCTCGTGGGTTCCACCGGCCGCTCCACGGGCCCGCACCTGCACTGGGGAGTGCGCCTCCAGGGCGCGCGCGTGGACCCGCAGGAACTGATCAAGTTAAGACTCGAATAAAACAAATGAACCTGTTCCGCCACGAAGGCGCCAAGGCACGAAGAAAACAATGCAAAAGTCAAATTGCAAAATGCAAATTGCAAAATTGCGGTATAGCCTTGGGCCATGGTTGATGAACCCGTAAGAAGTTCTAAAAGCCGTCTTTGCGAGAGGTCCCTCGCTCGTCATTGCGAGCCAGAGGCGAAGCAATCTCGTTTTAACGCTCGGGATAAACTCCGCAATCTCGTAGTTTGTAACTGTCTGGAAAAACGAGATTGCCGCGTCGCTCCGCTCCTCGCAATGACAGCACTGGGAACTTCTTACGAGACTATCCTGTATGAGGGTAATGAAAAAAGTCCTTTCCATAGCAGGTTCCGATCCTTCCGGCGGAGCTGGCATCCAGGTCGATCTCAAGACCTTTCAGTTCCTCGGCGTTTACGGCATGGCAGTGCCTGCCGCGCTCACGGCCCAGAGCAGCAGGGGCGTATCGGGCGTGTATCCGGTCCCCTCGAACGTCTTCGCCCGGCAGCTTGAGGCGTTGCTCACGGACATCAAACCCGACGCCGTCAAGACGGGCATGCTGTTCACGCGGGGGAATGTAGAGGCCGTGGCTTCGGCGGCGCAGAGGTTCAAGGTCAGGAATCTCATTGTCGACCCGGTACTCCGCTCCACTTCCGGCAGGACCCTGCTCCGGACCGATGCAATTGCTTCGCTCAAAAAACGGCTCTTTCCCCTCGCGCTGGTCGTGACCCCGAATCTTATGGAAGCCGCGGTGCTTTCGGGAATGTCCATCACGAACGATAGGGATATGGCTTTCGCTGCCGGGAAAATCCTTGATATGGGACCGTCCTATGTCCTTATCAAGGGAGGCCACTGCGCCTCAGGCGCTGCAGAGGACACCCTGTACAGGGGCCGCACCGTGCTCACTTTTTCCACATCCAGGAGAAAAGGCGAGTTTCACGGCACAGGGTGCGCGCTTTCCTCGGTCATTGCGGTGTTCATAGCCCGGGGATATGCTGTGGAAAAGGCTGTGGAGAAGGCGAAACAAGTTGTGGATTCCCTGTTGAAAACCGCGAAGCCCGTCGGCAGGAAGAGGAAGACGCTCTATTTTCAGTTTTAGTTTTGCCACAGAGCTCTGTGGTTATCTTTCATCGGAGGGTTTGCATGCGCGTTGACGGCAGGAAAGCGGACGAGCTCCGCAGGATCAAGATCACGAAGAACTATCTCAAGTCCGCGGAAGGTTCCGTCCTCATCGAGATGGGGGACACGAAGGTCATTTGCACGGCCACCGTTGACAAGTCTGTTCCCCCGTTCCTCAGAGGCAAGGGCGTCGGCTGGGTCACGGCGGAGTATGCCATGCTCCCTCGCTCGTCCGCGCAGCGTATCTCCCGCGAGCGGAGCAAGGTCGGCGGACGCACCCACGAGATCCAGCGGCTCATCGGCAGGGCCCTCCGCTCCGTGGTGGACATGAATGCCCTGGGCGAACGGACCGTCCTCATCGACTGCGATGTGATCCAGGCGGACGGCGGCACGCGCACCGCCTCGATCACCGGAGCGTACATTGCGCTCGTGGAAGCGCTTCAACACATCAAAGCTGAGGGGATGATCGATCAGGTCCCGGTGACCGACTACCTCGCCGCAATCAGCGTCGGCATCGTCGACGGCAAGCCCGTACTCGACCTCTGCTATAAGGAAGATTCCGCCGCCGAGGTGGACTTGAACCTCGTGATGACGGGCGCGGGGAAGATCGTCGAGGTCCAGGGCACGGCCGAGGGAGAGCCTTTTTCCAAGGCCGAGATGAACAAGCTCATCGCCCTGGGTGAGAAAGGCATCAAGGCGCTCATCAAGAAGCAGAGAGAGATTTTAGGCAAATCCTAAATCACAAACTCTAAATTCCAAGCAATAGAGAAATACAAGGCTCGAATGTTCGGGACTGTTTCAACTTGGTATTTCGAAATTAGAGCTTGGGATTTACCTCTTGGAGGTTTTTTGTCATTCATAACCATCTTCCTCATTTCCTTCGGTCTCATCTTCACTGCCGAGCTCGGCGACAAGACGCAGCTCATGATCTTTACCCTGGCACTCCGGTACGGCGGCAGGCCGGTGCTCGCCGGAGCGATGCTGGCGTTCGCGCTTCTGTCCGGCAGCGCCGCCGTCATCGGGAAAGGGCTGGGAGAACTTCTTTCGCCGGACCTCATCACCCGTATATCCGCCTGGGTGTTCATTCTCTTCGGGCTGTACATGCTTCTCCGCAAGGGGGGAGCGGGAGAGGCCGAGCAGGTCAAGCCCTCGGCCCGCGCGGGCCTCATCGCCGCCTTCAGCCTCATCGCCGTCTCCGAGATGGGCGACAAGACCCAGATCGCGACGCTGCTCCTGTCCGTAAAATATCAGAGCTTCCTCCCCGTTTTCCTCGGCAGCCTCGTTGCCCTCAGCTTTGCCTCATTCCTCGGCATCCTCGTTGCCGGGAGGCTGCACAGGTTCATTCCTGCAAAATACATCACGCCGATCTCCGGCGTGCTCTTCATCCTTCTCGGCGCGGGAACCATTGTTCTCGCTTGACCTCAAACAGAGTGAGAAAAGCGGCATCTTCTCCTGTGCAGATGTATGCTGAGATGTCTTAAATCTCAGGTGGGTTTATCGACTTTAAATTTTGTAAAAAGTCCGCAATTATACGGCGTTTTATTGGCCGCCTCCGATTTCCTCTATATTCTTTATTTCATGGACCCATAAAATAAACTTGAAAAAAGAAAATAATTGGTGTAAAGTTACCATTAGTAATGTCTGCAGTGCTCAGAACGGAGTAATTTTTGTCAGGAACAAGAGAATAAATCTCCACAATACATACGGGATGAGAGAGGAGGCAGGAACGTTTTTGTCTTGAGCCATTGCGCTTAAGAAGAGAGGTTGCCTGCCTTTTTTACTTTGTGCTTTCGAACGGCCGGACCGTTCACCTCATCGTTGAGATTCTCAATCTTTCATCAAGGAGGCTTCTATGGGAGTATCGAGACGAGATTTTCTCAAGATTTCCGGCAGTACGTTGCTCATGGGAACTTTGAGCGCTGGTCTGAGTCCTGCTGAGGCCAAAGAGCGGGAACTCAGGACCAGGGGCGCGAAAGAGACCCGCACGGTCTGTCCCTACTGCTCGGTGGGCTGCGGCATCATCGTGCACACGAAGGACGGGAAGGTGGTCTACACCGAGGGGGACCCGGACCATCCGATCAATGAAGGGACCTTGTGCTCCAAGGGCGCATCACTCTACCAGATCATACACAATCCGCTCCGTCTGACGAAGCCGAAATATCGCGCGGCCGGGGCCACGGATTGGGAAGAAGTGGAGTGGGATTGGGCGCTGGATGAGATCGCAAAAAGAATCAAGGACACCCGCGACAGGACCTTTAAGATCACTTCCCGGTCCAAGGTGAGGGAAAAGGCCGCTGACGGCACGGAGAAAGAAGTAGAGAAGGACTTCGTCGTGAACCGGACGGACGGCATCGCCCATGTGGGGAGCGCCGCCCTGGACAACGAAGAGTGCTACCTGCTCCAAAAAATGCTGAGGTCATGGGGTCTGGTCTACATAGAACACCAGGCCCGTATCTGACACTCCGCTACGGTAGCGGCTCTGGGAGAGTCGTTCGGACGCGGCGCAATGACGAATCACTGGATCGATATCCGCAATGCGGATGTAATTCTCGTCATGGGGAGCAATCCCGCATCAAACCATCCCGTCTCCATGAAATGGATCCTGAAGGCACAGGAGCGGGGCGCAAAACTCATCGTCGTGGACCCGCGCTTCACGCAGACCGCCGCCAAGGCGGACGTGTTCGCTGCGATGCGTTCGGGCACGGACATCCCCTTTCTCGGCGGGATGATCAAGTACATCCTCGACAATAACCTCTACTTCAAGGAATATGTCGCCAAGTACACCAATGCCTCCTTCCTGGTGAACCCTGATTACAAAGGACCGGGCGACTTGAACGGTCTCTTCTCAGGCTATGACGAAAAGACGAGGAAATACGACAAAAAGACCTGGTCCTTCCAGATGGACGAGAACGGCATACCGAAGAAGGACCCGACGCTTAGCGACCCTCACTGCGTGTTTCAGCTCCTCAAGAAGCACTACTCCCGTTACAACCTTGACAAGGTCTCGAACATCACCGGGACGCCGAAGGAAAAGCTCCTCGAAGTCTACCAGCTCTATGCGTCCACCGGGAAACCCAATAAGGCCGGCACCGAACTGTACGCCATGGGATGGACGCAGCACACGGTCGGGACCCAGAACATCCGGGCCATGTGCATCATCCAGCTCCTTCTCGGCAACATGGGTATGGCGGGAGGCGGCATCAATGCCCTGCGCGGCGAGAGCAATGTGCAGGGGTCCACAGACCACGGGCTCCTGTTCAACACCCTCACCGGGTACCTCCCGACGCCTGCGGGCCCCCTGGCGGACCTTAAATCCTATATTGAAAAATATACGCCGAAGACCAAGGACCCGAAGAGCGTGAACTGGTGGGCAAACCGCGGAAAATACATCACGAGCTACCTCAAGGCGATCTACGGCAGCAAAGCGCACAACGATAACGACTTCGGCTATGCCTGGCTTCCGAAACTCGATGAGGGCATGAACGCGTCGTGGCTCATGCTCTTCGACCAGATGTTCAAGGGCAAATTCGAAGGCTTCTTTGCCTGGGGCCAGAACCCCGCGTGCTCAGGCGCCAATTCGAACAAAACACGAAATGCGCTTTCCAAGCTCAAGTGGATGGTGAACGTAAATCTCTTTGACAACGAGACCGGTTCCTTCTGGAAAGGCCCGGGCATGGACCCCAAGGATATCCAGACCGAGGTCTTCCTCCTGCCCTGCAGCTCATCCGTGGAGAAGGAAGGGAGCATCTCGAACTCCGGCCGCTGGGCGCAGTGGCGGTATAAAGCCATAGGCCCGATCAGCCGGTCCAAACCGGACTCGGAGATCATGAACGAACTCTACTTCCGGGTGAAGGGCCTTTACCAGAAGCAGGGCGGCAAGTACCCCGATCCGATCCTGAACCTGACGTGGAGCTACGGCGAAAAAGGGCCGGATGGTAAGGTCAAGGAAATCAATATTCACAACGTGGCAAAAGAGATCAACGGCTATTATCTTGAAGACGTGTACGACAAGGCCGCAACGCCGCCGAAGCTCCTCGGCAAGAAGGGAGAGCTCTGCGCGACCTTCGCCCACCTTCAGGCGGACGGCGCGACATCCTGCGGCAACTGGATATACTGTCAGAGCTACACGCAGAAAGAGGGCAAGGTCATCAACATGATGGCGCGGAGGGGAAAGGCCGATCCGACCGGCCTCGGCATGTACCCTGAATGGAGCTGGGCGTGGCCGGTCAACCGGAGGATCATTTACAATCGCGCTGCCGTGGATCCCCAGGGAAACCCCTGGGACCCCAGGCGGGCGGTCATCAAGTGGGACCCGGACAAAGAAGATCCCGCGACGAAGAAACCCGGCATGTGGGTCGGCGACGTGCCCGACGGGCCCGCGCCGCCCATGGCATCGGAAAAAGGAAAGTATCCCTTCATCATGATGGCCACGGGTGTGGGCGGCATATTCGGGCCGGGACTCGTGGATGGGCCGTTCCCTGAACATTACGAAGCGCTGGAATGTCCGCTCGAGGAGAACGTGATGTCGAAGCAGCGGATCAACCCGACGATCAAGATATTCGGCGAGAAGGAAGACGCCTTCTACTCCTGCGATGTCCGGTATCCCTTTGTGGCGACGACCTACCGCGTGTCCGAGCACTGGCAGACGGGCGTGTTGACGAGGCATGAACCCTGGCAGCTCGAGCTGCAGCCCCAGCAGTTCGTGGAAATGAGCGAGGAACTGGCGAAGGAGAAAGGCATCCGGAACGGGGACAAGGTGATCGTCACCTCCGGCCGCGGCGAAATCTGGGCCGTTGCCATGGTGACGAACCGGTTCAAACCGTTCAAAGTGGCCGATTCCACGGTTCACCAGATCGGCCTCCCGTGGTGCTTCGGCTGGCAGTATCCCGTGGACGGCAGCGGCGGCGACAGCTCAAACCTGCTCACGCCGACGGTCGGAGATGCGAACACCATGATACCGGAATCCAAGGCCTTCATGGTGAATGTCCAGAAGGCGTAAGGGGGTGAATCATGTCGACGACACCTGCAGCAAATAGGAAAGCAATACTGGTCACGCCCGAGGTGTGCATCGGCTGCCGGGGCTGCCAGACGGCGTGCAAGTCCTGGAACCAGCTCCCGGGCATTCCGACGAAGAACCGCGGGAGCGCCCAGAATCCTCCGGACCTTGAGTCCAATACCTACAACATTATCCGGTACAGCGAGCTCCCGTCGGAGAACAACCCGGTGCGCTGGCTCTTCATAAGCCGGCGGTGCATGCACTGCGACGACGCGGGGTGCATGAAGATCTGCCCCGCGCCCGGCGCGCTCTACAAGACGAGGGAAGGGGCCGTCGCCTTCGACCGGGACAAGTGCATCGGCTGCAGGCTCTGCGTGGCCGGCTGCCCCTTCGACGTGCCGCGGTACGACAAGAACAACAAGGTCATGAAGTGCCATCTCTGCTACGACCGGATCGCCGAAGGCCTGGAACCGGCATGCTCCAAGGCCTGTCCCACGGGCGCGCTCAGGTTCGGCGACCGGGACAAGCTCATCGAATCCGCCAGGAAGGCGGGCCACGAAAAGATCTACGGCGAGGCCGACCTGGGCGGGCTCGGTTCCATTTTTGCCTTCAAGGATGCGCCGAAGATCTACGGCTACGCGGAAAAGCCCGGCATCCCCGAGAGCGTCGTCTTCTGGCACACGGTGTTGAAACCCTTTGCCGTGGTCGGCCTGGGCGGCGCGGTGGCTGCGGCGCTCCTGCACTATGTCATCGTGGGCCCGCACCGGGAAGAGGAGGTACAATGACATGGCTGAGATGGTGAGAAAGGCGAAAACCGGGGAGATCGTCAACCACTGGGTCCTGGCGGTGAGCTGTATTCTGCTCATCATCACGGGGTACGCGTTCCTGTTCCAGCTCAAACAGATCGGCGCTCTGTTCGGCGGCTTCAATGCCATGAAAGCGGTGCACAACTGGGCAGGCGTGGTGTTCAGCCTGTCCCTGCTTGCCACTACGTATAGTTATCTCAGTGAGTCCCTTCACCTCGGTCCGGACGACCGGGAATGGCTCAGGAAGGGCGGGGGATACCTGACGCGGGACAAGCCGGTGAAGATCCCGCCCATGGGAAAACTGAACACGGGACAGAAGCTGTACTATCTTGCGGTCCTCCTCGGGGGGATCGCGATTGCGGTATCGGGGTTTGTCATCTGGTTCTGGCCCGACGGCAGGGTAATCAGGATCGTGTCCCACCTGGCGCATAATCTGGCGTTCAGCCTGTTCATCGTTGCGGTGCCGGTGCATGCCTATCTGGGCTCGCTGGCCAACCCCGGGACCTTCCGGATCATGGTGTATGGAACGGTGCCCCTCGAGTTCGCCAGGAAGAAGTACCCGAAGTGGATCGAGGAAATGAAGCGCAAGTAAGCTGTCCGTCAGGAGGGGGGGCAGTGTTTGGGAACATCAGCCGCGCCATCATGAAGACGTTCTTTCCGGCGCTGATATGCCTTGCCCTTGTTTCCGTTGCTGCAGCGGAGGACAACCGGTACACGGTTTCCCTGGGCGATTCTCCCTCCCTGGGGCCGGAGAACGCGCCGGTCACGATCATCGAGTTCATCGACTTCCAGTGACC
>CAKKPG010000147.1 GCA_919901555.1 Nitrospiria bacterium | reverse complement strand
CAAGGGGCGTCTTTCGTGAACCAGGAATTGCAGGCGGTCATTATGCCCGTCGGCTCTGTCCGGCTGGAGTGGCTGGAGACCCGGGAGCGGGTCGACAAGAGCAGGAACCTGCTTGAGCGGGAAATATTCAGGCGGTTCTCGGAAAATCCGGACGGCGCCTTTCTTTTTCTGGGCTTCCGCGGCGCATCCGTTCCTCTTTCCCCCTCGCTCGATTTTTTACGCGGGTTCTGCGGTCTTTTTGCCGGCAAGCTCCGCCATACCCCCGAGCTCGAATCCATCCGACATGAGGTCTCCGTCCGGATCAGCGACGAGGAACGGGACCACGCGCTCGCATCCGTGCCCCTGATGACCGGCGGCGAATATCTGAGCAGGGTGGTGCTGGATGACCTCTGGCAGCGGCTCCACGCCGAGTTCCGCAGGGAGATCACGCAGCACAAGGGGACGGTCGAGGAGTTCATACGACAATACAGCCCCGACGTGCACCTGATCGGACGGGTGTTCTTCCACCTCGTGGAGAGCAAGAAAACCGATTATCCCTTCGCCTTCCTCGCCACGTACTCTACGGGTCTCAGCAGACAAGGCAAGTCGCAGCACCTCCCGCTTAAACACGCTCTCCAGGAATATGAGAAAGACGAAAAAAAGCTGCTCGAGCTGCTCACGACCGTTCATCGTGCCGCGAAGGAGAGCGCCCTGATCGCGGGACTCCTTGAGAGCGGCGAACTGTTCCATCCGCTCGCCTGGTCCGCCAGGGAGGCCTATACCTTTCTCCGGGAAATTCCCCTGTACGAGCAATCAGGCATCCTGTGCCGCATCCCTGACTGGTGGAAGAGCGGATCATCAAGTCTGCAAGTCAGTATCTCGATGGGTGATCGCCAGCCTTCAACGGTGGGAATGGATGCATTGCTCAGTTTCGATATCGGGCTGCACATTGAGGATACACCGGTATCCGTCGAAGAAGCGCGCCGTCTGCTCGAATCCGCCGAAGGACTGGCCCTGATCAAGAACCGCTGGGTGGCGGTGGACCCCGAAAAGCTGCGCCAAACTCTCGACGCCTACGAAAAAGCGCGGGAGCTGGCCAAGCGCGATGGACTTACGTTTCGCGACGCGATCCGTTTTCAGCTGAATCCAAAATCGCTGCTGGATCTTGCGGAGACTGATGCAGCGGTGACTGTCACCAGCGGCCAATGGCTTGAAACGGTCATGGCGAAGATGCGCCACCCTGATGTGATCGCCCCGGTGAAGTTGGCCCCCTCATTCAGGGCGGAGCTTCGGCCCTATCAGGAAAAGGGCGTGGGCTGGCTCTCATTTCTGCACTCCCTGAAGTTCGGCATGTGCCTTGCCGATGATATGGGACTCGGCAAGACCGTGCAGGTGCTGGCGCTGCTTCACCTGTTGAAGCACCGGGGAGAGAAAGGCGCGAGTCTCCTCGTGATTCCCGCGTCTCTTCTCGCCAATTGGGCGAATGAGATCATGAAATTCGCGCCGGATATCATGTTCTATACCGCTCATCCCGCCGGAAACGCTTCCCCCGGCGTGGAAACGAAAGAAGCCCCTGAGCTGGACAAGCTCGACCTCGTGATCACGACCTACTCGATGGTACAGAAGTACGGATGGCTCCAGGCATACGACTGGAAGTACGTGATCCTCGACGAAGCCCAGGCAATCAAGAACCCCGGAACGAAGCAGACCAAGTCGGTCAAAAAGCTGAAGTCCGTCAACCGGATCGTTATGACCGGCACCCCCGTGGAAAACAGGCTGTCCGACCTCTGGTCCTTGTTCGACTTCATCAACCCCGGACTTCTCGGCAGCAGCCAGGAGTTCAGTAAATTCGCGAAGAATCTGGCCAAGGACCCCGAAGGATACGCGCGGCTCAGGAAGGTCATCAGCCCTTACATTCTTCGGCGGCTTAAGACGGACAAGACGGTCATTTCCGATCTGCCGGACAAGGTCGAGATGAAGACCTGGTCAACGTTAAGCAGAAAGCAGGCGGTGCTCTACCAGAAGCTGGTGGATGAGCTCAGACGGACCATCGAAAGCACGGAGGGCATCCAGAGAAAAGGGGTCATCCTGAGCTCACTCATGAAGTTCAAACAGCTCTGCAATCACCCGGACCAGTACCTCGGGACAGGTGCATTCGACGAGAATGAAAGCGGCAAGTTCGGGAGACTCCGCGAGATCTGCGAAACGATCCATGAAAAACGGGAGCGCGTCCTTGTGTTCACCCAGTTCCGGGAGATCACGGACCCGCTCTCCGAGTTTCTGGGAGGAATATTCCAGCGGCAAGGCCTCGTGCTGCACGGCGGCACGCCGGTGGGAAAGCGGAAAGATATCGTGGCCCGTTTCCAGGATGGGGACTATGTGCCCTATATGGTATTGTCCCTCAAAGCCGGGGGTGTGGGACTCAATCTTACCGCGGCGAACCACGTTATCCACTTTGACCGGTGGTGGAACCCGGCTGTTGAGAACCAGGCAACCGACCGGGCCTTCAGGATCGGCCAGAAGAAGAACGTGCTCGTTCACAAGTTCATCACCAAGGGGACGGTCGAGGAGAAGATCGACCAGATGATCGAGGGGAAAATGAAGCTCTCGAAAGAGGTCATCCAGTCCGGCTCCGAGGCGTGGATCACGGAGATGAGCAATGAGAAACTGGTGGAGATGTTCACGCTGACGATATGATGCAGGTACCGTTGACCCGCAAAAAATATTTTGCCACGAAGGCGCCAGGACTCGAAGAAAGACTATAAGCTCAGGCTGTAAACTAAACCAGAGCGATTCCCGAATTTCTTCGTGCCTTCGTGTCTTTGTGGCAGATTCGGTTTTGTCCAAGTCGGTTGAAAAAGGAGCTTTCATGTCATTCTGGAGTTTTCCGAGATACGTCCGCAAAGCCGAGAAAAAGGCGCGGGCCGAGAAAAAGCTGAACCAGTTGAAGAAGAAGCAGGACGTGCGGCCGGTGCTCATCGAAGGCAGCGCCATCGCGCGAACCTGGTGGGGCAAGGCGTGGAACAAGAACCTCGAACGCTACGCGGACTACGGCAACCGGATCGGGAGGGGGAGGAGCTACGTGCGGTGCGGAGCGGTCCTGGACCTCCAGATCAACGCCGGCGAGATCAAGGCGCTGGTGCATGGCTCGCGGGCGAAGCCCTATTCCATCAACATCAAAATAAAAAAGCTGAACAGGAACACCTGGCAGCAGGTCGCGTCCGAGTGCGCGGGGATGCTGGAATCCCTTGAAGAGCTGCTTGCGGGAAAATTCCCCAAGGGTCTTGTAGATGTTTTCATGCAGCGTGACGCAGGTCTGTTCCCTTCACCGAAAGAGATCGACTTCGACTGTTCCTGTCCGGACTGGGCGAGCATGTGCAAACACGTCGCCGCCGCGCTCTACGGCATCGGCGCGCGTCTCGACGAAGACCCGTCGCTCTTTTTTACTCTTCGCGGCGTTGACACGGGTGATCTGATCAGCCGGACCGTATCGAGCAAGGCCGAGAGCCTGCTCAAAAAGGCTTCGAGGAAAAGTTCCCGGATCATCGAAGATTCCGACCTGTCCGCGGTTTTCGGCATCGATCTCGCGGGAGATGTCAGCTCGTCCCAACCGGCCGGTGGTTCCGCAAAAGAAATTCCTGCTGCCGACGGCGTTCGCAAGGCTGGTCCGCGGAAGACGGCCAAGGGCGGGGCGAAGAAGAAAAGCGGCTCCGCGCAGTCCGTGAAGTCTCCACGGAAGTCCGTCGCGAAGAGAGACGTTGTCAAACGGAAGGCGAAGGGAGCGGTAAAGGCGGCTACGAAGAAGCAAATTAGGGGCGGGAAGAAGAAGCGGTAGGGCACTCCTTAAACAGCTTTGTTCTTTGTAACGATCCTCTCTTCTCAAAAAGCCCTGTTTCCGGTATAGTCCTGCCTAAACGGGGCTTGCGGAATCGTCCGGAATCGCCGCTTTTGACTCGAACACCCTCGCACCAGGCTCCACGACCCAGTCGCTGCCGTCCCCGCGGTCCCCGCTTTGAAGAGCAACATCATTTGAAACCCCATAGTGCCGTGGCGCGCAGTGGCTTAGTCCAACCAGCTTCTTTCTGAATAACGGGAGAAATCGATCGCCTGTTTTTTCAAGGCGGCACTATATTGGGCCAATATATCATCCGAGATAATGATCATGGAATGTTGAGCACAACCTATACTACATGCAGAATTGAATATTATGCAACCGCATAAACATAATGATATTATAGGAATACGCCAAGCTGTTTTTTGCTCGCTTGACACTGTAGGAAAAAACGTGATAAAGTGCACAAAGTACTCAATTACTTGTTGATGATAAAAAGGAGTAAACATGGAGCTATGGCTAAATCTTATCGGACTCATTCTCGGCATGGCTGGAACTTGTATTGTAGTTAGAGGAGCTCTCACAACCTCCGCAGCAATAATTAAACAAAGATGGGCTGATGTCGAAAAATCTTGGCAAAAGATAAAGCCCTCTTGGTTTCAAAGATTTACCTGCTCTATAGCAAAAAAGTTCGGTTCTGATAATCCACATACCACTCAAGACTACACCATCGAATCGTTTATGATAAACTTTTGGGCTTTTATTCTACTGTTCATTGGTTTCCTTCTCCAATTTATTGCTTTGTTGATAGGCATGGGCATAATATGTAATAGTGCGGGTACGATCAGGTAACGAAAGGATATGAAGATGATTACCATCAAAACAGATAAAAGGGGTATCGTAAAGACATTTATTGCCAAGAATATACCAATGACTACATTGAACACCATTGCTTTTATACTCTTATTCTTTCCTTTAAACCTTTGTGCTGGACAACCGAATGTGATAATCGACGCTCACTTCATTAAGATGCAAATCGAAGAGAATGGCAAAAAAACAAGTTCCAATATGATTGTGGACCTCTTTGTGGTGAATCAAAACGATATTAAAAGTGCAGTATGGAATTCTGTATTTATTATGATAGACAACCGAGAAGGGAAGAAGAAAACAGTCCTTCGAGCTGATCATTATAGTACAGAAAATGGCGGCATTGATAACCTCATCATTCAAGGCAATACTGTTTCTTTCAATTTGAATAGGTCGCCAGATAGGAAGGTTCGGATTATTTGTACCAAAAAGAGCGAGAACGAATATGATATTACTGGCAATAGTTTTTATTGGAGTTCACTATTAAAAATAAATTTTACTGAAGTATGGTCTGTTACGAATAAAATTTTGCTGCCATCGCTCGAAGTTTATGGCCAAGGGAATTAGCACATTCTGATCTGGCCTCGGATAAAATGATTAGCTAACAATTCGCTCAAGAGGGTCGCGGCAAAAAGCCGCCGCGCCCCTTAGCTTCGTGTTCTCCTGATCAACGGCTAAGTCGTCCCTGTCACGGTTATTTCCGCGCCACCCCATTCCGCCATAGCTTCCGTTGCTTTTCACCGGGTTTATCTGTATAATACAAAAAATAAGAAAGTCGTTGTTTCACGAAAGGAATTCATGCAGGAACGTATCCAGAAAATCATATCCGCGGCCGGGATCGCGTCGCGCAGGGCGGCGGAGAAGCTCATCCTCGAAGGAAGGGTCACGGTCAGCGGTAAGGTCGTGACGGAGCTGGGGACCAAGGCCGACCCCGGCAAGGAGCACATCAAGGTCGACGGCAAGCTCATCAACCCCCGTCAGCCGAAGACCTATATCATGCTGAACAAGCCCGCGGGGTACGTCACGACCATGTCCGACCCCGAAAAGCGGGCCACGGTGCAGGATCTTCTGAAGGGCGTCAGGGTCCGCGTGTATCCCGTGGGCCGTCTGGATTACAATACCGAGGGGTTGCTGCTCCTGACGAACGACGGTGACTTCGCCAACCTCATCATGCATCCCCGGAACGAGCTGCCGAAGACCTACCTGGTAAAGATCAAGGGCGTGCTGGAAGACAAGGCGGCCCGCGACCTGGAGCGGGGGGTCTATCTCGAAGACGGTAAGACCGCCCCGGCAAAAATCAGAAAGGTCCGGAAAGAAGAGGCGAACTCGTGGATCGAGGTCATCATTCATGAAGGGAAAAAACGCCAGGTCCGGCGGATGCTCGAAAGGGTAGGGCATTCCGTGATCAGGCTCAAGCGGACCAAGATCGGCGCCCTGACCCTCGGCGCCCTTCCCATTGGGGCATACAGTCACCTGACGCCTGCAGAGGTGAAGGGGCTCCGTGAGATGGCAGAGGGGAAAAAAGACGAGGGGCGACGGGCAAAGGACGAGAGACGCGGAAAAATCATAAAGAGCGGGGCGGGAGGCGGGAGGGGGCAAACGCATGCCGTGGCCCGCAGGAAACCGGAAACCGGCGGAAGGAAAAGGGCAGCCAAAAAACCCCTGCGTCATTCGCGTCCGCGACGGTGAAACAGGATGCAAGACCTTCGAGCACAGGTGGTTGTCCACGGACTTGTTCAGGGCGTTTGCTTCCGCGCGGGCACGAAAGAGGAGGCGCAGCGGCTCGGCGTGGGCGGCTGGGTCCGGAACCTCCCCGACGGGACGGTAGAGGCGGTCTTCGAAGGCGAGAAGAAAAAAGTCGAGGAAATCGCGGCCTGGTGCCACAAAGGCCCGCCCGGAGCGCGCGTGACCAAAGTGGACCTCGCCTGGTCGGCCTCGAAAGGTGAGTTCAAAAAATTTGAAATTCGCTATGGCTGGTAGATACGTCGTTCTCTGTGTTGTGCTTGCTCTCCTCGGCCTTTCCTGCACGCCGGAGAAGAGGATCGATGCGCCGAGAAAGTCTTCGCCCGTGGTGGTCCTTACGGCGAGGCCCCAGGAGCTGAGCCAGGAGCAGCGCACGGAGCTTGGTTTCCCGCCCCACATCATCGCCCAGGTGGAGGCCGCGGCCGCGGCGCATGCCGAGCCGTTCTTTGAAACGGTGCTGATGCCGTCGCAAAACCTGAAGGGTGACGTGATGATTATGCGGGAGCGCCTTGCGGGGTTCAGCGTGCGCACGAGGAAGGCCGAAAAGCTTTTTGCTTCCCTCGCGGACACCCTCCGGCCGCAGGGATACCTCATTTTCCGGAGCGAGCAGAACTACGGCAGCGTGCCCGACCTCGTGACGGTGATCAGGGGTGCGAGCGAGTACGATATTCTGACCATGCAGAAGACCGAAGCCCGGAACTACAAGCTCACGACGACGGCTATCATCAGGTGGCTCAAGGCCCAGCGGAAACGGGCCTCCTTTGTCATCACGGGCGCGGGCCAGGACTGGGTCGAGGCGCGCTTCACGAAGCCGCCCAAAGACATGTACGATTTCGCCTTGCGGGTCTATTCCTTCGCCCCCGACGTGGTGCACCAGGGCGCCGGCACCGTGGGCAAGCTTGCAGCGCAGATGAAAAAGGCAAACGGCTTCTACCTCTGGTGGGATTAGCAAATGCGGAATGTGGAATTCGGAATTCGGAATGAGAAAAGACCGGGTCAGGGGTCCGGGGCACGGGTGAAGGGAAAAGCCGCCAACGAACATTTTTTCCTCTCCCACTCCAGTCCTGCCCTCTCAGCAAACCTTAACGAGGTGAACCTCAGACCATAAAAGAAACTTTACCACGGAGTTGCACGGA
>CAKKPG010000146.1 GCA_919901555.1 Nitrospiria bacterium | reverse complement strand
GACGTAGAATTGGCATTCAGTCCAAGCGCTAAAGAATGTGCAGACATCGCCCTGTCGGATGATCAATTGTCACTAAAATTAAAAAGCTTCGTTGAGAAACTTGGTATCAACAATATAAGAATAATTAAAAAAATCGAAAGACTATCAATAATTATAAATACCCTCTTAACAAGTTTTGAAGAAGCGGTTGTCCATCAAGCACTTCAATCTCTTGCCTTGTTTATGTGGTGTTTCTATAGCCGCTCAAAATCTGTTCCGGGGTATGATTTTGTTAAAAATTTTGGCTATGGGTTTTTTGGGCCGGATAAAGAAGAAGAAAAAGAAGAGGAAAAGCAATGGAAGACAATACTAAGGCGATACAATTATAGTAATACTGATAGCTTTGATTTGCAGGTGGCTCAAACGGTTGAAAATGGTTATGTAGACGAAGGCCCTTTTTTAGATGAAGCACGAAAGCTCAACTTGCAAGTAGTCGCTAGCAAATCGGAAAAATCAATTACAGAAGCATGGAATATATATCACGACAGCTTTGATAATAATGAAAAAGAAGTGGTAAGTGTTTTGTACGATAGTTTCAAAAGAAATGTAAAGTACATTAGTCCGCTTAGCTTGGACGGTACGGTGCGATTATTTCGAGAGCTTGGAAAAGATGAATTAGCTGACGAAATGACTGATCTGTACATCACGGAAAGAAAAAATGAAGAAGAGATATTTGATTCGAGTGACCATCATTTCAGTAGTCACATTAAGGACAAAAAGATTATCGAAAAGTTTGCTGTTATGCACGATTCGCTGAAAAAGAAGGTGACGAAGACCATAAAAGACGTTTTGTCGAAAATTGCAGGTAAGGATAGTTGGGGGCAAGATGATGAGGACATATTGTCGAGCGCTAGTCCCGAGGATTATTATGCGCTGTTTAAGAGCGGGAAAGGATCGCATCTTTCATTGTACATTGATACGTGTTTAAACTTTGGCCGCTTTACCAACGCATCAGAGAAACAAAAGAAAATTGCCGAAAATGCCACAATTGCATTAAGAAAGATCGGCAAAGAAAGTGTCCTTAATGCAATGAGAGTTAAGAAATATGGCATTAAACTCGAAACAAAAAAAGATCTTGCCTAACAAACAGCTCAAGAGGGGCGCGGCAAAGTAACATCGCCGCGCCCGTTAGCTTTGCATTCGCATCAGCAGCCGTTACCAATTAAACCATGGTCCAGAAAATCCTCCCAGCCATAGTTTTTGTGCTCCTGGCTATTTCCTGCCGCGGAGATTCGTCATCACTTCAATTACGTGACGGGGACATCATCTTCCAGACTTCCCAATCGGCCCAGAGTATCGCAATTCAGAAGGCGACCCACTCAAAATACAGCCACATGGGAATCATTTTCCTGTGGGACGGAAAGCCGTATGTCTACGAAGCGATCAAGACCGTTCAATATACCCCATTGAACAAATGGACCGCCCGGGGAGATGGCGGCCATTACATTGTCAAACGCTTGCGCGACGCCGACGGGATCCTCACACCAAATGCCGTCACGAAGCTTCGGCATGTTGCTAAAAAATTCCAGGGCAGGCCGTATGATCTGACGTTCGAGTGGTCCGATGATCGTATCTATTGCTCGGAACTGGTATGGAAAATCTACGATCAAGGTATTGGCGCTCAGGTCGGCCGTCTCCAGAAACTCCGTGATTTCGACCTCTCCGATCCGGTCGTAAAGGCCAAGATGCAAGAGCGCTACGGGAATAGAGTTCCCATGGACGAAACGGTCATATCCCCGGGTGAAATGTTCTCTTCAAAATTACTCTTCGTTGTGATTGAGCGTTAGAATATGCGAGCTGCTCTGACTGAGCAGACTGACAGGACAAAAGAACATGTAGCAGGTTGTTGAAAAAGTCTTTTACGCCGTCTTTGCGAGCGTAGCGAAGCAATCTCGTAGTTCATAACGATTTGAAAAATCGAGATTGTCGCGTCGCGAAAAGGGCTCCTCGCAATGACACCAAGGGGTTTTTCATTAATCTGATAGGAGACGGCATGGTGAAGAATGATAAAAAAATAAAGCCTGGTTTGATCGAAGCGCATGGAGGCTACCGGAATCTGAAATCATACCAGATGACGGAGATCGTCTATGACGCGACGACAGCGTTCTGCAACCGGCTCATCGACAAGCGCTCGCGAACTCATGATCAGATGGTCCAGGCCGCCCGGAGCGGCAAGCAGAACATTGCCGAAGGGAGTATGGCATCCGGCACTTCGCGTAAGACCGAGCTCAAGCTCGTAGGTGTGGCCCGGGCGAGTCTCGAAGAGCATGACGAGTCAGTCCAGCGGCCCTATTTGTCATAGACGAGTATGAATTTATACTGTACAATATAGCAGCATATGACAGATTACAAGTTTACGGCATATTTTGAAAAAGAAGTGTTGAGGAAGCGGCCATACCTTAAGAAAGAATGGTGCATCCGAGTAATCGAGCATCCTCTCAGGTCTGAACCGCAGGAGCATAATCGATTTCGGTTTTGGGGCTTGATAGATGAGCTTGAAGGCCGTGTGTTACGGGTTATTACGTTGGAAGATAAAAGGACAATTCACAATGCTTTTCCAGACAGGGGGTATAAGCCATGAAACTGAACTATTATCCGGAGACCGATTCTCTTTACATCGATCTTTCCGAGAAAACAAGCGTGGAGAGCAAAGAGATCTCTGAAGGCGTTGTCCTTGATTACGACGCTACGGGAAACTTAGTGGGGATCGACATCGACAATGCCAGCAGGAAAGTGCAACTTAAAGAGTTGATTCTCAGCAGACTCCCATCAGACGTTCATACCGTGGCAGCATAACAAGTCGCTCAAGAGGGACGCGGCTAAAAAGCCGTCGCGCCCTTTAGTTTACGCGTTCACATCAGCATTCGTTGCCTAAATCCCCCTTAGTCCCCCTTTTTCAAAGGGGGAGATCGCTTTTTCCCCTCTTTGGAAAAGAGGGGTCAGGGGAGATTTTTAACATAAATAAGTGCGTTTGTATTAGTCCATAGCAAAGAACCTTCATATCAGTCTTTCCGTTTCAAGTTGGAACAATTTTCATTTTTCCATCACGTCGTTCTTCAAGCCGACATACCCATCACAAATAAGCGTATTTAGGCCTGTAAATAAAGGCCAAAAAGCACTTTCATCTTCTCATTCTCATCCAACTCAATGAGCAGGCTGTTCACCTGCGTTCAAATCTGAAACGCTAATTTGGCCTTCCCATCAGCAAAATCCTTTAAAAACAATGTATTCCATCCTGGCACTCTACTTGCTCTTATAAGCATCAAATAAGCAAGGAGGCGCTGTATGAACAAAAGACAGTTGTTATTCGTTACGTACCAGGACGAACACCTCGACGAAGGCTTTTCCTACGCCATTGAGCTGGCAAAAGCGATGATCGAGGACATCGTGCTTTTGCTGGTACAGAAGAAGGACACCCTTCAGGAGAAGTTCGAGGACCTGATGGTCAGCGTGAGCTTTGCCGAGGAAGGCGAGCACGAGACGGCGTTGCAGATCGTGAGCAACGGGTCCCGGGACCTTCCCGCCATCATCAACAGCAAGGTCACGGAGATGGTGCTCGCATCGAGCAAGGCAGGAGTGCATATGGAGGCCCGGAACACCGACAAGGACGTGGTAACGGGCATCCGGTCCTTCCTCAAGCAGCATTCCGGGATCGACAAGGTGGTTTTGAGCCCGTCAGTGACGGAGGGCGAGGTCCTGAGCACCCGCGATCTGAACCGGCTTGTGCGGACGGCGTCGCGGCCGATCGTCACCATGACCAGGCAGTCCTGCCGGCCGGGCAAGAAGGTTTGTCCGCCCGCAAGCGAATCACCATATCGATATGAAAAGGAGTTTGCATAATGTATCTGTATCTACCGGTAGCATTGACCAGCATCAACATCCTTATCCCCGTAGGCCTCGGTCTGGCCGTGGGGCTGCTGTCGGGCCTGTTCGGCGTGGGCGGCGGTTTTTTGATGACCCCGCTCCTCATCATGTTCGGCATTCCTTCCACCGTGGCCGCGGCAACGGACTCGAACCAGATCGTGGCTGCATCCACCTCGGGCACCTACGCGCACTGGAAGGTCGGGAACGTTGATTTCAAAATGGGTATTTATCTTCTCGCCGGCGGGTTCCTGGGCGGGCTTGTCGGCGTCCAGGCGATCAAGCTTCTGCATGCCATGGGGAACGCGGATTTTGTGATCAAGATGACCTACGTGTTCATGCTCGGCATCGTCGGCGTCTATATGTTCATCGAAAGCCTCCAGAGTATGAAGAAAAAAAAGGCTGAAGTCGCCGAAGCAAAGGAAGAAAAGGAATCAGCCGTAGGAAGGTTCCTCAAGTCTTTGCCGCTCCAGACGCGGTTTGAAAAATCCGGCATAACGCACTCAGCCCTGGTGCCCATAGTCCTCGGAGGATTCGTGGGCGTGCTCGCGGCCATCATGGGCGTGGGCGGCGGCTTCCTGATGGTGCCGATCATGGTGTACATGCTCAGGATGCCGATGCACGTGGTGGTGGGAACCAGCCTGTTCCAGATTCTCTTCACCTGCATCGAGGTCACGTTCCTGCAGGCCACCACGAACCACAGCGTGGACTTCATCCTGGCGGTGCTGCTGCTCCTGGGCTCCACCGTCGGCGCCCAGGTTGGAGCGGTCTTCGGCAGGAAGCTCAGGGCCGAGCAGCTCAAGATCCTGCTCGCGGTGATCGTGCTTGTGGTGACCGTAAAGATCATTTTCGAGCTGACGCTGACGCCGTCGTTGCTTATCTCGCAGGCAGGGGGACACTGATGAAAAGCAAAGTCAAAAGTCAAAAGTCAAAAGTCAAAATGGGTTTAACTTTAACTTTTGCATTTTTCATTCTTCAATTTGCATTCGCCGGAACGGCCTCGGCGATGCTGACGGCGAAAGCCAACCATGACCACATCTCCATCGACTTCTTCTACCACGGCAGCACGGTGAGCGTGAAGGGCCTGTCCGATGCCGGCAGGGACCTGGTGGTCAAGATCACTTCTCCTGAAGGGCACCAGGTACTCAAGAAAAAGGGAAAGGTGGGGGGGCTGCTCTGGATGAACGTGGGCACCCTCTCGTTCGAGAAGACGCCGAACCTCTATGAGGTGTTCAGCACGCGGAAGATCGGCGATATCCTGTCGGTCGAAGAGCGGGGAAAGTACACGCTCGGCTACGAAGCGCTGGCAACCCATGTGGAGGTCGCTCCCGTAGCCGATGCATCGGAGAAGGCGCAGTGGTTCGGCGAGTTCGTGAAGTTCAAAGAGGAATCGAACCTTTACAAGAGCGACTTCGGGAAGATCGAGATGAAAGATCTGCCGGACGGGCGCCAGGAATACTTCATCCAGACGCAGTGGCCTTATCAGGCCGCGCCCGGAGATTACACAGTGAGCGTTTACGCAGTGAAGAACGGGAAGGTCGTGGAACAGGCGGAATCGCACGTGAAGGTGGAGCAGGTCGGAATGGTCAAGGCCCTTGCGGAGATGGCGGCGAACAGCGCGGCGCTCTACGGTTTTCTCTCCATCGGCATCGCGCTGAGCGCGGGTTTCGGCGTCGGGATGGTCTTCCGGAAAGGTGGAGGGTCTCACTAATGTATAACACCATCGTAGTCGGATATGACGAGTCGGAGTCGAGCAAGGCGGCACTGAAAGAAGCCTCGCTCCGGGTCAAGAAGCATAACGGAAAGCTCTACCTGGTGCATGCGGTCTATTTCGACCAGGAGGAGTTCACCATCCTGCCGTCCCAAATGGAGAAACGGTTCGAGATGGGAGCGCACGTCTGCAAACTGGCAAAGCAGGACCTCCAGGCGCAGTTCGGCCTGAACGGGAGCGTCGAGTCCTTCGTGTGCGAAGGTGAACCGCCGGACGTGCTGATCGACATCGCCCAGGGCAAGAAGGCGGACCTGATAGCCCTCGGGACTTACGGCAGGAAGGGGCTGAAGCGGCTCCTGATGGGCAGCGTGACCTCCGAGGTGATCCTGAACGCTCCCTGCGACGTGCTGGTGGTGAAGCGGCCGTGCGGCGCGTGCACGGGGAATTACAAATCGATCCTCCTTCCCTTCGACGGCTCCGTATTCAGCAGAAAGGCGCTGATCCGGACGGCCGAGCTTTCCAAGACGGACGGCGCCCGGGTCACGATCCTTTACGTGATCCCCCGGTACGAGGAGATGGTGGAGTTTTTCCGGACCGATTCCATCAGGAACAGTCTCTATCAGGAAGCCGAGAAGGTCGTCAACGAAGCGAAGAAAGTAGCTTCGGAGATGGGCATTGCCGTGCAGGCCGAGGTCCTGGAAGGGTACGCCGCCGATGAGATCATCAAGACGGCGGAGAAGCGGGAGAGCGATCTCATCGTCATGGGCACCTACGGCTGGAAGGGCATGAGCAAAGCCATCATGGGCAGCACCACGAACCGGGTGATCGCCCACGCGAACTGCCCGATCCTGGTGGTGAAGTAGACGGCGGCCTTGGGCCGCATTGGAAATTGTAAATTTAAAATTGTAAATTTAAAATTGGAAATTGCAAAATTGATGAGGCAAAATTTCAAATATTCAATTTCCAATTTTCAATGGAGCGTAGCGACATGAAAGGCGTTAGAAAAGTACTTATCGCACTGAACGGTTCCAAAGAGGTCCTGAAGCAGGGCATCCAGCTTGCCCGGGACGAGAAGGCCTGGATCACGGTCGTGAAGGTCGTCCAACCCTTCGACGGGAACCTGGATCTGACGGGCATCAAGAACCTGGACGACGTCCTTGACGACGGCGCCGCCGGCTCCCTTGCCGATGTCCGGGAGATGGCCGCCCGGGAAGGGGCGCTCATCAAGACGCGGCTGGAACAGGGCGACGTGCCCCAGAGGATCGTGGAGGTCGCGGAAGAGGAACGGTGCGATCTGATCATCATGGGCTCGAAGAAAAAGAAGGGCATCCTGAGCAGATTGTTCGGGGACCATGTGGTGGAAAAGGTCATCCAACAGGCGCCTTGCCCGGTGTTCGTGGTCGGCGCATAGCACCTATATTGGAGGACATCTGAGGCCGACAAAAAACCCCCGCCTCCCTTTGCGCCGCGGACAGGACCGGCCCGCTCCGCGTCGTCGCAGGGCGTGCTATGGTGACTTTTGGTGTTTCGTTACTGGTCCTACTAACCCGCAGCGCTTACGCTCCGCACGCGCTGTTCCGGAGGCGTGGTTCAACGGGGGCCGTCACCCGCACGCTTTTCTGCGTCGATCGCTCCGGGGCCGGTCCTGCCCTCCCTCCCCTCCCCGGTACAAGCCCGGCAGCCCCGGATCGCCGGCCCCCGCTGTATTTAATTGCTTTTTAAAAAGTGAACGTGTAAACTCCCGTTGACACCGATTGAGGCGCCCTCCGCCTCGCCGGAGATACGTCGGCGGCAAGGGTTTGCCGGGCATTATGCCAGGCTTTATGATTAACGGGTATATCAGGCATGACTGAGTTCTTGAAAAAAATATGTCCCGTTATTCTCGCGGTCCTTCTTTTCACTCCTCTGCAGGGGCGGCCCCAGGAGCCGGGCGAGCAGGCCCTGCTTGAAGAGCAGCAGAAGCAGCTTCAGAAAAAGAGAGACACGCTGAGACAGGAACAGGACTTCCTTCGGTTTCAGAAGGAATTCTCTGTATCGGATTCGAAATACCTGCTCCTGGATTTTGTTAAGGGGGCCGGACAGCTGAAGTACAAGAACAGGGTGCTCAAAAGCTTCAAATTCACTCCCTCCTTTAAGCTTTCCTCTCAGACCATTCAGCCGGGCTCCGTGGCCCTCACCAAAAAAATCCAGACTTCCGGGGGATGGCGGTCGCTCACGTTCGGCGCCGCTCTTGTCATCCAGATGAAGAGCAAAGCGGCCAGGCGGGAAGACCGCCGCGTTCCACGGATCGCTGTTTCAAGAAGCGACATGGCATCGCTCTTTTATGCCCTGGAAGAAGGCTCCCGTGCGTATGTGGTCAGATGAGCCGATGGTCCGGTGGAAAGGCCCCCCTCGCGTTCCCCTGCAGCACGCCTGCATTATCCTTAGTCCTTCAAAAGTATTACTGGAGTATTGCTGCCTGCCTGATTGTGGTCGAATTATTTCACCGGTCGGTCCATAAACTGATATAATTTAAGCATAATCGCAGTCCATATTTCCCCCTCTGCAGAACGCATAGACTTACCCTTATTGTTGTTTATCATTATTCTTCCAGTGCCTGCTTGAACGGAGCGAAGATGGACAAGGACTTGGTCGTCATTGTGACCGACGGGCGAGCCGGCCGGCTTTACCGTTCTCTACGATTACGGGGAGCGAAGCAGGAGATCTGTTCGCTCCGGGACGCTGCCGAATGTGTGTACAACTGCGGCGTTGACCTCGTTATTCTGGACTGCGGTTTTGACGTGGGCAGAGGGTTGTCCCTTTTGAAGCAGTTGAAGACCTGCGATGCCGGCGTGCCGGTTGTTTTTCTCACTGATTGCGGTTCGGAAGATAGCGCAGTGAAGGCCTACGATCTCGGAGCCCGGCAATACTTCAAAAAACCGGTTCATCTGGCGGAGCTCGCGGACACCGTCGAAAAACTGTTAAGGATCAAGAAAGAATATCATGAAGAGAGAACGCCCTTGATCTTCGAGCAGAAAGAAGACCCGAAAGGCCGTTCTGACATGGTGACCACGGCATGTCCGCCCAATCTGGTCGCCGTTCTTAATTACATCGAAGACAATCTCTCCCGCAAAGTCATCCTCAGTGAGCTTGCCCGGTTGGCAGGCTTGAGCAAGTATCATTTCTGCAGGATGTTCAAGCAGCAAGCAGGTGTTGCTCCCCTTCACTTTGTAAACGGCCAGAGGATAAAGCGGGCGTGCGAACTCCTCGCAGGAACCGGACTGACCGTCTCACGTATTGCCAGCGAAGTCGGCTACAGCGACTGCGCGAGCCTCAACAGACAGTTTAAACACTTCACCGGCATGACCCCCACCGCCTACCGGCACTCTCCCGGGAACCTCGCAGAAAAATAATACGGCTTTCGAACTACGCAATTATTGCCTGGCAGAAGAGCAATATATGCGAAACATGTCTATGGTTAATATGATATAAAAATAGTAAAAGGGCATTATCATTTCTATTTTTGATTACGGCATCAGCATTGAATGATGCGCATTGCTGCAAAGTGGATACATATAGATAACGTGGGGGGCTGTTCTATCTTGGAGGGTCCAATAACGAACGCTCAGCAAAAGGAGGGATGAGCCATGAAATGGAAGAGAGCATATTCGGGTATAGCGGCCGCTGCGATTGTCGCGGCACTCGGCTTCACCATCGCCTCCTGCGGCGGAGGCGGGGGAGGAGGAACACCGCCGCCACCACCGACCCTCACGGTCAGGGTGGTAAATGATGATTTTAATGACGTGAGGATTGCCGGCGCCACGGTGGTTCTCGGGAACCCCGACGGGACCGTGGCTGCAACGGGTACGACCGACTCAAAGGGAGAGGTCATTTTTACGAATCCTCCTGCGAATGCCCTTGTTACGGCAACAACGAGCGGCGATGATCCTGATGCGCCCGCGCGGACCCTCTATTCACTGCGCACCGTCTATGATGTAAACGTTCCCGCCGTAACATTGACGCTCGAAAAAAAGGCCACCCCGCTCGGGACTGCTACTATTAACGCAACGGCTAACGAGGCGACTGTGTCTTTTTGGGCCGCATTCCCGGGCATGAAGACGGCACCCATATCACAAACAACCCTACAACTCGATATCTACCAGGCCGATATCCAGAATGATGATAAGATTTCCTTCCTGGCGTTGGGGCTCGATGAGTCCGCCAATCTCGTTGCCTATGGATTGGTGCCCGATCAGACTTTTGCAGCCGGAATGAGCGTGGATATCGCAATCACCGCTACAGCGTTTGACAACGTTCGCTATTCTTTGAGCAACGTCCCGGGCACGGCAGCCAAGCTGGAGTCAATAATCGGCATGAAACGAAAAATGAAAAAGTTCATTCTCTCAAACATGGCTCTGGGGGGCTACAAGTCCGTTTCCGGGACAATCCCCGGCTCCGTCGATATCCCGGTGGTCCAGAACTATGGAGACAGCTTTGTGCATTTAGCCGACCTGCAGCTCGATCAGAACAGCGATGGAACTCCTGAGTCCGCGCTCTTCCTGATGCAGGTCTCGGGAACACTCGGCGACCAGAGTCTGGACTTCAGTGCATGGCCTGCGATTCCCTCTGATCTTGCGATCATCAATGCGGGATCGGCCGCGCCGACATTGCTGTGGTCGTGGTCCGGAAGCACTTCGACTGCGGACGGGGTCGAGATCGAGTTTACGTATACTACAGGCGATAATACGAAGCGCTATTCCTACGATATCGAAGCCTCGCCTGCAAGGGGCAATGTTGTGTTTCCACAGCTTCCTGACTCTCTGGCCGCCCTCAGACCCGCATGGCTGAACGGCTTCGAAGTAAGCATGCTTGATATAGACATAACAGCCGGGTACAGTCAGCTTCTCACAAAAAAGGACGAGGTGATGAGCGGAACATCTGCGCCATTTGACATGACGATGAAGCAGTCTTCGAAAAAAACGTCTCTCGTCCTCCTGTTCGGTACGGTTTTTGATCCGACCGCCGGCAACGTTCCGGTTTCCGGTGCGACGGTAACGCTCCGGATGGGGAATGGTACGAACCTTGCCATTGTTACGGCAACGACCGAGGATGATGGCGCCTTTACTCTCAGTAATGTCCCGGCCGGAACGGATGCTTACTTCAATACGAGTAAAACAGGCTACGCCAGCATGAACACTCAGATACTGAATATGCCCGTAGCCGGTCTTGACAACGTAACGCTGATGCTCCCCGAGGCATCTGCCGCGAAGACCGTGATCGACGCCGTCTATGGCAGCGTCGGCGGTGGTACGCTTGATGAACCATTCTATAAGAACCGGTGCTGGTTCGTGATGAACATTGAGGACACGAACGGGGTTGGGATTCCGGGGCTTACGGTAGCCGTTGCTCCGGCGGGTCCTATCATCAAGTATAACAACGGCAGCGACGCTTATGAAAGCGAAGAGACCGCAGCGAATGGTACCATGAACATGCCTCAGATCGGCGGGTATACCGATGCCGCGAATGCAGCTATCTATACCTTTACCACATCTGAGACGCCGCCAAGAACAGCCAAACTGCCGCTTGTGCCCGGAGAAGCCGTGTTCACGAACTTCCCCTTTTAAAATCCGTTGAGTTAACGAAGGAGGGGCCGCATCGCTGCCCCTCCACTGTTTATTCGTATTTACTCGGGGTCTACGCAGTGTACACCGCTTCAAATACTGTCAGCGGCAACCCTCAGAGGAACCGGGCAACGCTCTACATGGGAGGAGAGGACGGCTACGGCAGGATATTCTCGCTCATCTGGAGTTTTGCGCCGCAACCGTAGAGTCTTTGTGAGTAGCCACTGGTCATTCTGCAGTATTGCACGGACGCGGTAAGAAGGGGGCTGCATCGTGCATGCAGCCCCCAGACGAGGAGGTGTGCCATGAAAAAGCGATTTGTGGTGAGGGTCTTAGTGGGAGTCATGTTGTTCAGCTTCGCAGTGGCGGCAACCCCGTCGGCGAGC
>CAKKPG010000145.1 GCA_919901555.1 Nitrospiria bacterium | reverse complement strand
GGGCGAGGACGCTGCCGGGACCGTTCCTGCCGCCCCCGCCGGGTCCCATACCTGGCCGCGGCCATGCCGGCGCGTTCTCCGTATACGAGGCCTTCCAGAAGGGAGTTGCTCGCCAGCCGGTTCGCGCCATGGACACCGGTGCATGCCGCCTCTCCGGCGGCGAAGAGGCCGGGAATGGTCGTGGCGCCCCAGAGGTCGGTTTTTACTCCCCCCATGATGTAGTGCGCTGCAGGCGAGACCGGAATGGGCGCCGCCGTAATGTCTATGCCGAGGTCTTTGCAGGTCGTGTAGATGCGGGGAAATCTCTTCATGATATAGGCGGCATTGAGGTGCGTCATGTCCAGGTACACATGATCGGACCCCGTGGCCGCCATTTCCGTGTGGATGGCGCGCGTGACCACGTCCCGGGGCGCGAGCTCCCGGGCAGGATGGTAGGAGTCCATGAAGCGAAGACCGTGGACGTTCCTGAGCATTCCCCCTTCGCCGCGCATGGCCTCGGAGAGCAGAAACTGCGGCGCATCTCTGAGGTAGAGCGCCGTGGGATGGAACTGGACGAACTCCATGTCCATGAGTGCCGCCCCGGCCCGATAGGCCATGGCCATTCCGTCGCCGGTGGCCACGGGCGGGTTCGTGGTGCGCTCGTACAGGCGGCCGGCGCCGCCCGTGGCGAGGACCACGGCGCGGGAGGAGATGGCGAGCACTTTTCTTTCCGCCTGCCGGATGACGACGGCGCCGGCGCACCTGCCGCCCTCGACGATCAGGTCCTTCGTGAACGTAAAATCGATCTTGCGCACCCTGCCGGTGGAGCGGACCTTGTCGATGAGGACGCGCATGATCTCGTGGCCCGTGGAATCGCCCTGGGCGTGGAGAATCCTCTTTTTGGTGTGGGCCGCCTCCTGCGTGAAGGCGAGCTTCGAGCCCTCCCGGTCGAATTCCGCGCCCCAGGCGATGAGCTCCCTGATGCGCACGGGCCCTTCTTCCACGAGCGTCCGGACGGCCTTGCGGATGCAGAGCCCGTCGCCTGCCTTGAGGGTGTCGTCGTAGTGGATGGAGATCTCGTCCTCGTCGGAGAGCGCCACGGCAACGCCGCCCTGGGCATACTCCGAGCTGCTTTCCGACGGCGCGTCCTTGGTGACCACGAGGACCTCGCCGCTGCGGGCGAGTTCAATGGCCGCCCGGAGCCCTGCAACGCCGCCGCCGATCACGAGAAAGTCCGCTGCGATGTGTTCCTGAGTGAAGTTCATAAGTTCAAGCAGCAGAGGGCAGAGAGCAAAGGGCAGAGAGCGAAAAGCTTGGATTCTCTTTGCGCTCTGCCCCATGCGCTATGCTCAGCGCTACTTCTCCACCGGCACGAAGGGGTTTTTGCCTTCAATGGACTGGAGCTTGTAATCCCTGGGATCGAAGACGAGGGTGACCCGGGCGCCGTCCTTCACGATCTTCCCCCCTGCCGTCCGCCACTCGCCGTCCCAGGTGAAGGTGGCCCGGATGTTTCCGCGCTCGGCTATCATCATGAGCATCTTGGTATACTGCACCGTAATACGGATCGCCTCGTACTTCGCGAACACGCGGCCTGCGGCCTGCTCAAGGGACGGCCGGTCTGAAAAGTCCTTTGCAACCGCGCCCATGAAGTTGCCCAGGTCTTTTTTCTCGTAGGCCTGCGTAATGTTCCTGATGGCCGAGAGGATGCGCTGGCCCTGGATGGCCGCCTGCTGGGGCGGCTTTTTGCCGCAGGCGGCCGCAGAGAACAGCAACAACAGTATGGCGAGAAGCGGTAGGATACGGTTCATGAGGACCTCCAAAGGAAAATTCATAAGTCAAAGTGCAAAATGCAAAATGGTTTCGGTCTGGTATTACAATTTGCATTTTGCAATCTGCATGTTACAGCATTCTCTTTAAGAACTGCCCCGTGTACGACCCGTTCACCTTCGCCACGTCCTCGGGCGGCCCCTGGGCCACGATCTCGCCCCCCCGGTCGCCCCCCTCGGGCCCGAGGTCGATGATCCAGTCCGCGGTCTTGATCACATCCAGATTGTGCTCGATCACCACGACGGTGTTGCCCGCGTCCACGAGCTTTCCGAGCATATCGAGCAGCTTTTGCGTGTCGGCGAAGTGCAGGCCTGTTGTCGGCTCGTCCAATATATAGAGCGTGCGGCCCGTGGCGCGCTTCGAAAGCTCCTTGGAAAGCTTCACCCGCTGGGACTCGCCGCCGGAGAGGGTGGTGGCGGACTGGCCCAGGGTGATGTAGCCCAGGCCAACGTCCATGAGCGCCTGCAGCTTGGACCTGACCGGCGGGATGGCCTGGAAGAATTCGTAGGCCTGCTCCACGGTCATGGCCAGCACCTCGGCGATGCTCTTTCCCTTGTACTTGATATCGAGGGTTTCCCGGTTATAGCGGCTGCCGTGGCATACGTCGCAGGTGACGTAGACGTCGGGCAGGAAGTGCATCTCGATCTTGATCAGCCCGTCGCCCTCGCAGGCTTCGCACCGTCCGCCCTTGACGTTGAAGCTGTAGCGGCCCGGCTTGTACCCGCGTATGCGTGAGTCCGGGAGCTGGGCGAAGAGGTCGCGGACGGGGCCGAAGGCGCCGGTGTAGGTGGCGGGGTTGGAGCGCGGCGTCCTGCCGATGGGCGACTGGTCGATGTCGATGACCTTGTCGATGTGCTCCAGGCCCTTCATGTCCCGGTGCTTGCCGGCGCGGTCCGTGGAGCGGTAGAGGCGCTGCGAGAGCGCCCGGTACAGGATGTCCACCACGAGGGTGCTCTTGCCCGAGCCCGACACGCCGGTGACGCAGGTGAACACGCCCAGGGGGAAGGGCACGGTGATGTTTTTTAGATTATTCTCCGTTGCGGCCACCACGGTAACGTATCGATCGTGCTTCCTGCGCGCCGCCGGCACGGCGATGGTGAGCCGGCCCGACAGGTACTGGCCCGTGACGGACGCGGGATTTTTCTGGATCTCCTCGGGCGTCCCCTGGGCAACGATCTCGCCGCCGTGGATGCCGGCGCCGGGCCCCATGTCGATGACGTGGTCGGCCGAGCGGATCGTCTCTTCGTCGTGCTCCACCACGAGCACGGTGTTCCCCAGGTCCCGCAGCCGGACGAGGGTGTCCAGGAGCCGGCGGTTGTCGCGCTGGTGCAGGCCGATGCTGGGCTCATCGAGGATGTACAGCACGCCCACGAGAGACGAGCCGATCTGCGTAGCGAGCCGGATACGCTGCCCCTCGCCGCCGGAGAGCGTGGCCGCCCCGCGGTCGAGGGTGAGGTAGTCCAGGCCCACGTGGACCATGAAGCCCAGCCGCTCCCGGATCTCCTTGAAGATCCGCTTGGCGATGATCTCCTCTTTCTCCGAGAGCCTGAGCTCCGTGAAAAACGCAAGGGCCTGCTTGATGCTCATGCGGGTCACGTCGTAGATGTTGAGGCCGGCGATCTTGACGGCGAGGGCCTCTTTCCGGAGCCTGCTCCCCCCGCAGGAGGGGCAGGGCTGGTAGCTCATGTACTGCTCGAGCTCCCACTGGGCGGCGAAGGAATCGGTTTCATCGTAGCGGCGCTTGAGCAGGGGGACGACCCCTTCGAAGGTGCAGACCCTGCGGCCCCGGAGCGACAAGAGAGAAGAGGACCGGCCGCTGTTTTCTTCGGAGCCGAAGAGGAGCAGCTTCTGCTGGGGGGGCTTCAGGTCCTTGAAGGGCGTGTTTACATTGAACCCGCAGACGTCGGCGATGGAGTTGAGCATTTCAAAATGGTGGATGGAGGTGCGCTTGGCCCAGGGCTTGATCGCCCCTTCCCGGAGAGAGAGGTTTGCGTTCGGGATGATGAGCTCCGGGTCGAACTCGAGAATGCCGCCGAGGCCGTCGCAGGTCTGGCACGCGCCCTGGGGGCTGTTGAAGGAGAAGGTGTTGGGGGCGATCTCGGGATAGCTGATGCCGTCCACGATGCAGGAAAGCTTCTCGCTGTAGAGGAGGTCCTCTTTCCGGTCCACGAGGTTGATGAGCACGATGCCGTCGGCCTGGCGGAGCCCCGTCTCGATGCTTTCGGCGAGCCTGCGCTCCACCCCGGGCTTGATGACGAGCCGATCAATGATGATCTCGATGTTATGCTTCTTCTTCTTGTCCATCGAGACCGGCTCGGAAAGCTCATGGACCACGCCGTCGACGCGCGCGCGAACATAGCCGGCCTTGGCCGCGTCCTGGAGCTCCTTGCGGTATTCGCCCTTCCGGCCGCGCACGATGGGCGCCAGCACCTGGATGCGCGTGCCTTCGGGCAGGGCCATGGCCGCATCGGTGATCTGTTGCACCGTCTGGGCCGCTATTTCCCTGCCGCACTTGTAGCAGAAGGGTTTGCCGATGCGGGCATAAAGCAGGCGGAGATAGTCATAGATCTCCGTCACCGTGCCGACGGTGGAGCGGGGGTTCTTGCTGGTGGTCTTCTGCTCGATGGCAATGGCCGGGGAGAGGCCCTCGATGGAGTCCACGTCGGGCTTGTCCATCTGCTCCAGGAACTGGCGGGCATAGGCCGAGAGGCTCTCCACGTATCTTCGCTGGCCCTCGGCGTAGATGGTGTCGAAGGCGAGGGACGACTTACCCGAGCCCGACAGCCCGGTGATCACCACGAGCCTGTCACGGGGTATCTCGAGGTCGATGTTCTTGAGGTTGTGCTGCCGGCAGCCTTTAAGGATGATCTTTTCCATGGGAATAAAGGTCGAAGGAAAATCGAACGCCTACTATACCACTCCGGGAGGGGGGGAGTAAAGGCTTTTTGTCTCTCAGGGTCTGCGACAAAATTGTAGGTACGTTTGTTCGGCGCGTTTGGGAAACGCGCCC
>CAKKPG010000144.1 GCA_919901555.1 Nitrospiria bacterium | reverse complement strand
AACGCTGTCTTCCGCCACGAGTATTTTTGCCATTATTGTTTCCTCCGCGAAAATCATTTTCTCGTTGTAAAGGTGTTTCGCTGCGAATTATAACATAAAAAACATGTGCGGGGAAGCCGAGATTTCATGATAAAAACGAAAAAGGAGACAACTGCCGGCCCACGTCCGTGTCCCCAGCG
Source organism: Nitrospiria bacterium (assembly GCA_919901555.1). Taxonomy (GTDB): domain Bacteria; phylum Nitrospirota; class UBA9217; order UBA9217; family UBA9217; genus CAKKPG01. The sequence continues at coordinate 30,177 of CAKKPG010000144.1, read as the reverse complement.
CGGCTTCTTAAGGCAGTCCTCTCTGCATAAGGTTCAGACCCGTCTGAAGTCCCCATCTTTCCGGAAGACGTCCTGATTCACCCAGAGCCGGAACAGGCTCCTGAAACCGTTGAACGCGGCCCTGATGTCCTGGAGGCTTCTGATGCCCAGGACCCTCCGGATAAGAAAACGCGGCCGCGAATAGAATCGCTTGAAGGCGATTTGTCTGAGCCCCGTGATGTCCTCACGCTTCATCGAGTACGGGATGAAGGCCGCGCCCTGATAGGTGAAGTCCGTCAGGTCAGGAGACAGGGCGCCGTACTGATCGATGTTGTCGTAGAGTTCGGTGCCGGGGAACGGCGTCAGGGCGTGGAAATTCGCAACATCAGGGTTCAGCTCACAGGCGAACTCGATCGTCTCGAGCCCTTCCTCATAGGTCTCGCCGGGGATGCCGAGGAGGAAAGGCGTAAATACCTTGAGCCCCGCGTCCTGCGCTTCTCTGACGGCCTTTCGGATCTGATCGAGGGTGATGCCCTTGCGGATGGTATTCAGGTTCTTCTGCACGCCGCTCTCGGCGCCCATGAGGATGGCCCAGCACCCCGCGTCCTTGAATGCCGTGAGCAGGGGTTTGTCCACCTGGTTCACGCACGCCGAGGCGAACCAGGTGAAATCGAGCTTTCCGGCCCTGATCTCCCGCGCGAGCCGCATGGCCCTGTCGTAATCAGCGGCGAGGGTATCGTCGATGAATTTTATTTCGCGGTATCCCTGGCGCAGGCAGAGCTCGAGCTCTGCGATCACGTTCCCGATGCTGCGGTACCGGATGCCGCTTGTTCTTTCCTTGTCCATCTGGAAGCAGTAGATGCAGCGGCGGTTGCACCCGCGGGAGGTCATGATGACGGCCACGGGTTTTCTCCGGTACGTTGCGGGCGGCGGGATGTACCTTCCCTCGTCACCCAGGAGTTCCCGGGCAGGGAAGGGGAGGGAATCGAGGTCCGTGATGAAGGGCCGCGGGGGGTTCTTGATGATCCTCCTCTCAGCCCTGAACGCCACGCCTTCCACGCCGGCAAGACCCCTGCGCCGGGTCAGCCGCTCCAGCAGCTCGACCACGGTGATCTCTCCCTCGCCTGTCACCACGGCATCTATCCACGGCGAGTCCTCAAGGCACTTCTCCTGTATGGCCATGGGATAGGGCCCACCCACGGCGATGAAAACACCGGGGAGGAGCGACTTGGCGTCCGCTGCGGTCCGGAGGGCCTTGTTCCACCCGAACGCGGTGGAATAGATGCCGACGAAGTCGGGCCGCCCGGCGGCGAGGGCATTCAAAATTTCCGCGTGGGACAGGAAGGCGCCGCTCAGGAACTTGACGTCATGGCCCGCCTTCATGAGGGAAGACGCGACTGAGAGGGTCCCCAGGGGCTGCCAGTAGTTTATCTGGGAGGCCGCGGTCCTGGTGGGGAAGATCTCTTCCGGCGCCCAGGCGGGGATGATGAGAGCGCATTTCATAAATATCGTCTTGCGGTCACGGTTACGATGCCCGTCTCGTGGTGCGTTCGACGGCAACGTGTATGACAGGCATCACGAACGACGCGGCCGAACTGCGAAACGGGCCTCGTTGCCGACAAACGTTACCGCCGGGCACTTTCTGCCAGAGCGGGTTCCGGCTGCTGGAAATGACCGGGAGTATCGATGTCGGCAGGCGCTTTCCTGAGAATAGCTTCGGCAGCCTCGATCCCGGATGCGATGGCATGGTCCATATTCAGGTATTGGAACGTCCCGCCCCTGCCGACGACGCGGAGGTTCCTGAACTGTTTCAGGTAAGCCATGATTCTGTCATGATGTTCGGAGTATCCGACGTCAAGAATGGGATAAGCATTGGGCACCCGGATGACGCAGGAATCAATGACTTCACGTTCCTCGATAAAGCCCATGTTGAAGAGATGTTTGACCGTAAGGGCGGCAAGCCCTTCGTCGCTTGACCTCCATACCTCGTCTCCCCTAAAACAGAAATACTCGGCCACGAGGTGCGTCTTGCCTTCCGGCGCCATGAACGGACTCCAGTTCTTCGGCTCGTGGACCCTTCCGAAGGGGATGTGTTTCTCCGGCAGATACATCCAGGTGAGGTCCGTGACCCGCTCGCGGTCGAGCATGACGGTCACGACGACGAGGTCCCGGTAGCGGAGCCGGTCTGCCGCCTCCCGGACGTCGTCCGGCGGCGCGGGATGGAGCATCTTCACAAGATTCGTGAGGGGGATGCTGGAGACATATTCTATGCCTTCGATGTCCGCAAGGGTATCGCCGCTTCTCACCATGGCGCTCGTGACGGTGAAATCATCATGGCGCAGCCGGATGACCCGGGTCCCGGTCAAAATGGTATTTTCCCGCTCTATTTCCTGCTTGAGCCTGTCGGAAATCAGTCCGATCCCCGCAGGGGGGTAGAGGAACCGGTCGGCCAGAGTATGAATGTCTCTCCCGCTCCGCTTCGAGAAGGCGTTCTTGATCGCTTTTCCGAGGGACAGGCCTTCGATCCTTTTCGCGACCCATTCCATGCTGATATTACCGCACGGAATTCCCCATACCTTTTCACTGTACTCCTGGAAGTAAAGGTCGAACATCCGCCGGCCGAAGCTGTGCACGACCCAGTCTTCGAGGGAGACAATGGCCGGCTGCCGAAAGGCGTTCTTCGCCCTCTGGCTGCAGTAGTCGGCCAGGATGCGCAACGTTGTGTGTACGCCCAGGCCGAAGAGGGCGTTCGCGGGTTTGAGAGGATAATCAAAGTACTTCCCGCGCATGTAGATGCTGCTTTTCCGCGGTACGGTGAGGAGGTCGCTGCCGAGGAGATCCAGGAGGAACCGCTCGATCCGGTCGCTCTTCGTAATGAACCGGTGTCCGCCGAGGTCGAACTTGAAGCCGCGATGGTCCATGGTCCTCGCGAGCCCTCCCACAACGGGACCGCCTTCGATGACCTTGATGCGCGCGCCGGCCCTGGACAACACCGAACCCGCCGCAAGCCCCGCAAGTCCTGCTCCCAGGACCACTATTTCACTATTTTTGCCGAACATATTCGATCACAAACCTTTACTCCGTTAGAGAAAGCCGCCATCTAAAATCGTTGGAAAGCAAGGTTCACTAACGGAGCTTGTTGTTCTCTGCGCGGATTTCGAGGCGGGGATCGAACAAACCGTTAACCGTACGAGGAGAGGTCACATTACCGCGCGATCAAAACAGACATGTCCGCGCTGTTCGCCACTTCCCTGCTGACGCTTCCCATGAGGAGATTGTGGGCCCTCATGCCCCGGGAACCGATAATGATCATCTCCACGCCTTCTTGATTCGCCGCGTTGAGGATCTCCTCCGCCGGATGCCCTTCTTTTACGACGGTTTTTATCCCGGCCACCCCGTTATCCTCCAGGCGCTTTTTGTAATAATTCAATATGCCTGAGGCCTTTTTATCCAATTGTTCCTGATGCTCAGTCCCCTGCAATTGCTCCTTCAAGGTGGACATCTCCGCCGGGCCGAGCATCTCGTCCATAAGGGACCTGCCCTCAATTTTCTCCACATAGAGAAGAATGACCGTTTCCGGGCGGACGCATGAAAAGAGGTTGATAAATGTATCAACAGTGGCCTGAGACCCCCTGCTCTCATCGACGGCGATTAAAACTTTTTTCATCCTCGGCTCCTTAGGGTATGGTTTTACGGTCATCACTTCTCTTCCTGGTACAGGTCCTTGTAGTAATCCTGCACTTCCTTGCTGATCCCCTCGATCGTCGTCTCGCCGCCCCCGTAGCCGCCGGCCTCGGCGGCCTCGAAATAGCCCGGCTGGATGCCGGTCGAAGACGACGCCTTGTAACCGCCGGCGAAAGCGATGAGCCACACGGCGATGGTCAGTAAAACCCAGTACACGGTCTTCATGATGAGCCAACCCTCCTTAAAGAGAAGCCTACTTGTCTTTATACAGATCTTTGTAGTAATCCTGCATTTCCTTGTCCATCTTCGGCCCGGCCCCGGCTGCTTTCCCCTTGCCGCCCCCGACGCCTGTTTCCAAAAACGGCGGCATGCTGTAGCCCATCATGAATCCGAGAAAACCCGCAACGATAACGATGATGATCCAGAGATTGTGTTTCATCTTTCTCTCCCTTGAAAATATGCCCGTATTGTTGAAGCCGTCCACCGCAGAGGACCCCCGATTCAAGCATCCGGGGGCAGGCGCCGAGCTCGCCGGGAAATTTCCGAATCAGGAAACAGATCCCATCGCTTCTCTCTGCGAGCTCAGCGTGCTCTGCGGTAAATTCTTGCTTGCTCTCAGCCTTTCCTGATCTTCCAGTCGAACTTGCCTCCGCTACGGTTCTGCTCGATAAGTTCATTGCCCATGGAGTCGATCATTGCCGCGATGGACTCCGACGACGACGGGTTATCGAAAATGATTTCCAGCACATCTCCGGATTTCATCTTCTCGAGCGCCTTTTTGGTATAGATCTGCGGATGGGGACAGACATATCCCTGCACGTCCAGCAGAAACCGTCCTTCGGCTTGTCTTTCAAATTTCATTGCCATGTTCCGTACCTCCTTTAATCTATTCTTAGAAATTCATGGCGGCCATTTCTTTCGCCATCTTCCGTTCGGTCCACCAGTTGAAGAACTTGACCCCGATGAAGGCGCCGCCGATCATGCCGAGGCCGAACAGCCACCCCGAGGCGTCTCCCATGGCCACCCGCACGAAAAACGCCCCCACATTGCAGCCGAGGCCGAGGCGCGAGCCGATGCCCATGAAAAAGCCCCCGATGATCGCCCAGGTGGCGAGTTCCATGGTCGGTTTCTTGAATTTGAACTCATTGCTCAGGAGCGCCATGACCGCGGCGCCGCCGATGAGGGCGAGCGACATCCAGTCCGCCGGATTGATGGCCGGGTTGGGGATGCCGTTGTTGAGCCCGAAATAGATATTATCCATATTGTTCCAGCCGAGCTTGTTGAATACCCACCCTACCCACTGCGCCTCCTGCGTGGTCACGTACCAGTATCCCGGATCAAAGACCGTTCCGTTTATGGACAGGCCGAAGTCATGCCCCATCTTCGACAGAAGCGCGCCGGCGTTCTTGACGCCGAATTTGATGCGCAGCCCTTCAATAACAAACATCTGGAGCCCGCACGCGATGCCGAGGAACAGGCCCGCGACCGCGGTCCGCTTGGACGACATGATCATGCCCCAGTAGCCGGCAAGCTCGTCCTTGAAGGTTAGATGATCGCCCCGTTCCTTTGTCAGTTTTTTCCGGTAGTTGTTCCGCACCCAGAAGAAGTACACGACGAGGAGCAGCACTGCCGCGGGCAGCACGACACCGACGAGAAAATCACCCAGAAGGGCCCCTGCGACCGAAGCATCCTTCAACCCCAGCATCTCTGAAAACTTCTTTATGGGCTGGTTCCAGACATATCCGGCGAGATACTGGTCCACCCAGCCGTCGCCGGCATTGATAACTGCCGGCAGTTTTTTTGCCAAAGCCGATTCGTGCCATGACTGCGGGACGAGCTTGTTGAACCATCCGCCGATATCGACGAAGATCGCCTGGGTGACGCTGATCGAGAGGACCACCATGAGCGCCACGCCGTTTCCCTCTCCGGTCTTGTAGAGGGAGCCTGATGCGCACCCGCCCGCAAACACCATGCCGATCCCGAAGATGAGCCCCGCTACGGTCGCGTGGATGCTCGTAGGCGCGGAATGGAACGTGCTCATGCCCGTCGCGGTCACAAAGGCGGAAACGAAGCTGAACAGGATCGTGGCGATCATGATGCCGACGACCATGCGCGGGACCCCCACCGCAAAAAGATCCCGGAAAGCGGAGGCGAAGCAGAACCTCCCGTACTGGAGGCACATGCCGTAAATCAAGCCGAACCAGAGATAGGCGGAAAGATAGATGTAGTACTCGTTGTGCGCATACGTCAGCACGCTGACCAAGGCAAAGAACCCGATGATGATGAAGGCCCAGCGTTGATTCTTTTTTGAGACCGCGTCTTCCACAGAGATACCTCCTTAATCAGTATTGATTCATAATGAGCAAGGATTATGCCATTTCATAGGCCGATAAAGCAGGGGATTTTCGCGCCCCACAGGATCCCATTGTCCCGAACAGGACAGGGGCATGCAAATCACTGTGCTGTTTCGGCCAAACGGATTCGGCTGAATACGGTGACGAAGGTTTTGTAACGGAAGGCGCCTGTGTCGGATGCGAAGGTCTTCAAGGAAAATCCCCCCACGCCCCCCTTTGCGAAAGGGGGGGACGATATTTCTCTTCTCCTTGCCCCCTCCCCCACGATGGGGGAGGAATGAAAGGGGAGGGTGAAAATAGTTCCTCCTTTGGAAAAGGGGGATTGAGAGGGATTTTCGCTTTCACTTGATATGACGGCGGCGGAATAATTGTCTGCGGTCGTATCTTCCGAATAGAACTGAGGCGGCCTGAACTCCCACGAGAAACGCAGCGGGGATTCTTTTATCTTCCCACCAGCCGGATGAAGTGTGCGTTCCTGTGGATAGATAAGCCTTTTTCGAGTAAAGAGATCGAGAATGGGGATTGCCATTTCCGTGTTCCCTGCGGATTCCTTCTGCTGCAGCGCATGGATTACCACCGCTTCTCCGGGCAGGGTATCCAAGTATCTGCCGGCGTCCCGAAGATTTGCCATCGTCGATTTGTTCAAGAACGGCAGGTAAGCGCCCAGGATGAGCGCGAGGGAAGCGGTGACGGCGCACAATGCGACAAATCGTTTGACCTCCGGATATTTCAGTTCGTTTAAGCCATATGCGGCCATGAGAGCAAGGAGCGGAAAGAGCGGCAGGAGGTACCGGATCCGCTCGACCTGGAGAGCCAGCACAAAGACGGCGAACCATCCAGGAATCAGAAACCTGACATCCCTTTTCCTGATTGCAGCAAAAACGCCGAGCAGCGCCGATATGCTGATAAAGGGATGGACCTGGAAAAGAAAAGTCGAGGCAAAGCTTTCCTTCCAGCGATCGAGCCCGGGCCACTGATAGGTGCGGAGGATGTTGATCTGATCTGTAAAGACATCGTATTTTGCCAGGAGTACCGCGACTGCTGAAATCCCTGCAGTCGCCAGAACAGCGATGGAACGGCGGAGAATGATCCTTTGTGCCGCCATGAAAGATGACTGTTTCATGGAAATAAATGAGATCACCGGCAGGATGAGAAGCATGGGCCAGGTGGAGTATTTCGTAAAGAGAGCAAGGAATATGGCAACGGATGAGAGCGCAATGCGCGGAATTCCACCCGTTTGAACAGCGTTCAGAAATGTGTATAGGCAAAGCGTCACCAGGAACATGGTCGGCACATCAACGAGCATGAGGGGCACCTGGGTCAAAAGGTACGGGATCCCCAGGAGCAGCAGTCCTGCGCAGAGTCCCGTCTCTTTGTTCCACAGGATCCTGCCGATGAGATACGTGAGGACAATGGTGAAGGAAAACAGTGCGGTATTGAAAACCTGAATGAATATTCTCACCTCTCCGAGATGCTTGAAGATGATGCCGTAGAAAAACGGCACGACCGGCAGGTCCGTCCAGACTCCTATCGCTCCGCCCCATTCCAGAAAGAAATGTCGTATTCCGTACAGCTCCAGGTGCTTTGCCTGGAGGAAATACCGGGAGGCATCGAGGATGACCTCCGGCTCTTGCCAGAGCGGAACGACAGTGAGAAACGAAAGAAGAAACAGGAAGAGAGGCGGATTACGGTCGGGGAACGTCGTTCTCGCCATGAAAAACGCGGCGATGATCCCGAGCGCGATGATGCCGAATACCTTCAGCATCCTGCCGTCGGCAAACACCCATCGCCAGCTCGTCAGGGTGTTGTCGTCGAGATGACGAAGCATGTAGGGAAGGGGAAAGATTAAAAGCGCGAGGAACGAAACGAGCAGGATGGAGTCTATTTTCTCGAGCCTGTTCACATCCCTCTCCTTTTTGCATATGGTATCCCTTGTCTCAATAACCGTTAATGATGATATGCCGTCCCTGTTCCGGCCTTCTCTTCTTTCATGCGTTCTTTCTCGTATATCGCCTTGTTCTTGACGGGCGGATTGGAGAAATCGCCCTTTACCCGCCACGCGTCTTTGCGGCGCTCCCTCCGTCAGAAAACGCAGCGCCTCCTCTTTTCCGTCCGTTTTTCCTTAAATTGTTCGCTCACCGGGTCAGTTGTTTTTTCACGGCAAGCAGCAAATCGATGGGCTCGCAGGGTTTGGTCAGGTATTCATCGGCGCCCTGCTTCTCCCCCCAGAGCTTATCACTCGGCTGGTTCCTCGATGTGAAGATGATTACCGGGACATGTTTTAATTTCTCGTCTTTTTTCATTTCCCGGCAGAGCTGGAACCCGTTCTTCTTCGGCATTACCACATCGAGAATGACCAGGTCGAACGGCTCGTTCCTGAGCATCCGTTCAGCCTCTTCGCCGTCCCTGGCGACCGACAGGTCGTGCCCCGTGTCGGCCAGCACGGACTTTATGTACTGAATGTCCGTAAGGCTGTCCTCGGCTATGAGAATCCTCGCCATACCAGCCTCCTCCCGAGCCGTTACTTTTTCTTCGTGATAATGTCCATGGCCTTTGCAAGGCTCAGTTTCATCCTCGTGAACGCGTCCGCGAGGGTCTTGATCTCGTCGTTGGTCTTTACCGAGAACTCCCGCTCGAATCTGCCGCGGCTTATCTCGTTCGCTGCTTCTACAAATTGCTCTATGGGCTTGATGATGCTGGCGATAATGAGCCGGTCGATGACGATTATGACCACAAAGAAAAATCCGCTGTAGATCAGGGAAAACAGCGCGAGGGCCTTTCGTGCATTCTGGATCGGGACGTCGGCGGGCACGTATACGGAGTTGACGGTCTGGATCTCGTCCACCTTCCAACCGTAACCGTTCGTTGTCCCGTATTTCTCCCTCACCTCGGGAGGCGCCACGGAAGGATCGCCGTGGCACCGGAGACAGTCGGGTTTTATCTCCACCGGCCTCATGACCACGTAGAAGCTGCCCGTGTCCGTCTGTTTATAGCCCCGCCACTCCCTGGTCAGTCTGCCCGTCCGGAACTCTTCGATCTTCTCATTCTCAAAAGTATCGGCTTTATATTCGAGGTTCAGAGGGTTCAGGGTCGCCTCCTTGAAGGAATAGCTCGGAAGCTTTTCCCTGATCCTTTTCTCGATGCCTTTTGCGACAAACGTAGCCGACATGGCCTCGACAATAAACCTGTTCGGCAGTTCTTTTGTAACCGTAGGCCTGAGAACCTCGCCGGTGTATTTCCTCGCCCCCTCCATCGCGGCCAGCAGGAGGTTCGACTCCTCGAGTATTTCCCTCACCGCGTTCTGTTTAAGAATGTAATAGCTCCCGGTAATCATGACGGGAAGGGAGATAACGTACACCACCACCATGATGACGGTAAAGCGTTTCCTCAGCTTCATGTTTTTCAGCATATCCTATCGCCTCCATCCGTTCATTGACTGCGCATGCCGGAGAGCTCGTTTTTCTCCGCCTATCCCTTCCGGTGTTTTGCGACGAAGGGGGCCTGGTGCTGGTCGGGCAATTCCTTTGCGAGCGAGTCCACCACACGCGAGTAATCCTCCAAGGGCATGAGATTTCCGCGGCTGTACGACAGCCCGGCGAAGACGGTATCCGAGATCATTTTTCCGATCGGTCCGATCAGCTCGATGAATTCCTCTTCCAGGGCCTTGACCGTCTGGGGCTGGACGGCGACGGCCGGCCGCGACGGCGCCGGTTCTGCGACCGTCTCCGAACCGGCCGTTCCGACGATCGCTATGACCTTCTCCGTCAGGGGCGCCTTCGCCGGCGTCGTGGGCTTCATGCCCGGTAAAAAGGAATGCTCGACGGGAACGACGCCATCCAGTCTCCTCAGGCATTCCTCGTTCTTGCACGCGCCGAGGCTCAGGGAAACGATTTCGCCGCTGTCGAAGCATATCTTGAGGAGGTAGTTTTCGCCCTCTATTTTTATCGCAAGAAGCCCGGTATCCTTTGACCGCAGATACTTTCCTATGAGAGGCGATAACAGATTCACGAGGGCGCTCCTTACTCGGGGCAACCTGCTTTTATAAAACCACGGTTATCCTTCGTTCGCTAACGGCAAGGATGGACATCTTTCCTACGTTAGAGTATATATAAGACTATATACGAAAAACAATCGCATCGCAAACAAGAATTCTCATGCGGTGTTGGACGTACAGGGGAAGGGCGGCTCGGCCGCTCTGTTCGGACGCGCTCCGGAGATTCGACGAATCGAGAACCGTTACAGCACGATGACCTTATCGGCATTATGGATCATAACGGCATTGTTATACTGGCTCCCGCAGGTCGCTCCCTTCGGAATCCCCTCGGTTCTCACCCCGAGCCGCTCCGCGCTGTGATCGCAGAAACTCATGGCAACCCCCGGGAGGCTGCAGAGGCCGGTGAAAAACGGCTGTTCGAGCAATTTTGTCCCCTGGTCCATGGCAAATATGACGACCTCATGGCCCTTGGACAGCGCGGCATTGCTCAACCGGAGGACCTCTTCAAGGTTCTTATTCGTATTGACCAGGATTCCCAGTCTCATGGTATCGTCCTCCTGAATTGAGCTGTTTCCCGCGTTCACCCCGTTAGAGAAAGCCGCCGACTCCTGTCGGCGATTCAAATTATTCCTCGGATCGTGGTCCAAAGCCACAATCTTATATCGTTAGAGAACGAAGTTCTCTAACGGGGTTCACCGCGCTACCATGACACAACCTTGTCGCTTGCGGCGATAAGGTCGATGATCCGATCGCGGTCTTTTTCCGTTCGCATATCCACTATCGTGACATCGATCATTTTCTTCTGGTAATGTATTATCTCCCGTATCGTTTCGTCCGGCTCCCGGTTCGTGAGGTATAAAATTTTCATCGCTGGCCGCCCCTTTCATCCTCCCCCTGTCAGTAGGGAAGAACATGGTCGTAGCGGAGGAGTTTTTTCGCTATTTCCCCGGTAGAAAAAAAGGTTATCCCTCTGTTTCCCTCGTAATTGGTGAAGACGTTCATGCCCAGGTCCTTCATGGTCTCGATATTAAAGCTGTTTTCCTCCGTCTCCTCCACCTTCCTGTCCAGGATATACACGTCGATGACATCGTCCATCAGCGTTATGCCCACGGCCATCCTGAGCGCCTCACCTTGCCTGTCCCTCACGAGCACCGCGATCTTCTTAACCGTCTTGTCCACCTGTACCTCCGCGATCGGGTATTTCTCCGCAGCAGCCAAATATATGATCACACTCCCCCGAAAACACGCCCGGCACTCATGCCATGAGTACCGGGCTATCTGTGGGGAGGGGGGCTTCCGGCCACGCCGGGGCGCGGTCATCTTTGGATAGCAAAATACAGAGTTCCCGCATCTTCCTTGACCTCAAGGAGCGAACAGCCGAGGGCCTCACAGAGGGGCGGGATGCTCTGTTTCGTGGTCCTGTCGGTCGCAATGACCATGAGCACCTGACCCGGTCCCATGCTTTTCAGGGTATTTTCGGTTATCGTCTTCGGTTTCGAACCCGCCAGTCCTTTAATATCCAGTGTTTTATCTGTTTTCAGCATGGATGATGGACGCGTCCTTTTTTGCCGCCCGGCACAGACCCTGTGACATCGAGAAGATGTGCCGAAATTTGCTTTCATAACATGCCAAGCAACTAAAATGCCAAAACAGTAACTATCGGATAATACTGCATAACCGATCTCGCGCAAACGCCGCTGCTGGCCCGGAGGGGACAGATATGGTTTTCGTAGTGTCCCGATTGCGTCAGGCCGGATTTTGTCTGTTGCAAATTTTGTCTCATTATGCGTATAATATTTTATGGACCGTCTTACGATGTTTTTTTTCTGCGCGGCGCTCGTTCTGTGCAGCGCCGTGTCCGTCGGGGACGCTGAAACGGCGCAGAACGGCACGGCGCCTCTGGCCCCCGGCGCGCCCCCTCTCGTGTTCATCATCCCTCCGGTGGAAAACGTGAGCGTGATGTACGAGAAGTTCCTGCCGCTCAAGGAGCATCTCGAAAAAGCCCTCTCGCGAAAGATCGTCCTGAAGGTCGCCCAGAACCACCAGGAGGCAGTCGAAAGCATCGGGTCGGGGCGGGCGCACCTTGCCTATTTCGACCCCTCCGCCTACTGCGAGGCAAAACAGCGATACGGGGTTGTCCCTCTTGCGAAGCCGGTCATGGACGGTTCGTCCACGTACACGAGCGTCATCGTGGCGCGAGAGGACTCCCCGATACGGAAGATCGTGGAGGCAAAAGGAAAGCGGCTTGCCCTCGGCAACAGCCGGTCCTCGTCGTCCTCGCTCATTCCCGCCGTGATGTTCAAGGAGGTGGGGATCACGCTGAAGGACTTCTCCGCCGTCGATTACCTCGAGCAGGAGGACCGGATCGCGCTCTCGGTCCTGACGAAGCGGCACGACCTGGGGGGGCTGAGCGAGCGGGTGGCGATGAAATATCTCGCTGACGGGCTCAGGATCGTGAAGACGTCCGAGCCCATCCCCCAGTACACCCTCTGCGCCTGCGCCTGCCTGTCCGAAGGGCTGCGGAGCGCCATCCGACAGGCGCTCCTTTCCATCGGGAAAACGAGCTATCCGGGGCTCATCGCGGCCATGAAGGGCATCGACGGCTTCACGCCGGCCGAGGACCGGGATTTCGACGTCGTGCGGGTGATGATCAAGAACCTCACGGGGAAGAACTATCTGGTGTACGGAAAGAACACGGTCAAGGTCGCCCACCTTCCGCTCTATTCAGCCATAACGCTCTTCGACCGGTTCGACCCGCTCATGCGCTACCTGAGCCGCAAAACAGGGTATGAATTCAAGCTCGTCGTCCCAAAGGACTTCGAGGATTTTTTCGACATCGTCAAGCGGGGCGAGGTGGAATTCTCCTACTCCAATCCCTATATCTACATCCAGCTTGCCGACGGCGGGCATCTCCGGGCCTTTACCACCACCATCATCCCCGCGTCGGGAGACATTTTCCGGGGCATCATCATCACCCACCGGGACAGCAGCATCAGGACCCTCGAAGACCTGAGGGGCAAGGACGTCATGGTCGTCTCCTACAAGTCCGCGGGCGGGTTCCTGACGCAGAAGCTCTTTCTCCGGGAAAACGGCATCGATGTGTTCAAGGACCTGCGGCTCCGGGAGGGGAAACGGCAGGAAGTGGTCATTTTGAACGTCTACCGGAAGACCGCGGACGCCGGATTCGTCCGGGAGTCGGCCCCGGAAGTCCTGAAGGAGGAGATCGACCTCCGCCGCATACGGATCGTGGCCAAGACCGCTTATATCGCCAACTGGCCCTTTGCCGCCACAAAGAGCGCCCCGGAGCAGTTGACCACGCTGGTGCGGAAGAGTCTCCTGGAGATCGACGACCGGAGCATCCTGTCCGCGGCCAAGGTCGAGGGCTTCAAGGCCGCGGACGACCGGGATTTCGACGGCCTGCGGGAACGGATAGAGCGTTATGAAGCCAAATAGGCTGAGCCTCGGGCTGAAGTTCTCCCTTGCGGTGACCATCCTTATCATGCTGACGATGCTGGGGGTCACGACCCTGATCATCAACTATCAGAAGGAATCGCTGAGGCAAAACACCTTCGAGAGCAACCTTGCCATGACGCGGAACCTGGCGCACGATGCGGAAGGGCCGCTCTTGATGTTCGATCCGCTCCGGCTGAACGAGCTCGTCAAGACGGTGCTGGAGGCCACTTCCTGCGCTTACGCAATGGTCATCGACCGGGAAGGGACCGTAGTCGCCCATACGCAGCGGGCGCTTCTCGGCCTGCAGTTGTCCGAACAGTCTTTTCCGGAACTCCTCCTGACCCTTTCCGGGGGAAGGGAATCCGTCAGGGAATATTCCCGCGAGAACGGGCCGGTCAAGGAGTTCTCCGTCCCCATCAAGATCGGCAGCGAGATCATCGGGGCCGCAGCAGTGGCGTACTCAATTCGTTCCATCGACGCCGCGATCGAGGCCCGACTGAAAAATCTCAAACGCTACATTTATCTGATCACGGGAATCATCCTGCTCTTCGGCATCGCCGGCGCCTTCGCGGTCTCCCGGCTCCTGACAAAACCGCTCAAGCGGCTGAAGGAGACCATGCTCGATATCCAGACGGGAAACCTCGACGTGGAAGTCGAAGACCCCGGTATCGTCCGCTGCTGGGAGCGCATGGACTGCGATAAGAGGGACTGCCCGTCATACGGGAAAACGAGGTGCTGGGCCATCGCGGGCACGTTTTGCTGCGGGAACGTGCAGGGGACCTTTGCCCAGAAGATCGGGGACTGCAGAAAGTGCGTGGTGTACCGGGAATCGTGCGGGGACGAGATCCGGGAGCTCGTGGAAGTGTTCAACCAGATGGTCAGGGACCTGAGATACAACCTCACGGAACTCGAGAAGGCGAACACGGCAAAGGCGAGGCTGGAGCGGCTGTCAGCCCTCGGCGAGATGGCGATGACGGTGGCGCACGAGACGAAGAACCCGCTCAACTCCATCCGCCTGGCCGCGTCCTATCTCAAAAAGAACTTTCAGGGCGAGATCCTCACCGAGTTTCTCTCCATTATCGAGGAAGAGGTCATGCGGCTGAACGATATTACCTCCAACTTCCTCGGGTTCTCGAAGCCCGCCCCGATCAAGGTGAAGACCTGCGATATCAATACAATCGTGAAATCCACGGTCGAGCTTATCCGGCAGGAGGCGACGGACAGGAACATCGAGGTGGTCATCCTGACGGATGAACACATTCCGCCTTTCCCCTGCGATTTTTCGCGTATGAAGCAGGCGCTTTTGAACCTTCTCATCAACGCACTCGACGCGTCGAGCGCGGGCGACACCATAACGATCACCACCGAGGCCGCGGGCGTCCAGATGAAGCTGTCCGTCCAGGACACGGGCACGGGGATACGGCCGGAAGCTCTTGAAAATATCTTCAAACCCTTTTATACTACGAAAACGCGGGGGTCGGGCCTGGGGCTCGCCATCGTCGACCGGATCGTGAAGGAACACAAGGGAGAGATTGCCGTGGACAGCATTGTGGGCAAAGGAACGACATTCACCATAGCGCTGCCGGTACACGAATATGCAAACATATAATATTCTCGTCGTGGACGACGAAAAGAACATCCTGAAGCTCGTTTCAGCCACCCTGAAAAAGGAAGGGTACGGGGTCGAAACCGCCCAGTCCTCGGAAGAGGCGATCGAAAAATTCAGCCGTGACGCGTACCACCTCGTCATCACCGACCTGAAGCTGCCGGGCAAGACGGGGATCGAGCTCCTGGGATACCTCAAAGCGAGGGACCCCGACGTCCCGGTCATCGTCGTCACGGCATTCGGCACCATCGAAAACGCCGTCGAGGCGATGAAAAACGGCGCCTTTAACTACCTGACCAAGCCCATCAACTCCGACGAGCTGATCTCGGTGGCCAAGGAAGCCATAGAAAAGTATGAGCTGAAGAGAGAGAACATCGTCCTCAAGTCGGAGCTGAAGGAAAAGTATACCTTCAGCGCCATCATCGGCAAGAGCGCGCCCATGCAGGAGGTCTTTAATACCATTCGCATGGTAGCGAAGACCCAGTCGAACATTCTCATTGTGGGCGAGAGCGGCACGGGCAAGGAACTCGTGGCCCGGGCCGTTCATTATGATTCCGACCGGGCGGGAGGGCCGTTCGTCACCATTGATTGCGCGACCATCCCCGCGGAGATCATGGAGAGCGAGCTCTTCGGGCACGAGAAGGGGTCGTTCACCGGGGCGCATGAAAAGAAAGCGGGGCTCATGGAGCATGCGAACAACGGCACCGTCTTTCTGGACGAGATCGGGGATCTCGACCTGAATCTCCAGAAGAAACTGCTCCGGTTCCTCCAGGAGCGGGAGATCCTGAGGGTAGGGGGCGCCGCAAGGATCAAGCTCAACGTGCGCATTGTGGCCGCGACGAACAAGGACCTCGAACAGGAAGCAGCGGCAAAACGGTTCCGGGAAGACCTGTATTACCGCTTGAACGTCGTAACGGTCAAAATACCGCCCCTGCGGGAACGGAAGGATGATATCCCCCTCCTGGCGCATCACTTCCTCGAAAAAGTGAACCGGATCGAGGGAAAACATATTCAGGGCTTCGACGATGCCGTGATGGCCGCCTTTCTGAACTATGAGTGGCCCGGCAATGTGCGGGAACTGGAAAACACCGTCGAGCGGGCCTATATTCTCTGTCCCACCGTCACGATCAGCCAGAAATATCTGCCGGCAAAACTCACGCCCGCCGCCCGGGAAGAGGGCGCCCCGTTCGATCAGATGAACCTCGTGGAGACCGAGAAGAGGCTGATCATCAAGGCGCTGAACCAGACGTCGTGGAACCAGAGCAGGGCGGCCGAGGTCCTGGGGATCACGAGAAAACAGCTCAGGACGAAGATGAAGAACCTGGAGCTGCTGCCGGAATAGTACGCTATCCACGAAATCGGCGGCCTTACGTCGCGGGTCGCTTCCCGCTGAAATATCTCGTTCCTTAATTCGGCTTGCATAACGGCAGGTGTGGAAGGCGAGGGGTGAGGACTTGTCCGGCGACCTCCCGCTGCGGAGTTCTATCCTGTCTCTTGTTTTTTTCGGTGGGCAATGCTCCTCATTTCCTTCGAGCGGGTGGTCATCACACCGGAGGAGAAAAGCAGCCGTTCCGCGGTGAGCACCTCACGACGCATGATGGAATCGGAGGAAAGGGAAAGATCGGCAAGAGCGCCGTTCAGGGGTGATTGCTGCGGAGGCCAGCAGGCGCCGATAGCGAGGTCTCTATACATCGGTACGACCGTTTTGATTTCACTGAGGACGTCGGCGGCGGAGGCGGAGCGCATATCGCCGCCCATCTTCCGGGCCAGCGCCTGAATGATCTCCCCATCGGGCCTTGATTCACCGAGAGGCTGCTCGACCCTGGCGAGCCGGCGGAGTTTCCGCTCGATGGTCGTGATCGTCCCTGTCTTCTCCACGAAGCTTGCGGCGGGAAGGACCACATGGGCGAGCTTGGCGGTCTCCGTAAGAAAAAGGTCCTGCACCACGAGGAACTCCAGGCGCTGGAGCAGGGGAGTGAGCCCGGGGTCGCTTCCCACGGGGTCGTCCCCCATGATATAGAGCGCGGCGAGTTTGCCGTGCCCGATCGCCTCCATCATTTCCACGGCGTTCTTGCCCCGCGGTTCCGGCAATGCCGCATTCCAGGCCTTCTCGAACAGGGCGCGTGTATCGGAATCCGCCTTCTGATATCCCGGATAGTAATCCGGCATCAGTCCCATGTCGAGCGCTCCCTGAATATTTCCCCGCGTGACGAGGGGATAGTACGTGACCTGCTTCAGCAGGCCCGAAAGCTCCTGTATCCGTGCAAAGGCGTCGGGAGACAGCCGCGCCGGAAGGACGACGGCAACGTTCGTTGCGGACGCGAGCAGGCCGACGGCCTGTCTGATCCGGGCGCCCGCGATTCTCCGGCTGCCCCGGACCCCTGCGGCGAGGCTGTCGAGAGCAGCGTCCCGCTCCTGCGGGATGACCACGGAGGCGATCCTGGTGAATTTGTTCCGTCCTTCCTCGATAAGAATGAGCCTGCTCCCGCACCGGTTCACGGCGCCGACGAGCTCAGCGCCGATGAGCGGGTTGATCTCCCCCGCATCCTTGTCGAGAAGGAGAATAACCTCGTGCTCTCCCATCCGGGCGAACTCGCCCGAAAAAAAGGCCGTGTTCAGGCCGGAGGGGAGCTTGAGCCGCGCGAGCAGGTCCACGTTGTTCGTTCCGACCACCGACCGCATGAATTTCTGGAACAGGTAATTGTCCTCGTTCGTGGTCCTCACGGAGCCCAGACCGCCGATGCCGTCGGCGCCGCGCCGGTTTCTGATGACCTTAAGGTTGGTCGCCGCGACCGAAAGCGCCTCATCCCATGAGCAGTCCACGAGATTTCCTCCGACGCGCATCTTCGGCGTGGTGAGCCGCGCCTCATGGCGGACGGCGTCCCAGCCGAACCGTCCCCTGGCGCAGAGGTAATGATCCCCGGCCGCGCGCACCCGCACGACCTCGTTCCTGCGCGTCTCGATGGTGATCGGACAGCCGCAGCCGCAGTAGATGCAGGTCGAGGACGTTTGTTCGAGGTTCCACGGTCTGGCCTTGTGCTTGAACTGCTTCGTGGTCAGCGCTCCGACAGGACAGATCTCGACGCACTCGCCGCAGAATTCGCAGTCCAGGGGGCCGGCGAACGCCGTGCTGATCCGGGAGCGGCCTCCCCGCATGGCCAGCGTCAGCGCGCCGACAGCGCACCGTTCCGTGCATATCCGGACGCACTTGCCGCAGAGGATGCAGCGGTTCTGGTTCCGCTCGATGACCGGTGAGGCGTAATCCGGGGGCGAAGTCCTCTTTTCTTCCGCGAACGCGCCCTGGCCGAGTCCGTACTCGTGCACCAGGTCCTGGAGCCGGCACTCTCCCGCTTTGTCGCAGACCGGGCAGTCAAGGGGGTGGTTGATGAGGAGAAGCTCGAGGACGGACTTCCGCGCCTCGAGGACGGCCGTCGTCATCGAATGCACGACCATGCCTTCCGCCGCGGGAGTGGTGCACGCCGGGACCATTCGTCTCTGCGGTCCTTCCACCTCCACCATGCAGATCCTGCATGCGCCGTAGGGGTGGAGCCTGTCATCGTGGCAGAGGGTGGGTATTCTCACTCCCGCGGCGCGTGCGGCGTCGAGGATGGTCATGCCGGAGCTCACGTTCACGATTTTTCCGTCAAGAGTAAGGGTAAGCTGCATATGACCTTCTGTACACATGAAGTGAAATTTCAGCGTTCAAATGCCAAATCACGAATAAATCCGAAGCTCAATAAACAACGTTGTAATTGCGTTATGGGGTGTTTGAATTTTGGTCATTGGATATTGCCCGGGATTCGGCGCTTGTCATCTGGTAATTCTTTCCATGCGTCATCCCCTTGCAGCTCGCACCGCTGCAACCGTTTTTCCCGATGCACCGCTCATACTCATCCCGGAAGAGTCTGATGCTTGAGAGCACCGGCTGGACGGCGCCCTCACCCAGGGGGCAGAAGCATTTCCCCTTCATCTTTCCGCAAATGTTCAACAGAAGCTCGATGTCTCCCCCCCTGGCGCCTCCCTTCAGTATGCGGGAGTAGACCTGGTGGAGCCAGCCCGTGCCTTCCCGGCAGGGCGTGCACTTACCGCAGGATTCGTGCTCGAAAAATCTGACGAGGACCGCCGCTGCATGCACCATGCAGGCCGTATCGTCCATTACGATGACTGCGCCGGATCCGAGCATGGACCCCGCCGCAAGAAGGGAATTGAAGTCCATTTTCACGTCCACCTGCGCCGCCGTGAGCATGGGCGTCGAGGCCCCGCCGGGGATGATGGCCTTGAGCCGCCTCCCTGCCCTGATGCCGCCCGCGGAGGCTTCGATGAGCTCCCTGAGCGTCGTCCCCAAGGGAAGCTCGTAGGCGCCCGGCCTGTTCACCGCGCCGCTCACGCAGAAAATTTTCGTGCCCGGCGACCCTTCCGCTCCGACCTTTGAATAAGCGTCGGAGCCGAGCGCAATGATAGAAGGAACATTGGCCAGGGTCTCCACGTTGTTCACCACCGTGGGCTTGCCCCATGCGCCCGCGTTCGCCGGGAACGGGGGCCTCAGCCGCGGCTGGCCCCGCTTCCCCTCGAGGGACTCTATGAGGGACGTTTCCTCGCCGCAGATGTATGCGCCGGCGCCCCGGTGCACGGACAGCTCGAAGGTCACGCCTTTTCCGAGAATGTTGTTCCCGAGAAGCCCCTTCCCGTAGGCCTGCGCTATGGCCCCATCGAGGAGCTCCGCCGCAGCGGGGTACTCGCCCCGCAGGTAGATATACCCCCGTTCGGCGCCGACAGCATAGGCGGCGATGATCATGCCCTCGATCAAAAGATGGGGGTCGCCCTCGAGGATGATCCGGTCCTTGAAGGTCCCCGGCTCGCCCTCGTCCGCGTTGCAGATGAGATATTTGGGCCTTTTCGGGTCCATGGCGGCAAAACCCCACTTGGCGCCCGTAGGAAAGCCCGCTCCGCCCCTGCCGCGGAGACCCGAACGTTTCACCTCGTCGATCACGTCCAGAGGCCGCATATCGTATGCCGCGGCCACGGCGGAATACGCACCGTGTGCCACGGCCACATCGATGTCGGCGGCACGGGGGATTTTGACTCGTTTAAGAAGCATGTTCTCCATACCCGATTTCTACGGATACCGTTCCAGCACCGCGTCGATCTTCTCCGGCGTCAGGTCGCCGTGGCAATCGTCGTCCACCAGCATCGCCGGCGCGCCGTCGCACCTGCCGATGCATTCGATCCGTTGATAGGAAAACCTCCCGTCCGCCGTGACCTCGCCCTCCTCGACGCCGAGCCTGGTCCTGAGGTGGTCGATGAGCGGCTCCGCCCCGAGGAGCGTGCAGGGAAGGTTATGGCAGATGGAGATCACGTGTTTGCCCGAAGGCCTGCGCCTGATCAGCGAGTAAAATGTGGCCGTGCCGTACACGTCGGACTCCGGGACGTTCAGCTCTTCCGCGATGAACCGCATGGCCTCATCGGGGAGGTGCCCGAGCTCCGCCTGGGCGATGTGCAGGGCAGGGAGCAGCGCGGCCCGGGAATCGGGGTAGCGGAGCGCCGCAAGCCGGATCCTCTCTCTAACATCGTCATTGAGCATATTCACCTCTTCGACCTGCCGAACATGTAGCCGGTCATATCGACGTAGCCTGCATTCATCTTTCTGATGACCGAACTGATCTCCTGGATGATGTTGATGAGCACCTTATAGCCGATCATCGGATGCGTCTCGACGACCCGGTCGAAATCGGGCCGTTGCAGGGACAGCACCACCGTATCGGGGGAGGCGACGACGGTCGAGGCCGAATGGGGCTTGTGATCAAAGAAGGAAAACTCCCCGAAAAAATTCCCCGCTTTCAGGACCGCCAGGGAAAGCCGCTCCCCATCGGAGTTCATCTTATATACATCCACTTTCCCGCGGCGGATAATGTAGATGCACGCGCAGCCGACCTCGGTTTCCCGATAGACGACGTGCCCTTCGGGGAACGTATCGCGCGTCATGACGCTCGCGATGACGTCACGTTCGGCATTGGTCAGCCCTTCGAATAACGATATTTTCTCCAGGTCTCTTGCATCGATCATGGAAGCCTCCGGAACTGCTCAGGGTGAGAAAATGTAAATGTTCTTGCATGGCAAGTCAACGTAAAATACCCGCTGTATATTATGTATAATTTAAAATTTACGCCTGCAGGGTGTAAAAAAGTAGCATGGCTGCCGGGCCGCTGGCGCTGCAGCGCCGGGCATAAGGTTCACCTGAATATCCGCAACTGCGCCGCCGTGCCGCAAGATGAACGCCGACATCATCGGAGCCTTCGTCTTTGACTTTTTTGCGCTCAAGGTTATAATGTCTCATGCATTATTTCCGAATTGCCCTGGTGGCCGCCTTTATGCTCTACTGCCCGTCCTCCTTCATTTCCGCGGGTTTCCCTGCTCCGCTCATCATCGAGCACGGGCCGAGGAACTCAACGAAGATCGCGCTGACCTTTGATGCCTGCCGCACGGGCAGGCCCGATGAGTATGACGAGCAGGTCGTCGAGATACTCCTCAGGGAGAAGGCGCCCGCCACGCTCTTTCTGAGCGGCAGGTGGGTGGAGAAGAACGCCGATAAGGCCAAATTTCTTTCAACGCAGCAGCAATTCGAGATCGCAAACCACAGCTACTACCATCCTCACCTGACGGAGGCAACGGACGAGCGGGTAACGCGTGAGCTCACAAGGACCCAGAATATTCTCAAGAAGGTGACGGGAAAGACGGCCCGCTATTTCCGGCCGCCTTATGGCGAGGTGGACGAGCGCGTGGCGAAGCTCGCATCGGAAGCGGGCCTGACGACGATTCAGTACGATCTGGCGTCGGGAGATTCCGATCCCGCTCTCTCGGCGGGAAAGATCGCGGCAACGGTGCTCCGCGAGGCGCGGGGCGGGAGCATTATCGTGTTTCACATGAACAAAAACGGCGTGCATACGGCGGAAATGCTGCCGGCGATCATCGTCGGCCTCCGGCAGAAGGGGTTTGAGTTTGTGACGGTGGGGGAGCTGTTGCATACGCAGCAGCGTACGGCAAAGGAAGATATGAAGCGGGGAAACGGAGAACCGGTGAACCGGTGAACCGGCGCAATGCTGAAAATCTCACCGTTTCTCACGCTCAACGATTCCCCGATTCGTTAACTTCCTCCCATATCTCTTTTAAACCGTTCCAGCCACATGATGTGGCTTCTTTCCTCGTTGATGACCTCGTCGACGACCTCTTTCTCTTTCACGACCGTCCGGAGCCCCACGAAGTAGAGCAGGGTCTCCTTCTCAAAGCCCAGGGCAAAGTGCACGGCGTCCCTGACGCTCTTGACGCGGTCCATGGACGGCAGGGATTTGCCGCGGCCGAGGAAGAACTCCGATTCAACGAAGGCCCTCATATAATCTGTTACATCTTCCCAATTGACCGGCTCGGGCCCGTGCTTGGAAACCATGTCCTTCAATTCCGTGAAGATCTTCTCATGCACCTTTTCCTTTGCCGCGAGGGTGGTGAAGAGCTTGTTCAGCCCCCCGTCGCTCTTGAACTTTTCAGCCATGGTCGTGTAAAACTGCCGGCCAAGGCGCTCCGTCTGGACCGACATTTCCAGAATCTCGTTGATTGAATATTTATTCATAATGCCCCCTCCGGAAAAGTGTTGTGGTGACTGGGTGAGATATTAGCCTGTCGGGCATCCTCTGTCAACCGGATTTTTGCGGATTTCTGGCTTTTTCTTGCACAAAAAGGCCCGTTGTGTTAGTATGACCGCTTGTATGCGGATGTCATTGCCCATAGGTGTTTTTCTCGCCGCTCTCCTGTTCGCCGGAGGGGCGCTGCGCGTAGATTCCCAGGAAAAAGGGTTGTCCGTGGCCAGGGTGCGCCACTTTTCCTACCCCACCTTTACCCGGATCGTTTTCGAGATCGAGACCGCGGCTCCCTATGTGCTCACCAGGTCCGGAGACGGCCGCAGCCTCGTGTTCGCCGCCTACGAAGGGGGGCTCAAGGCCGCCTCACCGCTCCCTTCGATCAACGACGGCGTTGTGAGGACGCTGGAACTGAAACAGGATGACAGCAAGCCCTATATCTCCATCGGTCTTGACGAGGCCGCAGGGGACGTCAAAGACTTTGTTCTCCGGAGCCCGGACCGGATCGTTCTCGACGTTGCGCGAGGGCGCGCCCCCGAGGCGCCGGCCCGGCCGGACGCATCCCCGTCAACGGTGATCGTCCTCGATCCGGGCCACGGCGGTAAAGACGCGGGCATCGTGACGGCCCAGGGACAGGAGAAGTCCAGGGCGCTCGAGATGGCCCTTGCCCTCAGAAAACTGATCAAAAGGAAATCGCCGCAGCTCGCGGTGCTCCTTACGAGGGAAAAAGACCAGACGCTTGCCCTCGATGAGCGGGCTGCCATGGTCAATGCCGCGGGGTCGTCGGTGTTCGTCTGTCTCCACGCCGCCCCGGGGAAGGATATCAGGGTGTTCATCCTCGAACCCGATACGGAGCCGGCTCCCCGGCAGACGCCGGCGGTTCAGAGGGATTTCCTCGGCTTTGAGGCCGCGAGCGAGCACCAGGAGGCGCTCTGGGGCAGGCAGCAGGCCGCGCACATTGCCGAGAGCGGCAGACTCGGCAGGAAGATCGCGAGGCTGGTTACGGGAACGGACAACGCTGAGCCCATCCAGGCCCCGCTCGCCCTGCTCAAGGCGATTGACGCTCCTGCCGTGATGGTGGAAATAGGCATGGAGCAGGACCGGCACAAGGCCATGGAATCCTTGGCGAAAGGGATCGAACAATATGCCAGAGGGATTAGATAGGAGAATATCCCGCCCTGCGGGACTTGCGCTCTGGGTGGCGGTCCTCCTCATTGTGTTCGCCGCTGCGGGGCTCTTCTTCTGGTCGCGGATGGAGCCGCCCCTTCCTTCCGGGCAGGCGGCGCCGCAGGGTGCGGTCTTGCCGCCTCAGGCCGTCCGTGGCGACGCGTCCGTCGTCGTCATGCTCTACTATCCGGCGCGCGGAGGCGGGCTGACCGCGGATTCGCTCGGCGTCAAGCGGCAGTTCGACGCCCAGTCACAGGCCCGGGAGGCGCTGTCAGCGCTCTTCGGATATCAGCGAGCGGGCCAGGCCGCGGTCATCAGGGACCTTCGGCTCAGGGCCTTCTATCTGGACCCGGCGGGCACCGCCTACGTCGACCTGTCTCCGGCTTCGGAGCAGAGGGACGTTCGAGGGTCGGCCTGGGAGGAGCTGATGGCGATCTACGCGGTGGTCAATACGCTGACGCAGAATTTCGAGGAGATCAAGGAAGTCCGTTTTCTCCTCGACGGAAGGGAAGCGCAGACCCTCGCCGGGCATATCGACGCGTCCGTTTTTTTCAGCGCCCGGCCGGACCTGGCCAGGCAGCAATGAGGGCTGCGAAGGAGGAAGGAGGAAGGAGGATTTATTTCTTAATTCTTCCATAGTCCGTCGTCTCTCTGAGAATTTTTCGTGTCTTTGTGACTTCGTGGCGGAATGAGGTTATGCAAAAAGCGATCGGCATATTCGACTCGGGCATCGGCGGCCTTACGGTGCTCAAGGAAATCATCGCGAAGCTCCCCAGGGAGCATACCATTTACCTCGGCGACACGGCGCGGGTTCCCTACGGCATCCGTTCTCCCGAAACGGTAACACGCTACAGTTTCGAGAACACCCGGTTCCTTCTCCGGCAGGAGATCAAGATGCTCGTCGTGGCCTGCAACACGGCGTCCGCCGTCAGCCTCAATGCGGTGAAGAAAGAGTTCCCGCTCCCGATCATCGGCGTGCTCGGTCCGGGCGCCCGGGCCGCTGCTTCGGCCACGAAGACAGGCACGGTGGGCGTCATCGGCACCGAGGCCACCATCGGCAGCGGGGCCTACGAACAGGCGATCAAAAAGATCGATCCGGCCATCACCGTGCACAGCCTGCCGTGCCCGCTCTTTGTTCCCCTGGCCGAAGAGGGCTGGACGGACAATGACGTGGCGGCCCTCGTGGCCGAGAAATACCTGGCCCGGCTCCGGGGCAGCGGCATCGACACCCTCGTGCTGGGGTGCACGCACTACCCCCTGCTCAAGGGCGTGATCAACAAGGCCATGGGAAACGGGATCACGCTCATCGATTCCGCCTTCGAGACGGCCAAGGAAGTGGCGGAGGTCCTCGATAAGCTGCGGTGGAACCGCCCCGGAGGCGGAGCGGTCATGCGAAAGTATTTTGTTACCGATTCTCCGTCGCGGTTCGAAAAAGTCGGGAAGCTGTTCCTCAAGGACGCGAACCTGACCGCGGAGCAGGTGAAGGTCGGCGGGGTCTGATGCGCCGGGGGCCCAGAATTTCAAATTGCTGAATGTACGACGAGGTGATTTTATGAAAACGGAATGCGAACAGACCAGAAAATCCTTCCGCAAGTACCTGCAGGGCCATCTCTTCAAGCCCGGACAGCTCAAGATCGACCGCCATCTCAAGAAATGCGCCCACTGCAGCTCCGAGCTCCAGGCGCTCAAGCGCGTCGCGGAGACGCGGAAGTACATCAAGGACATCACTCCTCCCGAAGGGATGGTGCAGAAGGTCAAGGCCGGCGTGTCAGGGCTTTCGCGGCTCAGGAAACTGGCCTATCGCCCCCTTTGGATCCTCGCCATGGCGGCCGCCGGGGCCGCGGTCTACCTGTACGTGCTCCCTTCGCTCCTGCACGACCGCGACTTCGACGGCATCGAAGCGCCGGTCCCCCCTGCCGTTGTTCAACCGGTGACCACGCCGCCTGCCGCGCCCCAGGCAACGGCACAAGCTGCAAGGCCGGAGCCTTCGAAACCCCGGCAGTCCGCTCCGCCATCGCCGGCTGTAAATCCGCTTACCGTGACCATAACCGCCGAAAACGAGCGCGCGGCCATGAACAGGATCAACAGCGTGATGCAGGGGCATGCGCTGCTCCGCACGATGCAGTTTTCCGATACGGTCAAAGAAATATCGGGAAGCCTGACAGCGAAGGAGCTGCTGACGTTCTTTAATCGCATTGAGTCCGTCGGGAAGGTCA
This sequence comes from Nitrospiria bacterium, assembly GCA_919901555.1. Taxonomy (GTDB): domain Bacteria; phylum Nitrospirota; class UBA9217; order UBA9217; family UBA9217; genus CAKKPG01. Next base: position 4,096 of record CAKKPG010000144.1, on the reverse strand, counting down.
GTTACAGCAGCTCCCGGCTTGAGTCGTTCCCTACGGCACAGCCTGTGCCCTTTGTCATCAGGCTGAAGGCGACGCCGGCAACCATAGGAAAACCTGTGGACAAATCTGTCGATAACCCCGGGGGAAAAGCTGTTGAGAAGCCTGTTGAAAGACCTGTGGAAAAGGCTGCTCCACAGTCCGGCCCTGCGCAGTAAACTTGATGCATTCGTAAAAAGTCAAAATCCACCGCCGAGACGCGGAGACGCAGAGAAAAAGATATTTAAGATGAATAGGTTTCCTCCGCGCCCTCTGCGGCTCTGCGGTTAAATCCGACTTATTACGAGATTGTCAAACATCAGGAAAGAGCGGAATTCTCCGAATGAAGGTAACTACTCAGGTCAGCCACTTCGCTTCGGCGCAAGGCGCGCCAGCGTCCTATTGCCCTTCACGCCATCGGTACCCGTACCCGCAGCGCTTTCGCTACGCACGCGCTGTTTCGTCTGAAGCGGCGCTACGATGACGGTCACGGCGCGCTTTTTTGCGCCTGTGCTCAGCGGCAGACCTGAGTGTTACGAATGAAGTAGATCACGACTGCACATGTCATACCAGCAAACCATCGAGTACCTGTTCGGCCTGCAAAAGCACGGCATCAAATTCGGGCTGACCAACAGCTATGCCCTCATGGAGCTCATGGGCGGCCCTCACACAAGGTTCCGCTCGGCGCATATCGCCGGTACGAACGGCAAGGGCTCCACGGCGGCATTTCTGGCCGGCATGCTTCGCGCGGCGGGGCGCCGCGTGGGGCTCTATACGTCTCCCCATCTGGTGAGCTTTACGGAGCGCATCAGGATCAACGGGGCCCAGATTTCTGAAGGCCGGGTGGTAGAACTGGCGGAACGGATACGGAAGGGGTGCCGTCTTCTCGGCTCCGGGGAAGGTCCGGGACCTTTCAGCCCCACCTTCTTCGAGGTCACCACGGCCCTCGCCTTCACCTATTTTGCGGAAGAGGGCGTGGACCTTGCCGTGGTCGAGACGGGCATGGGCGGACGACTGGACTCAACGAACGTGGTAACCCCCCTTGTTTCGGTGATCACGAACATTGACCTCGATCACACGGAGTTCCTCGGCAACTCGCTCGAGGAGATCGCCCGCGAAAAGGCGGGCATCATCAAGCGCGGGATACCCGTTGTCACCGGCGCAAGCCGGCCCGAGGCGGTCGGCGTGATCGAAGGGACCGCAGCGGGGCTGAGCGCGCCGCTCTATTGCCTGGGAAGGGACTTCAGGGCGGAGCACATCGCGCCGGGACAGCCGCAGTCCTTCGATTATCAGGGAATCAAACAACCCTATGATGCCCTCACGGTCCGCATGCTCGGCCGGCATCAGATCGACAATGCCTGCCTGGCGCTGGCAGCCGCGGAATGCATGAACGAGGCGGGGCTGGTCCTTCCCGAAGCGGCGATGCGCCGGGGCCTCGAGCAGACAGCGTGGGAGGGCCGCCTCGAGCGTGTTTCCCGGAAACCGGATATCTATCTGGACGGCGCTCATAACCCGGCCTCGGCGCGGGCGCTTGCCCGGACGATCGGGGACATGAAACGGGAATACCGGAAGGTAATCCTCGTCATCGGCATTCTTGCGGACAAGGACTTCCGGGGCATCCTGTCGGAACTGGCGCCGATCGCCGACCGGGTGGTCGTGACAAAGCCCCAGTACTCGCGGGCCATGGACCTCCCGGCGCTCGCAATGGAAATACGCAGGCTCCATGATTCCGTGGACACGGGAGACACGGTCGCCAAAGCCGTTGCTCAGGCGCGGGACATGGCGTCGCCCGATGACCTGATCCTGATAGCGGGGTCGCTCTATGTCGTCGGAGACGCGCGTGCGGCGCTGGTTCAAGATGCGCCGACGCCCGGGACGCTGACGGGGCTCAAGGGGTGATGTGACGCGATCGCGGAATGCCTGCCTGTGCGGTGCACGCAGACAGGCGGAGGACTGCCGATTGCGGAATTGCGGGGCGATCCACGCCGAGGCGCGGCGTAATGAACGGCAACACCCTGCTCTTGCGAAAACGCGGGTTGAGGCGCGGTTGCCTTGGTCCAAAAATGAGGGAGGAGCGGAAAGTGCGCATAGGTCCCCTGATCCTTCTTGCCTTCGTGTCCGTCGCGGCATGGCATCCCGTCGCCGGTCAGGAGCTGCTGAAGAAGGTCCCTGTTTCGGTGAAGGCCGACAAGCTCGATTACGACCGCACCAACGACGTCTATGTCGCCGCGGGCCACGTGCAGATCGAACAGGAAGGCCTCCGGCTGGAAGCGGAACGGGTCGTCCTGAACAACAGGACCGGCGAGGCCGTGGCCGAAGGCAAAGTGCACCTCCGCGACAAAGCGGACGTGGTCCGGGCGGAGCGGCTCGAGATCAACATCAACACCAAGGCGGGCATTATCTATAACGGCGACCTGTTCATGAGCAAGGACAACTACCACCTGAAGGGAGAGAAGATCGAACGCCTCTCGGAGACCAGGTACCGCGTCGAGCAAGGCACGTTCACCACCTGCGATGAGGGCGAGTGGTACCTGAAGGCCAGGGAGATCAACGTAGACATGGACCGGTACGCCACGGGCAAGGGCGTCTCGTTCAACATGACCGGCCTGCCCGTGTTCTACACGCCCTACCTGGTTTTTCCCGTGCGCAGACAAACGGGCCTCCTGATCCCGGAGGCCGGGTTCAGCAACCGTGACGGTTTTCTGATGAAAAACTCTTTTTTCTGGGCCCTGTCGGATCATCGGGACATGACGTTCTACTCCGATTACCGGCGCAAGATCGGGCACGGCGCCGGGATCGAATACCGTTATGCGAATTCCCGCGATTCCGAGGGCAAGGTCTTTTATAACTATTTCGACACCTTTGACTTGACCGTGCGGCGCTGGGAGTTCACCTTTCAGCACCACGAAGAGTTCGCCGAGGACCTTTCGGCCCGGATAGACATCAACCTCGTGAGCGACGAGTCCTACTTCCGCGACCTGGAAAGGAAACTGGAGCTCCGGTCCCGTCCTTACCTGGACTCGAACGCATTCTACGTGGAGCGGTGGGATACCGCCGCTCTCTACCTCGCCGGACAGTATTCCACAGACCTCACGCAGGAGAACAAGACCACCATCCAGAAACTCCCCGAGCTCCGCTATACGATCTTTGAGGAGAAAATCGCGGGCCCCGTGCACCTTAACTTTGAAGGTTCGGCGGTGAATTTCACGCGGCAGGAGGGCGAAGGCGTGCAGCGCGCGGATTTCAATCCCCGGCTGGTTGCCGCCCTGGCAGGCGGAGGATTGAGCTTTACTCCCTTTGCGGGGGCGCGGGCAACGTTCTATGACCGGAGCGCCACGACAACGGAGCCGACGGAGCGCAAGTACACCTACGCCGGCGCGGACCTGAACTCCCGGTTCTCACGGGTGTTCGGGAAGGACGTCGAAAGGGGCATCGGCAGGGTGAGGCATTCCATCGAACCCACGATCTCCTACCGCTACATTCCCCGCGTCGAACAGGGAAGCCTCCCGCCACTCGATTCCGTGGACATGGTGGACCCGCAGAACTTTGTCAGCTTTTCTCTCATCAACCGTCTGACCGCGCGCTATAAGGACGCGAAAGGTTTCCGGACCTACGACGTGATGGTCTTCAAGGTCGCCCAGTCCTACGACCTGAACGAGGCGAAAACCGGCCCCGCGGCGGAGCCCCGGTCGCTCATCCAGGGCGAGCTGTATTTTAAAACGCCGACAATGTTCACGCTTGCCGCGAGCGGAAACTACAACACCTACAGCGGCAGGCTGGCATCGTCCTCGGAGAGCATTGCCGTAAAAGGCGATGCCGCCCAGGTCGACATCTCCCACCAGTATCTGCGGGACCCGCGGACCCAATTCATCATCGCCGGCGCCGGCTTCAAGCTCGGCAAATGGGACCTCGGCGGGCAGATTTGGCACGATGTCGAGAACCGGAAGACCACCCAGGAAGAGTACAAGGCCCACTATGGGTCGCAGTGCTGGGGACTGGGCCTTTCGTACATTACAAAACCGGGGGAGACGCAGTACCTGTTCACCTTCGAGCTCAAGGGATTGGGGACGGTGAAGTTTTA
>CAKKPG010000143.1 GCA_919901555.1 Nitrospiria bacterium | reverse complement strand
GGCCCCGGCATCGACGGGCAATGGTTTACCACCGACGATGTTCTCATATCTTACAACAACCATATCTACGATGCGAACGGCAATAGCTTCAGATACGTTTATTACTCCGGCGCCGGCTCAGATGGGAATTGGTTTACCAGTGATGATGTGATTCAGTATCGCTCCGCCAATGAGTACGATGCGAACGGCAAAAGAATAAAAGCGGTTGTTTACAGCAGCGCCGGACCTGACGGGTTGTTATTTACTACAGACGACGTCGTGGGGTCTTGTTACATATTTGAGTATAACGCAAACGACAAACAAACGAAGCTCATTGTCTACAACGGCCCCGGTACGGATACGCAGTGGTTTACGCCGGACGATGCGGTCTGGTATCACTTTGATTCCACCTACGACGCAAACGGCAACCTGACGCGGTACGTCTACTACACCGGCCCAGGCGCTGATACACAATGGCTTACCTCGGATGACGCGATCGCATATTATTACGGCTACACCTACGACACGAACGGCAACCTCACGCGGTATGTCTTTTACAATAACACAGGCAGCGACGGGTTGTGGTTCACCTCTGACGACGCGGTCGCATATTATTACGGCCCCACCTACGACGGGAACGGCAACATAACGCGGCAGGTTTTCTACAGCGGCCCTGGAGCCGACGGAATTTGGTTTTAAGGAGGCAAAAATGAAACGGATTGTTTATAGCTTGTCGGTATTACTGTTGCTGCTTACGGTAAGCGCATGTGGCGGAGGCGGCGGAACCAGTAGTCCTCCTCCGCCAGATCCAGAGCCGGAGGGACAGACGACCGGCGTATGGGGTAGTTCGTCATGGGACGGTTGCATTTGGGGGCAATAAAAAATCACTTTTACATTTTTCAATGGAGGCTAAAATGAAACAGTTCAAGTCCATTCGGTATTCGAACGTGATGATGATGCTTTCCGCGGCTCTTCTTCTGATTCTTCCGGCGATCGGCCGCGCAGACGTCACTGTACCAAGCACATTTGCTTCAGGCACCACAATAAGCTCCAGTCAGGTAAATGCGAACTTTTCAGCGCTGGCCGATGCAATGCCTGGCGTTAAAACAAGTACAGGCACCGTTCTTACATCTATTACAGGTACTGCCGGCAATAACGCAACCAGCATAATGAGCATGTCGGTAACTCCGCCGGTTAGCGGCAATGTTATTGTAATAGGCTCCGGCACCATTTTTTTTAACCAGAGCGTGCCGAAGTATAATAGGGCAACCTTTTCTTTGAATACAACAGCAGGAGTGACGAAATACCCAGAGTATGTAACAGCGTCATTCGGTCCTCGAGATGAGGCAGCGCCGGGAGTTGCGCAACTTGTGGCACAATCTTTAAACATCGTAGATGTCTTTCCGGTTACCGGCGGGATCACGACGACAATTTATCTGAACGCTCATAGAGATGCGACCGGCATCAACACGATACAAGCCGAATATCCAAGGTTGACAGCTATATTCGTGCCGAATACATTGCCGTAGCGGGCAAGCTGAGGCGATACGCAGCCGGATAACGCAGAGGAGGAATTCATGAAGATCAAATTTATTGTGGGGGTTTTGATGCTTGCGGTGGCCGGGAGCTTTCTGACAGGCTGCCCAGGCGGTGGAGGAGGCGCCAGTCCGACATCCGGATCATTGATCTGGGAACAGACGAACAACCCCAGCGCGAGTTATGACGATCCATCAGCAATAGCGATAGATACGAGTTCTCTATACGTTGTGGGCTGGGATTACAGCCCCGGCAGCACGGACTCCCAGTGGCGCATAGAGAAACGGTGGAAGTAAGGGAAGCGGCATGTCGATGAAAACCATTATCCAAGGGGAGGTCACTATGAATCGAAGTCTGGTTTCAGCAGTACTGCGGAGATGTGCGCCTGTAGTGTTCGGAGTCTGTCTCGTGCTCGTCGTGGCCGGGTCCGGGCTGGCCGCCAACACATACACGGACCTCAAGGGCCGATTCGCCTTTGACCTGCCGGAAGGCTGGAAGATGAATTCCAGTACTGCTGACAGGCTTTTTATCTTCAAGGGCGGCTCCGGTGAGACGATGATTCTCATGTATGATGAAGAAGCGAAGGATGTCGACAAACTCGTTGAGGCGGCTGCGCAGATGTTCAAGGATTCCGGAGTGCCGAATGCGGTGCTCGAAGGGACAGTAAAAAAGCTGACCGTGAACAAGAGTCCGGCCCGGTGGGCGATTTACGCAGGCACCGTCGATGCAGGCACCGTAAAGGTGAAGATGTTCGGAGTAGTGGGCGCCGTTGCCATGAAGGACGGCGGCGGTCTGTTCATGGTGAATATCCTGAATGATTCGGGGCGCAGTAAGTGGGAGAAACAGCT
>CAKKPG010000142.1 GCA_919901555.1 Nitrospiria bacterium | reverse complement strand
CTCCACATCGGCATCTCCGAGGCAGGGACGCTCTTCTCCGGCACGATCAAGTCCAGCGTGGGGCTCGGCATCCTGCTTTCCGAAGGCATCGGCGACACCGTCCGCGTGTCATTGACGGCCGACCCGGTTCAGGAAGTGCGCGTGGCGTACGGAATATTGAAATCCCTCAAGATTCGTCAGCGCGGGGTTAACATCATCTCCTGCCCGACCTGCGGCAGGACCGAGATAGACATCATCGGCCTTGCCGAAGAAGTGGAGCGGAGACTCATGCACGTTACCGAACCGCTCACGGTGGCGGTCATGGGCTGTGTGGTCAACGGGCCGGGCGAAGCGCGCGAAGCGGACGTGGGTATCGCCGGCGGCAAGGGTATCGGCCTCCTGTTCAAGCACGGTGAGATCGTGAAGAAGTTCGACGAGAAGGAACTGGCTGACGTGCTGGTATCTGAAGTGGAAAAGATTGTTAAAAAGACGGTAGACAGTAGACAGTAGGCAGTAGACAGTAGACAGGGTGAAACCCTGATCCTTAGCTTTTCCCTGTATGCTGTCTGCTGTATGCACTCTACCGATTTCCGGAGGAAATCTCATGCGTTATTCCCGTCTGTTCATCCCCACCTTGAAAGAGGCGCCGGCCGAGGCCGAGGCGATTTCGCACAAGCTCATGGTGCGCGCCGGGTATGTGCGCCAGCTTGCCGCGGGGCTCTATATCTACCTCCCCCTGGGGCAGCGGGTGATGGCGAAGATCAATCAGATCATCCGGGAAGAGATGAACGCCATCGGCGGCCAGGAAGTGACCATGCCGGTGCTCAATCCCGCCGAGGTCTGGCAGCAGACGGGCAGGTGGGACGCCATCGGCGATGAGATGTTCCGGCTCAAGGACCGCGGCGGCCGCGACATGTGCATGGCCATGACGCACGAAGAGACCATGACCTGGCTCGCGGCCCACGACCTTCGTTCCTACCGGGAGCTTCCGCAGATATGGTACCAGGTCCAGACCAAGCTCAGGGACGAGGCCCGGCCCAAGAGCGGCGTGCTCCGGACGCGCGAGTTCACCATGAAAGATTCCTACAGCTTCGACCGCGACGACGAGGGGCTCGACAAGTCCTATCAGCTTCACCTTGAAGCGTACAAAAAGATCTACTCCCGGTGCGGCATCAAGTTCTACGTGGTCCAGAGCGATACGGGCATGATGGGCGGCTCCATGGCGCACGAGTACATGGCGCCTTCGCCGGCGGGCGAGGACGAGGTGGCGCTCTGCGACGCCTGCGGGTACGCGGCGAACGTGGAGCTGGCGCTGTCCGTGCCGAAGACCCCGAATTTTCCCGACGGAAAGTATGAGGAAGTCGCAACGCCGGAGAAGCGGACCATCGATGAGGTCACCCGGTTTCTGAAGCTCACGCCCGATCTTTTCATAAAATCCATCCTTGTGATGAGCGATGAGGGCCCGGTGCTTGCCCTGGTGCGGGGCGACCAGACCTTGCACGAGAAAAAGCTCGCAAAGCTCATCGGCCCCCACCGGCCGGCGCAGAAGGACGAGGTGAAGGCCGCCCTCGGTGTGCCGGCGGGTTTTATCGGCCCCATGGCGCACAAGATCAGAAAAATCGCCGACCCGTCCCTCAGGGACGGCGTGTATGTGGCAGGCGCGAACAAAGAGGGATACCACGTGAAGGGTGTGAAGGCGGGGCGCGAGTTTGAGGCGGAATTCGCCGATATCCACGCGGCTGTTGCCGGCGATGCCTGCGTGCAGTGCGGCAAACCGCTCCGTATCGAGCGGGTGATCGAGGTGGGCAACATCTTCAAGCTCGGCACAAAATATTCCGCTCCGCTTAAGGCCAATTATCTTGACGAGAACGGGGCGGAGAGGCCGATCGTCATGGGCAGCTACGGCATCGGCCCGGCGAGGATTGCGGCCGCCGCGGTGGAGCAGGGGAACGACGAAAACGGCATCATCTGGCCGCTCGCGATCGCGCCGTACCAGGTGATGGTCCTGCCGGTGAACGTGAATGACGGAGCGTCCATGGACGCCGCGGAAGAGCTGTATGCGGCGCTCGAGGAAAAAGGGTTCGAGGTCCTGATCGACGACCGGGACGAGCGGGCGGGCATCAAGTTCAAGGACGCCGACCTTATCGGCATCCCCTGGCGCGTCATCATCGGCGAAAAGAACCTGAAAGAAGGCGTGGTGGAGCTGAAGGACCGTAAAACAGGCGTTGTGGCGAAGGTGAAGGTCGCGAACGCAGTCGAGGAGATTGCCAGGAAGCTGGTGATGGAGGCGTAACGAGATTGCGGATTGCGGAGTGCGGAATGGATGCAAGCACACGCGATGTGCGGTAATTCTTTCTAACACAGGGAGGCTGGGTTGCGGGAGAAGGATATCGAGCAGATCAGGTCAATGATCGACACGTTATCGCAGCGGTATCAGGGAAAGGGCGGCGACGTGCGATTTGCGGGGATTGAAGGCGGGACAATCAAGGTCGCGCCCACGGGGTTCTGCTGGCGGTGACACGTGACGCGTATGGCCCTGGTGCGGGGCCTCCAGGAGCGGCTCACAGCGGAGTTTCCGTGGGTTGAACAGGTAATTGTGGTCAGGCAGGAATAGTATCTCCGATCGCTAAAAAAAACTTGAATTTCCGGAATGAAGCGCATATAATCAACGTCTATGGAGGGTGCGTTCCATGGATGAGATCGTGAAGCTGGGGCTTACTCCGCAACAGACGGCTGAGATAAAAAAGCAGATCGGGTTTGAGCTTCGCGAAATCTACCTGAGCAAGCGTTCGTTGAACAAGCTCAGGGTTTTCAGGCTTAGGCTCAACGACGAACAGCAGCAGGCCCTGGAGGACAAATGGGGCCAGAAGGTTAAGGAACTGACGGTCACCCGGTCGGTTGCCACGAGGATACTTTAAAACAGCGCGAAGCGTTCCCTATCCCCTTTATACTGCGGAGCGTTGGAGCGCTGTTTTTTGTATTACATGAGTGAAAGGAGGTGAATCCCACATGAAAAAGTTTTTCGTTGTTGTGCTCGCATTGGCATTGACGGCGACCGTTGCCCTCATCGGCTGCGAGAAGAAGGCTGAGGCCCCGAAGCCCGCAGGGCAGCCTGCTATGACCCCGGCTCCGGCCGCTCCGGCGCCCGCTCCGGCACCGGTTCCGAAAAAGCCCGCAAAGAAGTAACTCTTACGCAGTAAGAGTCAGGTATTGTCAAAGTGGCCCCCCTCAGCGGGGGCCTTTTATTTGGGAACAGGGCTTTATTATGTTGGGCCGCAAAGACACCAGGTGTGCCTTCACGGCACTATGAAGAATTAAGACCCTTGCAAAACTCTATGACCAGACTCACGACCGACCTCCTGTGTGACATCCTGCTCAAGGCAGGAAGAATCTCCCCTGAACAGGCCCGGGAGATCAAGGTAAAACAGGACGTCCAGAGGATGAAACTGCTCAAGGCACGGGGAGAAACCCTCCACCGGGGAAGAATGCACATCGAAGACGAGGTCTCGGCCATCGAAGTGGCGGCCTCGCTCAACCTTGAGGTCCCCGGCGCCCAGGGCCAGGTCCTGACGGAGGACGCCATTACCGAGGCCGTGGCAAGACACGCGGGGCTGCCGTTCAAAAAGATCGATCCCCTCAAGCTCAATTCCGATGTCACCACCCAGATCTTGTCGAGGGCCTTTGCCCGCAGAACCCTCTCCGTTCCCATCGACCGCAGCGACGACAATCTCACCCTCGCGGTGGCCGACCCGTTCAATATCGAAGTGATCGAAAACATCGAGCGGATGGGCTACAAGGTCTCCCGCGTGGTCGCCCCCAAGACGGACATTCTGAAGATCATCACCGAGTTCTACGGCTTCCATTCCTCCGTGACCGCGGCGGCACGGGAGATGGCCGCCGAGGTGGACCTCGGCAACCTGGAGCAGTTCGTCAAGATGAAGTCGGTGTCCGAGATCGAGGCCACGGACAAACACGTGGTGAACGCCGTGGAGTTCCTCTTCCGATATGCCTTCGACCAGCGCGCGAGCGACATCCACATCGAGCCCAAACGTGAATCCAGCGAGATGCGGCTCCGGATCGACGGTATGCTCCATACGATCCACAAGGTCCCCCGGGCCGTGCATCCGGCCATCGTGTCCCGCGTCAAGATGCTCTCGCGCATGGACATCGCGGAGAAGCGCCGGCCCCAGGACGGCCGGATCAAGACCGAATACAAGGGCCGGGAGGTGGAACTTCGCGTTTCCACGATGCCCGTCGCCTTCGGTGAGAAGGTGGTCATCCGGATCTTCGACCCCGACATCCTGCTCCAGGACCTGGAGGAGCTCGGCTTTTCGCCCCGGGAGTATGAGCTGTTCCGCTCCTTCATTTCCCGGCCCCACGGCATCGTCCTGGTGACGGGCCCGACGGGGAGCGGCAAGACCACGACGCTTTACTCCGCTCTCAAGGCGGTCACCACTCCCGAGGTGAACGTGGTCACCATCGAGGACCCCATCGAAATGGTCTTTGACCGCTTCAACCAGGTGGGGATCCAGCCCCAGATCGGCGTCACCTTCGGGAGCACGCTGCGCACGGTCCTGCGCCAGGACCCGGACATCATCATGGTGGGCGAGATCCGGGACCTCGAGACCGCCGAGAACGCCGTCCAGGCGGCCTTGACCGGCCACCTTGTCTTTTCCACGCTCCATACGAACGATGCGGCGAGTTCGATCACCCGGCTCCTCGAACTGGGAGTGCCTGCGTATCTTATTTCCTCCACCCTCCTCGGCGTCATGGCGCAGCGGCTCGTGCGAAAGATCTGCAGGAACTGCGAGCGGACCTATGAACTTCTCCCGGAAGAGGCGGAGGCCGTCGGCCTTTCCACGGACAGGCATGCGAAGATCAGCGTGAAATACGGAGAAGGCTGCCCCCAGTGCAGAGGGACCGGATACCTGGGAAGGACCGGCATCTACGAGGTCATGGAAGTGAATGACAGGGTCAGGCCGCTCATTACCGAGAAGGCCGACGTCGACCGCATCAGGAAGGCCGCGCTGGCCGAGGGCATGGTTGTCCTCCGCGCGGCTGCCGTAAAGAAGATGCTGAACGGCGAGACCACCTTCGATGAAGTGATCAGGGTGACGGGGGAGAAAGTTTAGTAAAAGTCAAAAGTCAAAAGGCAAAGTGCAAAAGGCAAAAGTAAAAGAAATTGCTGCTCGTCTCCAGGCGAGTGAGGCGCCTCGATGACGACCGCTTTCAAATTTGCATTTTGCATTTTGACTTATTATTCCTAACCCGGACAAGCCGGAACCATAAATACATTCATATTTACCACGGATGCACACTGATGAACACGGAAAAGAATTCAAGATATAGTTCTTAGTATTTTTCAATCAGTGTAAATCCGTGTTAATCCGTGGTAAAATGGTTTTTAGATTTTCTTGCCATTTTGAGAAGAATTTGATT
>CAKKPG010000141.1 GCA_919901555.1 Nitrospiria bacterium | reverse complement strand
ACAGCTACATCATACGAATCTACCGGCAGGAAAAAGAGCAACCCCGTTCCGTTATCGGCACTGCCGAGCGGGTCGGAGACGAGGGGAAAAGGCCGTTCAAGAACGTGGACGAGCTTTGGGAAATTCTGAACGCCACGGGGCGGATGCCGAAGGGGAAGAACCGCGAAAGGGCGAGTGGGGGAGAGGAGCGATGAAGGACAAAAGAAAAGCGATGCGGGATTCACGCCGGCAGGAAATGGTGAATTTTTGATTGCGAATTGAAAGCTCTTTTAATCCGCGACATCGTTTTCTCAATCCGCGCAATCTGTGGTTAAGCCGGGTAATCGATGTTCAGAAATCCGAGTAATCGTACAAAAAGGAGGGACACACAATGAAACAGAAAACAAGAAGTAAAAGAAACATCAGGTCTCTATTATTGCCGCTTCTCATGCTCCTGACCATTGCTGTAGCAGCATCATGCGGTGGAGGAGGTGGAGGCGCCGGCACACCCGATATTACGGTGACGGATTCCTCTTTGCCGGATAACGATCTCCAGGTTGATTTTGAGAGCGTACCACTGGGCGCCGCCTCAGATCGGACAGTGACGGTAACAAATAATGGCGCTGCAGACCTTGTTATCGGCGCCATAGCAAACGTAAACCCACTTGTATCGCCATTTAGCAAGCTCAATGATAGCTGTTCAAACCTGACAATAGCGCCAGGCGGGAGTTGTACACTGACCGTTCGTTTCTCACCAACTGCGGAAGTCACATCAAATGACAGCTTTGATATCCCATCAAATGACCCTGATGAGAATCCTGTTACCGTGAGTGTTTCAGGAACTGGGTCGCCCCCTCCCAATATCGCCGTAAGTCCGTCTAACATTGCATTTGGTAGTGTCACCTGTAACACTACTCATTCTCGAACACTGACTATCAGCAACACTGACGTTGGAAGTCTCAACATTACAGATATAACTATAACTGACGGTTTTCCCCTCTTCTCCATTCTGTCTGAAACATGCCCGGCATTTTTAAGTTCAGGCAGCTCTTGTAATGTTGTTGTAGAATTATACGCCTTCAGCGAAGGAGTAAATACTGGAACCCTTACTATAGAATCTAATGACCCTGATACCCCGACTAAAACTGTTGGTCTATCTGCGACTGTTGGAATCTGTCCATAATGAGTCAGTAGGGTGGG
>CAKKPG010000140.1 GCA_919901555.1 Nitrospiria bacterium | reverse complement strand
TGGGAGGCTAATCTGTTCCAGTTCTATCAGCGGGTGTGGCCCAAGATCACGATGGATCTGCGCGTACCTTTCAGGCTGGAAGGCGTGCAGCGAAAAGACGAAACGCCGGTTCATGAGGCCCTGCGCGAGGCGTTTGTGAATGCCCTTGTTCATGCGGACTACACTGCACCGGGGGGCATCGTTATTGAAAAAGCCCGCGACCGCTTTATGATGGAAAACCCGGGAACGCTGCTGGTATCGCTTGAACAAATGCGTCGCGGCGGCGTCAGTGAGTGCCGGAACAAGTCCCTGCAACAGATGTTTATCATGATCGGCGGCGGCGAGCGGGCCGGCTCAGGATATGATCGCATCCAGAGCGGCTGGCGCAGCCAACACTGGCGGGCTCCCGCGCTGACTACGCAATTTCAGCCCGAGCGGGTGCGGCTGGTCATGCCGATGATCAGCCTGATTCCTGAAGATGCTTTGACCGCCCTCCAGAAACAGTTCGGTGACCGGTTCAACAGCCTTTCAAAGCAAGAGGTCCAGGCGTTGGCTACGGCCTATCTTGAAGGCGAAGTCTCCAATGTTCGCCTTCAGGAACTGTTGACCGACCATCCGGTTGAAATTACGCGGCTTCTGCAAGGACTGTGCGAACAAGGTTATTTGTTATCCGACAACCGCCGCCGATGGACAAAATACCGTTTGGCTCAGGCCGGCGACTCCTCACATTTGCCCCAGGAGTCCTTACATTTGGAAGGGGACTCCTCATCTTTGGGCAAGGACTCCTCTCATACGAGGGGGGGCTCCTCTCATACAGAGGGGGACTCCTCTCATACGAGGGAGGACTCCTCTCATATGGAAGCGGAATACAAAACCCTTCAAGAAGTGGCATCTCAGATCGCCGGCACATCTAAAGCGTCGGTCCAGAAAGTACGGGAGATTATCTCTCAACTATGCAAGGGGCGGTATTTGACAACCGACGAGCTGTCGAGGCTTGTAAGCCGAACAGCTCCCAATTTGCGCAATCGGTATCTAACACCGATGGTAAAAGACGGCCTGTTAAAACTGCGCTATCCTGAATCGCCCAATCGGCCCGACCAGGCCTATACAACTGTTGAAGGGGAAACATGAAACTTCAGTTCGACCCCAATCAGCAATACCAGCTCGACGCCGTGGCGGCTGTGACAGACCTCTTTGACGGCCAGCCCCAGGGCGCGCCTGAATACTCCGTCATCCATAGCTATGAAGATGGTGGTTATGCGCAAAATATGCGCACTTTTACGCACAAACGCTAAAATATAAGCGCGCGTATATTTGGAGTTTCCTGAAAAACCTGAAAATTTTCAAGGGAGACTCTATCGGCTTTTGGCTGAAAAGCGTTTATGCGGCCTGGTGTGGGAGGAAGGACTCCTCACATTGAACGGGAAGACTCCTCACATTTGCGCAGGACTCCTTACATTTGGAGGGGGACTCCTCATATTCGGGCAGGGACTCCATACGTTTTCTGGCGGACTCCATATGTTTGCTGGATGTTTAAGGAAAAGCATGAAACTTCAGTTTGACCCCAATCAGCAGTACCAGCTCGACGCCGTGGCGGCGGTGACGGACCTCTTTGACGGTCAACCCCAGGGCGCGCCCGAATACTCTGTCATCCATGTCGGTGATTACGGCGGACTTTTTGCCGGGCAGCACCGGACAGAACTGGGTGTGAGCAACGGACTTTTGATCTCTCCCGAGAAATTGCTTGCCAACACACGCGCGGTGCAGGTTCGTAATGATATTGAAACAACGGGCACCGTAGCGCTGATCGAGGCATGGGATATCTTTGATCCTGCGTCAAACGAGGCCCGTCAGTGTCCGCACTTTTCCGTGGAAATGGAAACCGGCACCGGCAAAACCTACGTTTATCTGCGCACCATTTTTGAGCTTTCCCGGCGATACGGCTTTCAGAAGTTCATCATCGTTGTGCCGAGCGTGGCCATCCGTGAGGGTGTGCTGAAGAATATAGAGATTACCGGCGAACATTTCCGCGCGCTCTACAACAACCCGCCATTTGAGCATTTCGTGTATGACTCGAGGAAAGTCAATCGCTTGCGGCAGTTTGCGGTGAGCAATACGCTTCAGATTCTGGTGATCAATATAGACGCCTTCCGCAAAAACTTCACCGGCACAGAGGAAGAGCAAAAGAGCAATGTCATCTATAAAGAAAGCGACAAGCTCTCCGGTCGCCAACCTATCGAATTCGTCCAGGCAACGCGGCCTGTCGTCATCATCGACGAGCCCCAGAGCGTGGACTCGACCGATAAAGCGCAGGAAGCTATCAAGGCGCTCAATCCTTTATGTACGCTGCGCTACTCGGCCACTCACCGCAATCCCTATAACCTGGTCTATCGGCTCGATCCTGTCCGGGCCTTCGAGCTGAGATTGGTCAAGCAAATCGTCGTGGCCAGCGCTATTGCGGATGGCGGCAGGAACGATGCCTTTGTGCGGGTAGAAAAGATCGATTACACCAAGGGCATCAAGGCCAAAGTTCGAATTCACGTACAGACGCCGGAAGGGCCGAAGGAGAAGTCAGTGCCTGTGAAAAGCGGCTCGGATTTGTTCGAGCTTTCCAATGAGCGCGCCATTTATCAGGATGGTTTTGTGGTTGCTGAGATCAACGCTGAGCCCGGTAATGAGTTTGTGCGTTTCAATAATGGCCGCGTGCTCAGACAGGGCGAGGAAATAGGCGGCCTGCGGGACGATGTGTGGCGCGTCCAGATAAAGCATACGGTAAAGAAGCACTTGGAAAAGGAGCTTCAGGTTCGAGCTCGGGGCATCAAGGTTTTGAGCCTGTTCTTTGTCGACCGGGTGGCGAATTACCGCGATTATGATGAATCCGGCAAGCCCGTAATGGGCAAGTTCGCAGAGTTTTTTGAAGAGGTCCTTGCCGAATTGGCGAGGGAGGAACGATTCAGGGAACTGGAATGGTTGAAACTGCCTGTTGAGCGGCTTCATAACGGTTACTTTGCGCAGGACAAGAAAGGTGTGTTCAAGGATACGAGAGGCGACACGCAGGCCGATGACGAAGTGTACAACCTGATCATGAAAGACAAGGAACGGTTGTTGTCGAGTGACGAACCACTGCGCTTCATCTTCAGCCATTCGGCCTTGCGTGAGGGATGGGACAATCCGAACGTATTTCAAATCTGCACGCTGAATGAGACGCGGAGCTCCATGAAAAAGCGGCAGGAGATCGGCCGGGGGCTGCGCTTACCGGTCAATCAAGACGGCCTGCGCGTCTTTGACGAGTCAGTCAACAAGCTTTTCGTGGTGGCCAATGAAAGCTATGAAGACTTTGCCCGCGCGCTCCAGAACGAATATGAGGAAGAGTGCGGTGTGACTTTCGGCAAGGTGCCGATTACCGCGTTTGCCAAACTCACACGCCTGGTGGATGGTGAAGAGAGGCCGGTAGGGAAAGAGACCGCGACGGCCATACGAGAAGCTTTAATCGGTCAGAGTATGCTTGATTCTGAAGGTCGCATCCAACCGGCCTTTGACCCAAAACGTCCTGGATTTGCGCTCAATCTTCCGGAAGCGCATCGCGATCTTGTACCCGCTGTCATCGACCTTTTGGCAGGATACCAGATTGAACGCCATATCCGCAAAGAGCGAGATGAAGGTTCTAATCATCTGCGTAAGGAAGTACAACTGAGTCCTGAGTTTCAGGCCCTTTGGGACCGCATTAAACCAAAGACAACCTATCGTGTGGAATTCAAGACAGAAGACCTGGTAAAACGCGCGGTAGACGCCCTGCGCCGGACGGAAAAGATCGAGGCAGCGCATATACGCGTGAGCGCGGGGAAAATTGACGTGACCAAGGGTGGTGTGGCCACTACGGCAGTTAGCGCCGCAGAAGAGACTGTTTCCTATAAAGGCTTAGTGCCGGACCTGCTTGCATATCTACAGAACGAGACAGAGCTGACCCGATCGACACTGGTTCGTATCCTGAAAGAGTCAGGAAGGCTGAGTGAATTCTTCGTTGACCCACAGCGCTTTATGGATGCTGTCGCGTCGATCCTCAAATATGAACTTCATCGCCTGCTTGTTGATGGGATCAAGTATGAGCGTTTGACCGGAACCGGCCCGGAAGCGGAGTGGGAACAACTTCTCTTCAAGAATGAGGAGCTTATCAATTATCTTAACGCGCTACAGGTCAACAAGTCCGTGTATGAGTACGTTGTTTACGAATCGGACGTTGAGCGTTCCTTCGCCCGTCGTCTCGACGAGCGGGAAGATATCAAACTGTTTGTCAAGCTGCCGAGTTGGTTCGAGGTAGATACCCCAGTTGGCAAATACAATCCTGATTGGGCAATTATGAAGTTCGATGGCCAGGCTTTCTATCTGGTGCGCGAAACAAAAAGCACGCACAATCGCTTAAAGCTGAGAACGACTGAAGATGATAAGGTTCACTGCGGTCGGCGACATTTTGAAGCGTTGGAAGTGCCTTTCGCGGTTGTCGTGAGTGCGGATGAGGTATAGCATACCCAAAAACATTCCGCACTGCTTATAACTATGAATAGACAGAGAAGTAGTAATTTTGTAATATTGTACTGTTAAGTCAGGAGATGCCTTGCTATGCCCATCACAATCTCAATACTGATTATCAAACGCTTCCGCAGCCCCCGCTGCATGGATCGAAGGGGCACGGTAGTTTGCCTGCTATGAGGGGCTATACCTCAGGATAAATGTCCGACAAGGAATCACTCCATAAGGCCATCTCACGGGAAGAAGCCCTTCTCTCCAAACTGAATACGGAACGGGAGCGGGTCATTGTTAGACTCGAGGGGCTCAAGCGCGAACTCGCTGCGTTTGAATCCGCCTGTGCTGAGCCGCAAGCGCTTTATGCGGCTAGGTCGTCTCAGGAAAAAGTTGCGCTGTTCCGAAGCTTGTTTCGCGGCCGTGAAGACGTATTCCCAAGACTGTGGACAAGCCGCGCAGGGAAGAAAGGCTATGCGCCGGCCTGCTCAAATGACTGGATGTCCGGCGTGTGCGGAAAGACCCGCAAACCTCCGGTCAAATGCGGCGAGTGCTCAAATCGCAAGTTCCTTCAAGTGACCGACCAGGTCATTATCGACCATCTCCAAGGAGGTCACGTCATCGGCGCCTACCCCATGTTTCCGGACGATACCTGTTGTTTCCTTGCCGCCGACTTCGATAAAGATACGTGGATGGATGATGTAGACGCATTCCGGGAAACCTGCAAGAAAATGGACCTGCACGTGGCTATCGAGCGTTCGCGTTCGGGAAACGGAGCGCATGCGTGGTTTTTCTTTACTGAACCGGTGCGGGCAGCTACAGCGCGAACGATGGGATGTTATCTGATCACGGAAACCATGAGCCGGCGTCACCAGCTCAGCATGGAATCCTACGACCGGTTGTTCCCCAGCCAGGACACACTGACTAAGGGCGGCTTCGGAAACCTGATCGCATTGCCGTTTCAGCAGGAGCCGAGACAAAAAGGCAATACGGTATTTCTCGATGAAAACTTCACGCCCTATGAAGATCAATGGGCGTATCTTGCATCGGTCGGACGACTGTCGCCGGATGTCATCCAGCGGATCGCCGATGAGGCGATACGGCAGGGCGATGTGCTCGGTATGCCGCGGGATTCCGCAGAAGACGGGGACGATCATGCTCCCTGGAACCGGCCGGCGTCGAGAAAAATACCGAAGAAGAAAATCAGCGGGAAATTTCCACCTGAAACGCACGGTGTTTTTGCTCAGCGTCTCTTTATTGAGAAAAAGGATTTGCCTTCGCCTTTTTTGACCCGTATCAAGCGGTTGGCTTCGTTTCAAAATCCGATGTTTTACGAGAAGCAGAGCTTGCGTCTCTCGACGGCGCGGATACCTCGTGTGATTTCCTGCTATGAAGAACACCCCGAACATATTGCCGTCCCAAGAGGCTGCATTGACAATGTCCGTGAGCTATTTGTGGAACACGGTGTCAAGCTTTCGCTGGATGATAAACACGTTGCATCCGCCCATATCTCGTTTGCTTTTCAGGGCACACTGAGAGAACCGCAGCAGGAGGCTATCAACGAAATTCTTAAGCACGACAACGGCGTCCTGTCAGCGCCGCCGGGATTCGGCAAAACCGTAATCGGCGCGTATCTAACTGCCGCGCGGGGATGCAGTACGCTCGTGCTTGTACACAGGAAAGAGCTTCTGGACCAGTGGATCGCAAGGCTTTCCCTCTTTCTCGGAATCGATCCGAAAGAAATCGGCAAGATCGGGTCAGGCAAGAACAAACCGAACGGGAGGTTGGATGTTGCAATGATCCAGAGCCTTGTCCGAAAAGACGAGGTCAGCGATCTGGTGGCCAACTATGGTCAGGTGATTGTGGATGAATGCCATCATCTCCCCGCGGTTTCCTTTGAGCGGGTCTTGAACGAGGTGAAAGCGCGATACGTTGTCGGTTTGACCGCAACGCCATATCGCCGGGACGGGCATCAGCCGATCATTCATATGCAGTGCGGACCAGTATGCCATTCCGTCCATCCGAAAAGTCACGAGACGAGCGCGCAATTCCGGCATCATTTGATCTGCCGGACAACGGATTTCACCATGCAAAACCCCGAAACGGGCATTCAAGACATTTTTGCGGCAGTGGTCGCCGATCAACGTCGAAACGACCTTATCCTGGCAGACGTGCGGGAGGTCCTCAGAGAGGGACGCACTCCCGTGCTGCTGACGGAGAGGAAGGAACACCTGGATATTCTTGCGGAGAAGTTGCGTCACGAAGTGAAAAATCTCGTCATCCTGAGCGGGAGGCTGTCACCCAAAGAGCGGCGACAAGCGCTGGAAAAACTCGCGGCCATACCCGACGGCGAAGAGCGGCTTATTGCCGCGACCGGCCGCTATCTCGGCGAGGGGTTTGACGACCCCCGGCTTGACACGCTCATTCTTGCAATGCCGTTTTCCTGGAAGGGCACGATTGTGCAGTACGCCGGCAGGCTGCACCGGACGCATCCCGGCAAGGAAGAAGTGCGCGTATACGATTATGTGGACGCAAACGTGCCGAAGCTTCTGCGTATGCATAAAAAGCGGTTACGGGGTTTTCGGGATATCGGGTATGCTCCGGAGCCATAGCGGTAGCGGTCCTAAACTCCTGAAAGTTGTCGCCATGAGTCGTTATTTCAGTATTTGGATTTTGGCGTTTGAGATTTGGAGTTTGTCCCACCTCCCGGTATTTTCCTTGACACCAAAACAGGGGAGATGTTAATATCAAGTTTTACGACGGCAGGAAAGGGCTTTTTTCATGAAGCTGGCTATCGGCTGTGACCACGGCGGCTGGGAACTGAAGGAAGAAATCCTCAAATTCCTGAAAAAAATCGCCAATATCGAGATTCTTGATTACGGACCCCCGGGCAAAGACTCCGTGGACTACCCGGACTACGGACGGAAGGTGTCCGAGGCGGTGTCGAACGGGACCGTTGACCGCGGCATTCTCATCTGCGGTACGGGCATCGGGATGTCCATCGTGGCCAATCGCTATCCGAACGTCCGCGCCGCGCTCTGCCATGACCATTTCACGGCACAGATGAGCCGCCTCCACAACGACGCCAACATTCTGGTCATGGGCGAGCGGGTCATCGGCAAAGGCGTGGCATGCGAGCTCACCAGGACCTGGCTCGAAACCGGGTTTGAAGGGGGCCGTCACCAGCAGCGGCTCGACAAGATACAGGCAATTGAACAATCTCTCAAAGGATAACACCATGTCGGAACTCAAAGAAACGGACCTCGAGGTCTACAATGCCATCAAGGGCGAAGAAGAGCGGGAACAGTCCAAGATCGTTCTCATTGCCTCGGAAAATTACGTGAGCCATGCGATTCTTGAAGCCCAGGGCTCGGTGTTCACGAATAAATATGCCGAAGGATATCCCGGCAGGCGGTATTACGGCGGGTGCGAATTCGCCGACGAGGTGGAGACGCTCGCCGTCGGGCGGGCGAAGCAGCTCTTTGGGGCGGAACATGTGAACGTCCAGCCGCACTCGGGGTCCCAGGCGAACATGGCCGTCTATTTCAGCGTGCTCAAGCCCGGCGACGCCATCCTCGGCATGTCCCTTCCGCACGGCGGCCACCTGACCCACGGCGCCGGCGTGAGCTTTTCCGGTACGCTCTATAAGTCGTTCTCCTACGGCGTGGACAAAAAGACCGAGATGCTCGACTACGACGAGGTGGAGCGCTTGGCCGCGGAACAGAGGCCCAGGATGATCGTGTGCGGCTACAGCGCCTATTCAAGGGTGCTCGATTTTGCGCGCTTCCGGAGGATCGCGGACAAGGTGGGCGCGTACCTCATGGCGGACGTTGCCCATATCGCGGGGCTCATCGCCGCGGGCGAGCACCCGAGCCCCGTGCCCCACGCGGACTTCGTCACCACCACCACGCACAAGACCCTGCGCGGCCCGCGGGGCGGCATGATCATGTGCAGGGAGCAGTTCGGCAGGGCCGTGGACAAGCAGATATTTCCCGGCATCCAGGGCGGGCCCCTGGTGCACGTGATCGCCGCCAAGGCAGTGGCCTTCAAAGAGGCGCTCATGCCCGAGTTCCGGGACTACCAGCGCCAGGTGGTGAAAAATGCGCGCGCCCTCGCGAAGAGGCTTGTTGAGGACGGCTTCCGCATCGTCTCGGGAGGCACCGACAACCACCTGATGCTCGTTGATCTCACGCCGAAGGGGATCACCGGCCGGGATGCGGAGACCGCGCTCGACGCGGCGGGCATCACGTGCAATAAGAACAGCATTCCCTACGACCAGAAGCCGCCTGTGACCACGAGCGGCATCCGGCTTGGTACGCCGATTGTGACCACGCGCGGCATGAAGGAGCCGGAGATGAAGATCATCGGAGACCTGATCTGCGAGGTGTTGGCGAACCATGCAACGCCGGAGAAGCTCAACGGAATCAAGGGACGCGTCAAAGAGTTCTGCGCGAAGTTCCCGATGTTCGCAATGGAAAAAAACCTGACGACATTGTAAATTGCAAATTGTAAATATCAAATTTTAAAAGTTGGAGCCCATATGACTGTTTTTAAATTTGCATTTTGCAATTTACAATTTGAGATTTACAATAGGCCTTATGAATAGACCTTCCTGGGATGAATATTTCATAGAGATCGCGCACCTGGTGAAGAAGCGCGCCACGTGCCTTCGCCGCCAGGTAGGGGCCGTGATCGTGAAGGACAAGAACATCCTCGCCACGGGATACAACGGCGCGCCCTCGGGGGTGGAGCACTGTCTTGAGCGCGGCTGCCTGCGCGAGCAGCTCGGCATCCCCTCGGGCGAGCGGCACGAGATCTGCCGGGGGCTCCACGCCGAGCAGAACGCCATCATCCAGGCGGCCAAGCACGGCACGAGCATCCAGGGCGCCACGCTCTACTGCACGAACCAGCCCTGCGGCATCTGCGCCAAGATGATCATCAATGCCGGCATCGATCGCATCATCTTCGAGGACGGCTACCCGGACCAGCTTGCCGCCGATATGATCAAGGAATCGGGGATCGCTGTGGTGCAGTATAAGAAAAGCTGAAAGAAATTGTAAAGTGCAAGTTGTAAATTGGAAATTGTAAAATGCTAAGGACGAAATGAAGCCTTGCCATCTGCGATTTACAATTTGATATTTGCAATTTGCAATGAGGTCAGGTTCCCATGCGCTGTCCCTATTGTTCCAGCATCGACAACAAGGTGGTCGACTCGCGGATGGGCAAGGAAGGCGACTCCATCCGGCGCCGGCGCGAGTGTCTCAAGTGCGAGGGCCGGTTCACCACCTATGAACGCGTGGAAGAGATCCTCCCGTCGGTCATCAAGAAGGACGGGCGACGGGAGCCCTTCGACCGCCTGAAGATCCTGAGCGGGCTCAAGAAGGCCTGTGAAAAGCGGCCCGTCAGCGTGGACGTCCTTGAGAGGACGGTGGAGGAGATCGAAAAATCCCTCCAGGAAAAGGGCCTCAAAGAGATCCCCAGCTCCGTCATCGGCGAGGAGCTCATGGACCGGCTCCACCTGCTCGACGAGGTAGCCTACGTCCGCTTCGCCTCGGTATACCGGTCGTTCAAGGACATCAACGAGTTCATGACCGAGCTCAAGGACATCCTGAGCGAAAAGGAAGCGAAAGGGCAGCAGAAGCCAGCCTCCTAACTATTGCGGATTGCGGAATGATGCCAGGCCTTAATCCGAAATCCGCATTCCGCAATCCGAAATTCTTTCCATGCCCGACATCATCCTCGACATAGCAGTCGGCATTTCCGTCAACAAAACCTTCCACTATCTTGCCCCTGAAGATATCAAGGACACCCTTGTCGCGGGAGCGCGCGTGCTGGTGCCCTTCGGGAGCAGGCGGGTCACCGGCACGATCATCGGCTTCCCCGCCGCGACCGCGACCGCAGGCCTGAAATCGATCATCGCGGTCCTGGACACCACGCTCCCGCCCGGGCTCATGAAGCTCGCCCACTGGATGTCGGACTACTATATGCACCCCCTCGGCCGGACCATCGAGGCCCTGGTGCCCAGGGCACTGTCCCGCGCAAAACCGAAAAAGAAAAAGTTCGTCAGCCTCATCCCCGGCCACGAGGCCCGCACCCTGCGCGGCGCCAGGCAGGTTGAACTCCTCCGCGTCCTGTCCGGGCGCGGCGAGGTGAGCATCGAGAGCCTGGACGGATTCTCCGCGGCCACGATAAAATCACTTCAGGCCGCCGGCGTGGCGGAGGTCGTCGAAAAGGACGAGGAGAAACAACCGGAGCGCGATGAATTCGTTCCCGACGCCCCTCCCGCGCTCATGCCCGAGCAGGCCGAGGCCGTTCGGCAGATAGGCGAGGCGGTGTCGTCGCGGGCCTTCGAGGTGTTCCTCCTCCACGGCGTGACGGGCAGCGGCAAGACCGAGGTCTACCTCCACGCCATCAGCCGCATTGCCGGCACCGGCCAGGGCGCCATCGTCCTTGTGCCCGAGATCGCCCTCACGCCCCAGCTCCTCTCCCGGTTCCGAAAGCGCTTCGGCATTCGCGTGGCCGTCCTGCACAGCGGGCTCACGGACCGGGAACGGGCCGACGAGTACCGCCGCATCCAGTCGCGCGAGGTGGACGTGGCCATCGGCGCGCGGTCGGCGGTATTCGCCCCTTTCGAGAGGCTGGCGCTCGTGATCGTGGACGAGGAGCACGAGACTTCCTACAAACAGGAGGAAGGGCTCCGCTACCACGCCCGGGACGTGGCCGTGATGCGGGCGAAGCTGCAGAACGCCGTGGCTGTGCTCGGCTCCGCCACGCCGTCGCTGGAGAGCTATTACAACGCGAAGAACAACAGATACCGGTATCTCCCCATCTCGAACCGCGTGGACCACCGCCCCATGCCCGAGGTGGAGATCATCGACCTCAAGATATTGCCGAAGCCATCCGTCTATTCTCCTGCGCTCGTTGCCGGTATCGGGCGGCGTCTGGAGAAAAAAGAGCAAACGCTCCTGCTCCTGAACCGGCGCGGGTTTTCATCCGTCCTCATCTGCGGCGACTGCGGGGCGGCCATGAAATGCCCGAGCTGCAGCGTGTCCCTCACCTATCACAAGAGCGAGAGAAAGCTCAAGTGCCATTACTGCGACTTTCACCAGCCGCCGCCGGACACGTGCCCGACCTGCGGCGGCGTGAACCTCAAGCCGCTCGGCACAGGTACCCAGAAGATCGAGGAAGACATTGCCGCCCTCTTCCCCGACGCGAAGAGCGCACGCATGGACAGCGACAGCGTCAAGGGCCGGCAGGCCTATGATACCCTTCTCGGCAGAGTGGACCGGGGGGAGGTCGACATCCTTCTCGGCACGCAGATGGTCGCCAAAGGCCACGACTTCCCCGCGGTAACGCTCGTAGGCGTTGTGGACGCCGACGTGGGGCTGAACCTGCCGGACTTCCGGTCCGCCGAGAAAACCTTTCAGCTTATCACCCAGGCCGCGGGCCGGGCGGGACGGGGCGATGCCGCGGGAGAAGTGGTCATCCAGACCTTGAACCCCGGCCACTATTCGCTCCGCCACAGCATGACCCACGATTACGACGGCTTTTACCGGGAGGAGATCGTCTACCGCACCGAGCTGGGGTATCCGCCGGTCCGGAGAATGATCAAAGTGGAGCTCCGGAGCGCGGACGAGAAGATAGCCGGCGAAGCGGCCGTAGCGGCCCGGAACCGCATCCGGAGTTTGCTGAAGGGTAAGGAAACGACGCTTCTCGGGCCTGCGCCTTCGCCCCTTGCACGGGTGCGCGGCAGGTACCGTTTTCAACTGCTGCTGCTGTCTCCCCGGCGCGAGGTGATCCGCATGCTCGCCGCGGAGGCCCGGAAGATTGTAGAAGAGAAATTCGGCAGGAAGTGCCGGGTGATCGTGGACGTGGACCCGGTGAATCTTATGTAGCGAGGGCCTGAGTCAAGGGTCAAGGTAAACCTTGCAACGCGCAACCCCGTTCGTGTATCATTACACTATGGCTGAAAGCAAAACCGAAACCGCAGTCACCACGAACCGCAAGGCATATCACGACTACTTCGTCGAGGAGACCATCGAGGCCGGCATGGCCCTCCAGGGCACGGAGGTGAAGTCCCTGCGCCTGGGCCTCGGGAACCTGACGGACAGCTATGGCCTCGTGAGGAACGACGAGATATTCCTCCTGAACGCGAACATCAGCCCCTACCCCCAGGGCAACATCATGAACCACGAGCCGCTCCGCACGCGCAAGCTCCTGCTCCACCGGGAAGAGATCCGCAAGCTCATCAACAAGATCACGCAAAAGGGCTACACCCTTATCCCCCTCAAGATCTATTTCGTCCGCGGCAAGGCCAAGGTGCTCCTGGGCCTCGCCAAGGGCAAGAAGTCCTATGACAAGCGGGAGACGATCAAGGAAAAAGAATCGAAACGGGAAGTGGAACGGGCGGTGAAAGAGAGGAACCGATGAATTATTTGTGGAGCGCTGAGCGGATCTCGGGCCTTGTTCGTCATAAAGACCCGGAGGTGAGAGAGTGGGCCATGGATAAGCTTGCCGCTCTCTATCCGCAGGCGGCCCCTGATGCGGCAGTCACACTCCTGGATGATAAAAACCGGTCTGTCTCCGGAATAGCGATGGATTATTTGCTCGATCACCCTTCGGAGTCGCACAAGGATATTCTCCTGCGTTCATATAAAAATGGCTCAGGCGCGATTGCCGGGAGGACCGTGGGCGTTCTGTCGAAGCTCGGTGATACGCGGGTCACCGATGTTTTTCATGATAAATATGGATCGCTCAGGAAAATCGAGGCGGACCTGATCGGCTACTCGACCTCGCTTCTGCATTTGTCGGCTCTTGATGCGCACGAGGCGAGAGACATCATAAAAAATGCGCTGACGGCCTTCGCGGACGTTGGAAACGTTCAAGCCGCCCTCGCGCCGGCGATATTCCAGGCGAACTTGAGCGTGGGAACGGACATGCGCGTCATGCTTGATCTTTGCTGGAGGCATCAGGATTCCCGGTCCCTTCTTGTCACGCTGCTTGCGGTGAACGAGCGCTCCTGCGGGTCGTGGTACGAACAGGAAGACATAGAGGAACAGGGCGACGCAGAACAACCCCTGCCAGAGATGGTGATGGAGTCATTGGACTTTATCGGAGATCGAGGCTATCCGGGCATTCGAAAAGAAGTCGAGCGGCTTTATAAAAAGGAAAAATACGCTGAGACGGTTGAGGCGCTCTTTTTGGAGACCACGTCCGCCGTTGATAAGGTGAGAGGAGTAATCGGATTTCCGGCCTATGACCGATGGCTTGCGAAACGCAACGACCCGCGACAGAATATCGCCGCGATCACCGCGTTCCATACCGCGATGGGGACCGCGCCGACATGGGCCCGCGAGCTGATCGCAAGGTGCGCGATCTCGGTCTTCGCGCGGTTCGCTGAATACCGTGTGATGGTCGGGTTGAACCTTGAGGAGATGACGATAGACGATCTGCTGCGGGCTTTTTTATTTGAGCGTGGGGGCGTGAAGCAGGACGATGAGGTCATCGCTGTCCTCGTGAAAGCCGAAGAAAGAGCGGATATCGTCGCCGCCTGCGTGGCTCACGTGCGACAACATCCTGATACCTGGGCCGCTCCACGGATCGTCAGGCTGCTTGGTGAATTACGAGACGGGGCGGCTCTTGCGCAGCTCATGGAGCTCTCAACAGACCATGGTATGGTCTGGGAGGACATGATCCCGGCGCTCAGAAGGCTGGGACCCGGGGCGGTGGATGTCATTCGGCGATTGATCGAAAAACATGACGACGACCGGATAAGCTATGCGCTGGAAGCGCTGGAAGACATCCCCACGCAGGAAGCGTCTGACCTCGTCATCTCGCACTGGGACCGGCTGATACAAAGAGACAAAGAAATGGCGATCGAGGCGGCGCGGGGGCTGGGCCACGAGCAGTTCATTGACCTCATCGGAACTGACCTGCGCGACGGAGAATATTTGGAGGCGGAGATTTTCGCGTTCCTCTGCTCGCTACACGGTGTGAAGGACAAGAGGCTCAAGACCGCGGAACGCGCCATTCGGGAGCGGGAGGCAAGGACCGCGAAGTGGATGAGCGCCCTCAAAGCTTCCGATGTCAAACAGCTTCTGCGGGAGCCGGTCCGGGTCGAGCTGCGGTGCAGGTCTTGCGGCAAGCCGTACCATTACAAGATTGAGCATATATTCGTCGACCACGAAACGCAGGACATCGCCATTCAGGACGTTATCGCGTGCAAGAACTGCGGTGCCGTTGATGACTGCGAAATTACCCGGAACGGGCATCTGGCCGTGACCTCGCTTTTGACCATGCTTTTTCTGAAAACGGAAAAGAGCGGCGAGGGCATGATGGACGGGGTGTTTAACTTCGGCCAGACCGCTCCGATAGACGGGAAGCGCATGACCCTGCGCGAGGCCGTTGAGCATTACGAAGAGAAGCTGCGCAAGGCGCCCGGGGACCCCGGGCTGCGCATCGGATACGCCAATATCCTTCGGAACACCAAAAGGACGAGGGAAGCGGTCGAGCAGTACCGCAAGGCCCTGACAGCGGACCCCCTGGCGATAGAGGCATATCTTTCGCTGGGAGAGATCGCCGCCGCCGCCGAAGATTTAGAGACAGCCTACGGACATTTCCGCAAGGCGGCCGACATCGTTCATACCGGCCGTTTTTACCGGTATAACGAAGACATGGATCGGGCCAGGGAAGCGGTCCTGAACAACCTTGCCTACTTCGAGCGGCTGCTTGGGAAGAAACCCGCGATAGAGCAGGCCGGGCCGTCGCTTATCAAGCAGGGGAAGGCAGGGAGGAACGAGCCCTGCCCGTGCGGGAGCGGGAAAAAATACAAGAAGTGCTGTCTTTTGAAACAGGGGGAACCCAAATCATCCGCGACATCCGCCGTAAGCGATGTTGAAAATGCGCTGATGGAACGGCTTTTTACGTATTCCTATGACAAGAAATTTCGCGGGTCTTTTCTGCAGGCCTCGGGCCGCTACTGGCGGACGGAGCCGAAGGAGCCTCTGGTCCTGCCCGAGGATGTGGTGGAAGAGGACCATGGCGCGTTCACGGAGTGGTTTTTAAACGACTTCCTCCTTCCCTCCGGCAAGACCATTATGGAAGAGTTCTATTCCGCGCAGTTTTCGAGGCTGACGCCGGAAGAGCGGGCGATCCTGGAAGCGCACATGGTGGGTTACACGAGCATCTATGAGATTCAGGAGGTCTTCGAAGGCAAGGGGTTCAGGGCCAAAGACCTGCTCACGGGCGGGGAACTGGAAATCAGGGAGGTAAGCGGCTCCCGGCAGTTCGTCAAATGGGACATCATCACCGTGCGCGTCTATACGGTGAACGGAATCAGCAAAATAGCGGGGCCGACAACGCAGATGGTCCCGCGGGACCTGCTGGATTCGTTCATGGGATTTCTGCGACAAGAGCAGGAAGTGTTCACGCGGGAGACAGGGAGGGCCGGCTGGCCTGCGTTCATGAAGGCCCGGTCATACCGTATCCGGCACTTTTTCGCGGATCTGCCGGAACAGAAAAGGGTTTTCCATACCGATGAGGGTCATCAGGTCGTGATCGCAAGGGCCGAGCACCGGACCGGGGCGCTCCGCGACGTGATCACTCGATTCGAAAAAGAGTATGATTTCATGATTGATGAGGTGAAGTCCGGGAAAGAAGCGAAGCTGAGCTGGATCAAACGCGGACCGTCAAAGGAGTGGCCCGAGGCTGTGAAGCTGCCGGAGAAAGGGCTCCTGATCCAGTCGAAGATGCTGCATGAGAGCGGGAAGCTTGAATGGCCTGTGCTCGGGACGATTTCGATCACGTCCGACCGTCTTACGCTCGAGTGCTTTTCCCGGGAACGGCTGGAGCGGGGGAAGAAGCGGCTGAAGGAAATCCTGGGCGGCCTGATCGAGCATGCGGAAGATTCGTTCCAGAACGTGGATGAGGCGATGAAAAAGCGCGAACGCTCCGTGCCGAAAAAGGAGCCGAAGGTTTCCCGGCATGCGAACCTTCTCGCCCAGGCCCAGCTTGCGCGGCAGTATCAGGACTGGACCGACTCGACACTGCCCGCGTTGAACGGCATCAGTCCGCGCGAGGCGGTCAGGACGCCGGAAGGACGGCAGCGGGTGCTTGACCTTTTGAAGGATATCGAGAACGCGGAGGAACGTTCGAGGAAAGAGGGCAGGTTGTATCTCGACGTGGCCGTTCTACGGAAGGAACTGGGGCTGGAGTAATGTGAAGTCATAGAGCGTGAATCCGGCAGAGCCGGGGGGATTCCACGTCGCGGTATTGATAGGACGATGTAAATATGCTACAGTATTAAAAAGGAGAATACGATCATGAAAAAATTAATGCGTATAACCTTCGATCCCGCAGTTATGGGAGGCAAACCTTGCCTGCGCGGCCTCCGTGTCACGGTCGGCGCTGTTGTAGGCCTTGTTGCCTCAGGATATTCCACGGCCGACATCCTGAAAGCGTATCCTTATTTAGAGGAAGAGGATATTCGGGAAGCGCTTGCCTATGCGGCATGGCGTTCAGAGGAAATTGATCTGCCGCTGGTATCCGCATGAAAATTCTGATTGACATGAACCTTTCTCCAGATTGGGCTGATCTGTTATCGGGAGAGGGTATTGAGGCGAAGCACTGGTCGAGTATCGGCGATCCGCGAGCGAGCGACAACGTCATTATGAACTGGGCGCGGGAAAAGGGTTGTGTTTACACACGATCTCGACTTCGGTGCGTTATTAGCGACAACGCGCGCCCAGGGGCCAAGCGTGATTCAAGTGAGGACACAGGACATTATGCCGCATAGTTTGGGCGGCAGATTGCTGAACAGTTTACGCCGATATGAAGCTATGTTGGACAAGGGCGCGTTGATTACGATTGATGAAGTGAAAGACCGTGTGCGTATTCTGCCTTTCTCGTAGTGGACGGTTTGAAGGGGCAGTGGTTGTAATAAAAATGGATATTGACCCGGAGTTCCTGTATTCGAAAAGCGTCGCAAAAAGAACTCGCCTGACCAGACCGTCCAAGAAAGCATTTCGTAGGTTGGGCTGGACGTTCTTTGTAAAGCCCAACGTGTTAACCGAGAATCTGTTGGGCAAGGTGAGTCGCTTTGCCCAACCTACTCGACTAAACTATAATATCTTTTCAAATAGTGGAGCAGTTAAGAACCTTGGGGCAGGTTCAGGAAGGGGATGCGCATGGCAATTAGTCAAACGCAATTGCAAAAGATCATAAGCATGGCAAAATCATATGGCGCCGTGCGGCTGATCCTTTTCGGCAGCAGCGTGGACACGCCTGATCAAGCGAGGGATATAGACCTGGCCTGCGACGGGGTCTCGGGATGGAAATTGTATGAACTGGCTGCGCGACTGGAGGAGGAATTGCATTCACCGCTGGACATAGTTCCGCTGAGCCCTCCCTCCCGGTTTACCAGGCTTATTGAACAGCGAGGCAGGGTGTTGTTATGACCGTGGCCGAACTTCGCGAAGAGATCAGTATAGAGCTGGAGCTGATGGAGGAAACCGTCCGGGAGCTGTCTGCTTTACAGAGAGATGCCGGCGCACGGGAACCGACTGTCCGGGAAAAGACCGCGGCTGCCGGATTTATGGCCCAGTTTTACGGCGGCGTGGAAAACATTCTGAAGCGCATCAGCCGTTTTCATGGAGTTCAGATTCCGACAGGAGACACTTGGCATATTGATCTGTTCAAGCGGTTCTCCACCCCATCCCAGCAGCCATTGCCTGTTCTTTTTGACAATTCTCTTGCTACCGGCATGGCGGCCTTTCGCAAGTTCAGGCATGTTGTGCATCATGGATATGGATTTCAGTTGGACTGGAGTCGCATGCAGGAAGGCATGGCGAGCATAGAGAATATTTTTATGAAATTCAAATCAACGGTTAATGAGTACCTGCGAAGCATGAAATAATTTGGATTTAGGGAAGCGTAGTAATTATTTTAGCAGTTATTTTTGGAGCATATATAATATTGCTCAAAAGCAGAGATTGATTTTATTAACGAGTCAGTCGAGCCATCCTCGTTTCCCTTGGTGGTTCACCTCATCGTTAACGCTACATGCACCTGTCGTATCGTGGGGGAGAATCAAATGGGCATCACTATATTCGCGCGAGGGAAAATAGATCGCATCAAAGACATTCCGCTTTTGATCGAGGATGTAAGGCAATTCGCCGGCGAAAGCAAATGGACTCATCATGTCATTGACGAGGACTTCGATGCTCCTGCGGACGCCGTATTGACTCATCGGAATTCGGACGAGCCGGGATGTATTATTGAGGGGTCCCTGGGCGTCAAGGGCCTCATTCTGAGCGTCGGACATGGTGTGGAGTCGTTCGCGATCCTTTTCGCCCGGTCCGGAACACTGACGGACATGATGCATCAGGTGTCCTGGATTCACAACAAAGGCCAGGGCGAGCGCTTCACCGCGTGCAAGACGCAGTTTGGGAATATAGACGCGCACATCCGCGTCATCGAACTTTTTGATCTCCTCAAAAAGAAGTATATCTCCAATCTCATTGTGGACGACGAGGGCGCTTATTGGGAAAGCCGGGACCGCCGGATTTTGGCCGAAAAACGCGTTGCCCTTGGACATGCCATCCGCCATACCGAAAGGGTGATCTCCGGCATTGCGCTTTCCGGCGACGATTCCCGTGATCCTGAAGCGCTTGCATCCCGCATCGAAGAGGCGCTGCTCAAAGCGGAGAAAGAGGACGGGAGGAATCGCCAGGGGCCGGACTTATCGTGAGGACTTTGGTGGATATCGGTGCATTCTGTTTTTTGTGCTTGCTCCATTTATCTGCTAAAATTAAGCCAGGCATTTGATCAATACCTGTCACCCGCATTTTGGTTTTGACTCATACCGAACGACAGGGTAAAATACGTATTGTCAGTTGCAGGAAAGCAACACCGCGCGAAAGGAGCTTCTATGAAGAGGGCAGTTTATAAAGAAGAGGACGATATGAGATCGGAATATGATTTTTCAAGCATGAAGGGAGCGGTACGGGGCAAATACTATAAAGCATACCGTGCCGGCCATAAAGCGGTGATTCATAAAGAGGACGGCACCGTCTCAGTCCAATATTTTAAGCTTGAAGAAGGAGCGGTTATGCTGGAGCCGGACGTAAGAAAGTATTTTTCAAACTCAGAATCAGTCAACAAGGCACTCCGATCTTTGATCGCTATTATCCCTTTGAAGAAGCGAACCTCTGCTCACACAAAATAATTGCGTAACTGTTGATGGGAAATGGATTGTTGTTTATGACATGTATCCCTTATATTTCAAGGTCAAAAACCATGGACAAGCGCGATTATGAAATTGCACGGGAGTTAAAACAGCTCTGCCGCAAACAGTGTGCAAACAGATACAATATTTTTTCTCTGTCATAGCGGCGGAAATCGTTTCTCAAGGAGGATGTTATGAAACAGGTGCTGACAAGTCTGGTGAGTATTGCCGTAGCATTACTGATGACAGGGCCGGCTTCCGCGGCCCCCAAGATCGAGGGCAAGCCCGTTGATTACAAAGCGGGCAAAGTGACCATGAAGGGGTACCTTGCCTATGATGAGAATGTGAAGGGCAGGCGGCCCGGTGTGCTCGTGGTCCACGAATGGTGGGGCCATAACGAGTACGCGCGGGCGCGTGCGCGGATGCTGGCGGAACTCGGGTACACGGCGCTTGCCGTGGACATGTACGGCGAGGGCAAGCAGGCCATGCACCCTGATGACGCGATGAAGTTCTCGTCGGAGGTCATGAAGAACTTCGACGTGTCGAAAGCCAGGTTCGAGGCGGCGGTCAAATTCCTGAAGAAGCAGCCGAGCGTTGATCCGAAACAGATTGCGGCCATCGGCTACTGCTTCGGCGGCGGGATCGTTCTCAACATGGCCCGGCAGGGTGTGGACCTCAAGGGCGTTGCCAGCTTCCACGGCAGCCTGGCCGCGGTGAAGCCCGCTGTCCGGGGGAAGGTGAAGGCCAAGATCCGGGTGTACAACGGCGCCGCCGATACGTTCACAACCCAGCAGGCGATCGACGCGTTCATGGACGAAATGATGGCCGCCAAGGCGGACTTCCAGTTCAGCAATTACACCGGGGCCATGCACAGCTTCACGAACCCCGACGCAACGGAACTCGGCAGGAAGTTCAACCTCCCGCTGGCGTACAACGCCGACGCGGACAAGAGGTCGTGGGAGGAGCTGGAGACGTTTCTGGACACGATTTTTAAGAAATAAGTCTTTTATATAATGTGGGCTCAGGCTATCGAGAAGCTTTGAGCCCACATTTGTTATCTTGAAAGTAACGATGACCGCACCGCAAATCCACAATCATCTCCAGAAACTCGCCAATCCGGACAAAGCCAGGATCCTCCGGGGGTTCTTCAAGACCGGGCCCGGGGAGTATGGGGAAGGGGACCGGTTTCTTGGGATCGTCGTGCCGGTGATCCGGAAGCTGGCGAGGCAGCATCAGGACACTCCGATCGGCGAGGTCAAGAAACTGCTCACGTCCGCCATTCATGAAGAACGGCTTCTGGCGCTTTTGATGCTCGTCCAGCGGTACGAAAAGGGCGACGATGGTTCGAAAAAGGTAATCTATGATCTTTACCTGGAAAGCACGGAATACATCAACAACTGGGACCTCGTCGACCTTTCGGCCGGAAAGATCGTCGGTCCTTACCTGAGGGACAGGGCCAGGCGGCCGCTCTACCGTCTTGCGAAATCGAAGAACCTCTGGGAGCGGCGGATCGCCATCCTCTCCACCTTCCACTATATTAAAAATCACGACTTCATGGATACGCTCGCTGTTGCCGGATTGCTCCTGGAAGATGAAGAGGACCTGATCCGCAAAGCCGTGGGATGGATGCTCCGCGAAGTGGGGAAGCGTGATAGGGGCGTCGCGGAACGGTTTCTCCGGGCCCATTACCAGTCCATGCCCAGGACAATGCTGCGATACGCTATCGAGCGGTTTCCCGAATCAAAAAGAAAGAAGTATCTGAACGGAAAGATCTGACCGCCGATGAGCAGGCACAGGTCCTTCTCAGCGGGCGGCGCGCAGGGGCAGGTGTGAAGGGCGTTTACCGTTTTGCATATTCATGAGGCGCGCGTGAGGAAAGGAACGCATTTTTGCGGGAATATACGGTTATTTGATACTTTTTGTGCTGAAAAGTGCTTGACACAAAAACGGCTTTTTGGTAGTGTATAATTGTTTCAGCGGCCATGGGCAAGATGCGAATGACCGCATGATTCCACAGGGCAGTTGAGCTGGCCTGATATTTTGCACCAAAGGAGGGTAACAGTTTGGCGAAGGGTAAAGTGAAGTGGTTCAATGATGCCAAAGGCTATGGCTTCATTACCCAGGACAATGGCGAAGATGTCTTTGTGCATTTTTCGGCCATCCAAGGCGAAGGATTCAAGTCCCTGAAGGTCAATCAGGAAGTTGAATTCGAGGTTACCAGCGGACCCAAGGGCCCGCAGGCGACCAATGTTGTTGTGTTGTAAGGGCCGCGCAACGCTCCTGCGAATTTAACCTGCTCTGACCCCGACCAGCTTCCTGGCCGGGGTTTTTTATGCTGAAGAGAGCATTGAGCCGCGAATTGCCAAAAGTAGGCGCTTCTAAGCGACGCGAATTTTGAACAGCTTTTGGTCGATTGAGTGATCACCCATTTTCTGCAATTGCACGGTTGTGAAGTCAGTAATCCGGCCTGCCAGACCCCCGGCCTATTTATTCCTTTTTCTCTCCTCCAGCTCCTTCTTCACCGTCGGAAACGCCTCGAGGTTCGTGTGCGGCAGGAACAGGGCGGAGAGGTACTCGTCCATGAAGCTGCGGGAGACCGATAATTCGATATAGGTCATCTTCCGCGCGATCTCTTCGGCCTCGTGCCGGAGCCGGTCGCAGAGCAGCGTATAGTAAGCGCCCATGATGGAGGTGTTGCCGAGGAACTGGAACTTCTCCACCGGCAGGTCGGGCAGCATGCCGATGGTGATGGCACGCTCCACGTCGATGTAGCGGCCGAAGCCGCCGGCGATGTAGAGCTTGTCGATGCCGGCAAAGGTCATGCCCATCTGGCTGAGGAGCGTTGCAAAGCCGGCATAGATGGCGGCCTTGGCGCGGATGAGGTTGTCCAGGTCCACTTCGGTGAGCACGATCTCCTTGTTGATGGCGCTCTCCACTCTCCAGGCAAGCACGTACTCGAGGCCGCTCTCTCCCCGCCGGATCCGCTTCGAACCGATCTCTTCCCTGATCTTTCCCTTCTGGTCGATGACGCCCGTCAGGTACATTTCCGCCAGGGTGTCGATCATGCCCGAGCCGCAGATGCCGATGGGCTTCACGTCGCCGATGACCCGGAAGTTCACGTCATAAGTCTTCGGATCGATCTCCACCTCTTCGATGGCGCCCTCCATGGCGCGCATGCCGAACTTGATGCCGCTTCCTTCGAACGCCGGCCCGGCTGAGCAGGCTGCCGTCACCAGCCAGTCCTTGTTCCCGAGCACGATCTCGCCGTTGGTGCCGATGTCGATAAAGAGCGACACCTTCTCCTGCTTGTGGATCTGCGAGACGAGCACGCCGGCGGCGATGTCGCCGCCCACGTAGCTTGCCACGTTCGGCATGGAGTAGAGAATGGCGTGAGGGTCTATCTGGAAGCCGACATTCTTGCCGCGGATGAGCGGAAAGAATGTGGCGGTGGGGATGTACGGCTCCTCCCGGATGTGCTGGGGATCGATCCCGTAGAACAGATGCATCATGGTGGTATTGCCCGCCACCACGACATAGTCGATCATGCCGGGCGCAATAGTGTTTTTATCGGCCAGCTCCGCAAGCATAGAATTGACGTTGCCCACGGCGAGGTCCTGGAGTTCTTTGAGGCCGTTCCGCTCCGTGGCATAGACGATGCGGGTGATCACATCGTCTCCGCACTTCACCTGGCTGTTGTACGTTGACGCCGTGCCGACGATGTGCCCGTTTGTCATGTCCACGAGGTAGACGACGACCGTCGTGGTGCCGATGTCAATGGCGGCCCCGTAGCGCGTGCGGGTGGCGTCGCCGGGATAAATATCCAGGACCTCCAGTACGGCGCTTACCTTGAAGACCGATACGGTGACCTTCCAATTCCCTTCTCTCAGCACATGAGAAAGCTTCTTGAGCACCAGGTGGTTCATGTGCAGGTGGGACGCGTCAAAGCCCTTCTGGTCGAGGCAGCGCCTCAGCCTCTCGTAGTCGGCGATATTATCGTCGATCGTGGGCTGTTTCAGTTCGAGGTACACCCGGTTGATGCGCGACTCAAGGCATCCGCCCGCGGTCTCCATGAGCTTGAGGAGTTCGTCGGTCTTTGCGCCCGTGGCGATCTTGTGCTTTGCCTGCATGCGGGACTCGGGCGGGACCTCCACGGTGAGGCCGCCTGTGACGGAGCTCAGGCAGGCAAGGGCGTATCCCCGCCCGGCTTCCTCGGCGGTCAGAAACGAACGGGACTTGCCGCTCTCCACGGCGCCTTCTTTGACGATGACCTTGCACTTGCCGCAGTTCCCCTTGCCGCCGCAGGACGAGAGCACGTACACGCCCGCGGCCTTCGCAGCCTTGAAGAGGTTGGTCTTTGCGTCCACGTCGACCGACGCGTTGTCAGGGAGAAAGGTGACCTTGTATTTCATGGAAGGAACTATAGCAGGGAGGGGGGAAGGGCGTCAAGAATTTTCTCGTTTGCGGAGCTATTTCCGCGGCCTCCGCACGGGTTTCCTGGTCTCGGCGCGGGCGACACGCGCCAGCTTCGCCTTCTGGGCGATGCCGGCCCAGAAACCATAGAGCAGCACCTGGGCGGCGATGACGGCCACGAACCCGATACGCGTTGCGTAGCCCATGGAGGCCGCCATCTGGTTCGCCATTTCCTCGATCTTGCGGTACAGGATGAGCATGTTGGTCACGGCGGTGATGACGGTGACGGCGGCGCCGACGAACACTCCCTCAAGGATCGCCTGGGCCTTGGTGGTATAGCCGATCCAGAGGCCCGTGCCGAAGCCGGTGACGACCGCGAGGAGCGCAAGCAGGTAGAGGCCCTCGTTGCCCACGAGCCAGGGGTGGTCGCCCCGCAGAAACTTTCCGATCGTCTCGATGCCGAAGTCGCCGTAGAGCTGCTCGAAGGATTTTCCGGCGGCGTTCAAGAACAGCAGGATGAAGATGAATTCGAAGAGGAACTTGATGGCGAAGCTGACGCCCACGTCGGTAATGATCCTGCCCGGCGTGATGTTCTGAAAGATCACCGCGACGCCGGCCTTCATCTCTTCCCGGACCTTGGACGGAGGAATAGGTTTGGCCTTCCCCGTTTTCGTCTTTTCCAGGACCTGGTACACGATGGCGTACAGGATCGGGATAAGGGGGAAGATGCGAGTGGTATAGAATTCCAGATTAAATGTTTTGCTGAGGGCCACGAGGCCGATGGCCCCGCAGATGGCTATGCTGAAACTGAGAAATAGATTACCCATACGCTGTTTATTATAGCATAAATTGTAAATTCGTTGCCATGCCGGATTGCACGCGGCGCAGTCCGGCGATGGCGCTATTTTTTCCCCTTTTTCCCGGCGTGGGCCGCCAGTTCCTTATAAAAATCCCTGCCCAGGAACGTCTCGATGGTCTTCTGGAGGCTCTTGTACATGGGCTCACCTGCGGGGTCCTTCATGCACGGGATATGGTTGAGATAAGGTGTGTCCTGGATGGACAGGACCTCTTTCCCTTTTTCCGTGGTGTAGAACGAGAGCGGGTACTGGACGCAGTCGGCGAACTTGAACTCTTCCCAGACCAGGCCCTTCTCAATGGCGTAGGTATGGACGGCGCAGTACCGGAGCCCTTCCCTGTTCGTGTACAGGAGGGAGCAGTCGTTGTTGAACAGGAGCACGCAGCGGAAGTCCGCTCCGCCGAAGTTCCTCTTGATGGCCCGGGCCTCGTCTTCGTGGATCACGCAGCCCGTGGGGCACTGTTTTTCGCAGACACCGAGGATGGCGACGTTCTTTTTGACGGCTTCCCGGTTCTCCGGGGAGAGGTAGGCGAGGATCCCCTCGGCGTGCGCCTCGATCCGATCGGCCTCCTTGGGCGGGACGATGCAGGAGCGGTAGCAGCACATGGATTTACAGCCGTACTTCTCCACGTCGCAGGCGTAGGGACGGGTGAATATCTCGGGATTGACGAGGACGGACGCGATTTCAACGAAGCCTTTTTCCTGAGACATGCAAAAACCTCCGAAATGAGCTCATGGAGTTTAGGGAGTTGGAGAGAGTGTTGAGCGTGCAAGCTGAGCGTTCGGCGCGACTCCCTGACCCAGGACTCCATAACCCCTCAACCATGAACCCGGCCACAATATTAAAACTATCGAGGACGGTTGTAAAGGCTTTTTTGAGAGAAAATGACGCCTCCGTTGCGACGAAAAAGCGTTCCCTTCGCCGGTCGGCAGACGCTCGCCGGCCCGTCGAAAAGCGCCCGCAAAAAAAAATGAGGCGCC
The DNA here is from genome assembly GCA_919901555.1 of Nitrospiria bacterium. GTDB lineage: Bacteria > Nitrospirota > UBA9217 > UBA9217 > UBA9217 > CAKKPG01. Next base: position 22,222 of record CAKKPG010000140.1, on the reverse strand, counting down.
GAGGATTTTATCCTTGACAAACCGCTCTATTTTTGATAAATGACAATCAAATTTAGGTGTGTCGGCCCCGTCTTGAAGATCGAGGCGGACTATTTCGGACAATCATCCCTCCCGCGGGAACGGGGGGCGGTGCTCGCAGAGTCCCGATTCTGTCGGGAAGCAGGTTCGGCGGGCGGAGAAGGAGGTAAACAGGTTGCACGCGTTGGGAACCCACTTGCTGTTGGAGTTGAGGGACTGCAACCCCGAAACCCTGAGAAATTTGGAGTTTGTCCAAGATACGCTCAAAAATGCCGCATTAGAGGCAAAGGCGACGATTGTCGAGGTCGCTTTCCACGAATTCAGCCCCTTTGGCATCAGCGGGATGGTGGTCATCGCCGAATCCCACCTTGCCATTCATACCTGGCCGGAATACGGCTACGCCGCAGTAGATGTCTTCACCTGCGGAGACCTGATCGACCCCCGGGTCGCCGCAAAATACCTCATCGAGAAGTTCCAGTCCAAGAACCCGTCTATCATCGAGATGAAGCGGGGAATCCTCGGTAACGAGAAGTTGCCGCACAAAGTTACCGTACAGGGAGATTCGCTCCAGCATGATAGAGCCGAAGAGCTACAAGTGGTTCATTGAGTACACGAGCCCCGAGGAGGGGCATATCCACGGCATCCGCATGATCCATTACGCCAGCCATACCAAGTACCAGCGGATGGAGATCATGGACAGCGGAAGCTACGGCCGGTGCCTCGTGCTGGACGGCAAGATGCAGTCGTCCATCACCGACGAGTTCATCTATCACGAGGCGCTGGTGCACCCCGCGCTGCTCGCCCACCCGGACCCGAAGCGCGTCTTCATCGTGGGCGGCGGCGAGGGCGCCACGCTCCGCGAGGTGCTCCGGCACAAGAGCGTCGAGTACTGTATGATGGTGGACATAGACCAGGAAGTGGTGCAGAAATCCAAGGAGCTCCTGCCCGAGTGGCACCAGGGGGCCTTCGACGACCCCCGCACCGACCTTCGCTTCATGGACGCCCGCAAATATCTCGAGGAGACGACCGACACCTACGATGCCATCATCATCGATATATCCGAACCCGTGGAGGAGGGGCCGGCTTACCTCCTGTTTACCCGGGAGTTCTACGAGATCGTCAAGGAGCGCCTGAGTCCCGACGGGGTCATCTCTCTCCAGGCGGGCACCACGGCGCTCCACCAGCTCCTGAACTTTACCGCCGTCAACAAGACGCTCTCCACGGTGTTTCCGGTGGTGGCGCCCTACGACGTGCCCATCCCCTCCTTCGCGCTGCCCTGGGGGTTCACGCTGGCCTCGAAGAACCGCGACCCGCGGAAGTTCACGCCCCAGGAAGTGGACGACATGATCGCCGCGCGGATCAAGGGCGCCAACCGGTTCTATGACGGCATTACCAATCTGGGGCTGTTCAATTTGCCCAAGCATATCCGCAAGGCCTTGGCGGAAGAGACGAGGGTCATTGAGGACAATGCGCCGCTCTTCTCGTACCACTAGAACGTCATGAACGCCCCTCCCCTATTCGACGAAGAACAGCTCCGCACCCCGCTGTTCGACGCCATGGTCAGCCTTGCGGAAAGCCGCAAGGTCTCCTTCCATACCCCCGGACATAAGAGCGGCAAAGGCATATCCACCCGGTTCCGCAAGTTTGTGGGCCCGCGGATATTCACCATCGACCTCACGACCCTCGACGAGGTTGATTCCCTCCAGAACCCTACGGGGGTCATCAAAGAGGCCCAGGAACTGGCCGCCAGGGCCGCAGGCGCAGACCGCTCCTATTTTTTAGTGAACGGGACCACCGTGGGGAACCATGCCATGGTGGCATCAACGACCGGGCCCGGCGACAAGGTGCTCATCGCCCGGAACTGCCACCGGTCGGTGCTCACGGGCCTCATCATGAGCGGCGCCCACCCCGTGTTCTTCCAGCCGGCCTTCGACCGCGACCTCAAGCTCACCCTGAACGTCACCTTCGAAACGGTGAAGCAGGCCATCGACGCCAACCCGGGCGCACGGGCGCTCCTCATCACCAGCCCGAACTACTACGGCCTCTGCGCCGATATCGAGAAGATCATCCCCTACGCCCACGAGAAGGGGCTCATCGTCCTTGTCGACGAGGCGCACGGCCCGCACCTCAAGTTCAACCCCAAGCTCCCCCCGTGCGCCCTTGAGGCCGGCGCGGACCTCTGTGTCCAGTCCACCCACAAGATCGTGGGAGGCATGACCCAGGCGTCCATGCTCCACGCAAAGGCCGGCCGGGTGAACCTCGATGACGTGACGAACGCCTTGAAGCTCCTCCAGACCACGAGCCCGTCGTACATTCTCATGGCGTCCCTCGACCTGGCGCGGATGCAGATGGCCACGGAAGGCAAGAAGCTCCTGAACCGCGCCATCAAGCTGGCCGAGGACGCGCGCACGGAGATCAACAAGATCAGCGGCATCACGTGCTTCGGCAAAGACCGGGCGAAGCAGGCGGGCATGAGCGATATGGATGTGACGAAGCTCACCGTCACCGTATCGGACCTCGGGCTCTCGGGCTACCACGTATCGCAGATGCTGAACACCCGGTTCGACATCCAGGTGGAGATGGCCGACCCCTTCCACGTCCTTGTCATCGTCTCCATCGGCGACCGGCAGGACGACCTGAACCGGCTCGTTGAGGCCCTCCGCCAGATTGCCGCGGAAACGGGGTTGCAGGGCGCGCTCCTGCCCCTGGACAGGGTGCACCCGCCGTCCCTGGACAACCGCTTCGCCATGACCCCGCGCGAGGCCTTTTACTCCGACACGGAACTCGTGAGCCTTGACAAGGCCGCCGGCCGGGTCTCGTCGGAGATCGTGACCGTCTATCCCCCCGGCATCCCCCTCCTCGTTCCGGGAGAGGAAATATCCGGAGACGCCATCGAATACATTGCGAACATGGCAGGTCTGGGCGCCATTATCGACGGGCTGAACGAGAACAATACCCTCGTGCGCGTGGCAAAAGGGTAAACCCCGCTTGACTTCCCCCCGGGTATGCGATATTCCTTGACCAATGCCCCCTTCGATCACCGGGGCCAAAACCCCGGCAATTCGAACAAGGAAGCCCGGGCGGGATCGAGCGTGAAGATTTTTTGTCCCGCCGATCGCGGCGGAGTTCTGATCATCGGGCTTCTGATGCTCTCGAAAAAAACGCGGGAACTGCTTGAAGATTATTATTTTTTATATATAATAGTACCATGTGGGCGCGGCGGGAAACCCGCCGGATTCTTCCCCTGAGGAGACGGCAATGAAGATGCGTATCGTGATGGGACTGCTCTGCCTGGCAATCGCGGCAAGTTTCTTTTCAGTGACCGCGAACGCAGAGCCCGGCGTGGCAGCCAATCAGATCACAGTCGGGATGTCCACGGTCCTGACGGGCCCCGCGTCCTTCCTGGGGCACAATTTCAGGGAAGGCGTTGAATCTTATCTGAACAAGGCGAATGAATCGGGGGGCGTGAACGGCAGGAAAATAAAGCTCATCGTGTACGATGACGGATACGAACCGAACAATGCCGTGGCCAACGTGACCAAGCTGATCAAGGAAGACAAGGTCTTCTGTCTCCTGGGAAACGCAGGGACGCCGCCGACCATGGCCATAAAATCGTTGCTTTCCGCGGAGAAGGTCCCGCTCTTCGCGCCGTTTACGGGCGCTGAATCGCTCAGAAATCCTGTGGACAGGTACATTTTCCACTACCGGGCGAGCTACAACCAGGAAGTGGAAGTGTTCATCCAGGGGGCCGTCGATACGCTCGGCTACCGCAAGGTCGCGGTGTTCTACCAGGACGATGCCTACGGCAAGGCGGTGCTCGAGGCCGCCAAAGCGTCCCTGTGGAAGCGGGGCCTCTTGCCGACGGCTACGGGAATGTACACGAGGAACCTTGAGGACGTCTACCAGGCTCTGGAAAAAATTACGGCCGCGAAACCCGATGCCGTGGTCATGGCGGGCACCTACAGCGCCTGCGCGAAATTCATCAAGAGCTGGAAGCGGCAGTACATCCTCGGCGGAAGAAAAAAGGACATGGACCCCGTGTTCATGAACGTCTCCTTTGTGGGGCCCGTGAGGTTGGCGGAGCTCCTCGACAAGTACGCCGACGGCGTCGTGATCACCCAGGTGGTCCCTCCCTTCAGCCCGGGCGGAAACAACTATCCCGCGGTGAATGATTATCTGGCCGCACTCGGCAAATATTACCCCCGCAGCAAGCCGAGCTTCGGGAGCCTGGAAGGGTTTCTGGCGACCAGGGTGTTTGTAGAGGTCCTGAAGAGGGCCGGCAAGGACCTTACGAGGGAATCCTTCATCCGCAGCGCCGTGAGCGTCCGGAACCTCGATATTCAGGCCGGGAATACCATCAGCTTCTCGAACGAAAACCACCAGGGCTCCCAGACCGTGTACCCCACGGTCATCAAAAACGGCGCGTTCCGTATGATTGACGACTGGAATAAGATAAAATGACCCCCGAAGGATGAACGCCGGCGAAGGGCCCCATGGCTGTGAAACATCCTGAAGCGCCGGCTGACGCCTGGCCCATCTTTCTCCAATTGTAACTACTCCGGTCAGCCACTTCGCTCTTGCCTGCGTGTACGCGCAAGCAGGTCGGCGCAAGGCGCGCCAGCGTTCTATTGCCCTTCATGCTGTCGGTACCCGTACCCGCAGCAGACGGCCTGCTTTTCTCTCCTCCAGGATCTTCAGCGTCTAACACTTTGTTTTTTTAGTGCTATTCTGTATACTCTGCAGGCAAAACCGGGACTCCCTCAAATCCGGACAAAGTATGCTATAATAGTCTTCACGTCCCCGGCGGCGAGGGGTGGGGCCCGAGCGGTTTTACTCTTGACGCAAAGGAGCGGAAGTTGTAGCATGCAGGCCGTGTCAGCCGCTTATGAGCGGCAGACAGTTTTCATCGTTAGAGAGAAGTTTATAAACATGTTTCTTGTATTACTGCTTATCGGCTTCATCTTCGTTCCCTCTGCCGCTTTTGCCTGGGGACCGCTCACGCATGTCTACCTCGGCAGCGAACTCTTCTCCTACGGTCCGCTCATTCCTGCCGGCATTTTCGCCCTCATGAAAAAGTACCGCCAAGACTTCCTCTACGGCAACCTCATGGCCGACAGTATCATCGGGAAAAAATACTTGCCGGAGGACAAAAGCTCCCACTGCTGGGATGTGGGCCTGAAGCTCCTGCGCCATGCGAACCGGGAGGCGGAAAAGGCCTTTGTCTACGGGTACCTGTGCCATCTGGCCGCGGACACCGTTGCCCACGAGATCCTGACGGAAGACATGCGGAACGTGGAGCATACCTGGATCGAGATGAAGGCGGACAGCCTGATCAAGAAAACCTATTGGCTCCAGTCGATCACCTTCAGCAGGGCCGTGCAGAGGCGCAATGACTCGTTCCTCGAAAGTATCCTCGACCGGTTCATGTTTTCCTTCAAGACGAACAAACGCATCTATAAGGGAATGGTCTTTCTCTCTTTCTTGAACAAGAAGCGCGCGGGCGGCATGGATAAGGAGTTCCTCCGCCGGCTCCATTTTGAGTCCATCTCGCGCATCATTGATCTTCTCGAAAACGGGACCGACGCCACGGTCCTCAATAAAAGCCCGCTCTAAGCGCATCGGACAGGTTTTTTCTCCCCTTCCCCCTTCACCGTCCCCAAATCCAGGGTATAATTTTATGAGAGCACTCACGCATCATCTCATCTCCGGAGGCGCCTATGGAACTCTTCACGGTGAAGGTTGACATTCCCGAAGGGTGCAATGTCATCCTCGGCCAGACCCACTTTATCAAGACCGCGGAAGATCTCTATGAAATCATCGCCACGACCGTGCCGCAGGCGAAGTTCGGCGTTGCCTTTACCGAGGCCTCGGGCTCCTGTCTTATCCGGACGGAAGGAAACGACGACGACCTGGTCAAGGCGTGCATAAGAACGTTGGAATCCATCGGCGCCGGCCACGTGTTCTGTATCTACCTGCGGGACGCCTATCCCATAAACGTCCTGACGCCGATAAAGAACTGCCCCGAAGTATGCCGCATTTTCTGCGCTACGGCCAACCCCCTCGAGGTCATCGTGGGCTCGTCTGCACAGGGAAAGGGGATCCTCGGCGTGATCGACGGCTTTCCGCCCAGGGGAGTAGAGACGCCTTCGGACAGGGCGAAGCGGAAGGAGTTTCTCCGCACGATCGGGTACAAATTATAGTCAGGCCACTCATGCCTTTTTTTCCGCAGCCGGACGCTCAGAGGCCGCCTCTTCGCCGTGGCATCCCCGGTCAATGCCGTTTTTCAGGGGCAAGACAGTTGTTGCAACGCGGCAGGGATTAGGGTACAATCACGCTACTATCGCGAGGAGGTGACGTTCTATGGCTCCGGGAACGCTGTCTCGGCAGTGCCGGCCGGTCCACGGTGTCCTCAAGTTTCTTTGCATCGGCTGTGCGCTGCTGTTCGCCGTCATCATTCCATCCGCAGCATTCTCCGCCGAAGTTGATTGCCTCCAGTGCCACAAAAAGCTCGTCCAGGAGAAGAATGTGCACCCTGCGGTCCCGATGGGGTGCCCCACGTGCCACACGGGTATCGATGCGAGCAAGGCGCCGCACAAGAAAACGAACACCATCGCCCGGGGGCTCTCTGTTGACCAGCCCGACCTCTGCTACGGCTGCCACGACAAGGCCCTGTTCACCAAAAAGAACGTCCATGCCGCCGTGGCAATGGGTTGCACCGGGTGCCACAACCCGCACTCGTCAAAGAATGCCAGGCTCCTCGTCTCAGCGCCCCCGGCGCTCTGTTTCACCTGTCACGACAAGGCAGGGTTTTCCCGGAAGAATGTCCATGCGCCCGTGGCGGCCGGCATGTGCCCGGACTGTCATAATCCTCACTCCACGGACTTCATGGACCTGCTCGTAAAAGAACCCGTTGAGCTCTGCTTGGGCTGCCATCCCGCCGTGGAAAAGAGCCCCCATGCCATTGTAGGATTTTCCTCAGCGGGCCACCCCATCGGCAAAAAGGGCAAAAAGGAGATAAAAGACACGAAGAGGCCGGGGAAGCCCTTTTATTGCGGAAGCTGCCACAACCCGCACAGCTCGGACTCCGTGAGGCTCTTCCGTTATGACGCGAAATCAACGATGGGGCTCTGCGTGCACTGTCATAACATCTGATTGACGACCCAAATAACTACGGTTCAAGAAAGGAAATGTCCCTATGAAACGGTCTCTTTTTTTTCTGATCCTTGCGCTCCTGGCGCTGCCGGGAAGTGAGAGCGCCCTTGCGGCCCCGCCGAAGGCGCCCGGCGTGCCGGCGCCGCTCAAACCCGGAGCGAATGCTCCGACGGAAGAGTCCGGCCTTTCCGGCAAGGTGGTAGAGACGATGAACGCCGGCGGGTACACCTACGTCCGCCTTGAGAAGGGCGGGAAAAAGACGTGGGTTGCTGTTCCGGAAATGAAGGTCTCCGTAGGGCAGAAGGTGGCTTTGCAGCCCGGCCCGGCCATGGAAAACTTTACGAGCAAGACCCTGGGCAGGACATTCGCCGTCATCACATTTTCCGGCGGGCCCTTGTCGGCGCAGAGCGGGGCGCACGGTTCGGCAGGGACGGCCAAAGCGCCGGTGAGCAAGGCCGCTGCTTCTTCTCCGGGCAAGAACGTCAAAGTAGACAAGGCCAAAGGCCCCGACGCGTACACCGTGGGCGAGATCTCTGAGAAAGGCGCAGCGCTGAACAAGAAAACGGCCGTTGTGCGGGCGCAGGTCGTCAAGGTTTCCGCAGGGATCATGGGCAAAAACTGGATCCATCTCCAGGACGGCACCGGCGACCCCGGCAAGGGAACCCACAACCTCGTGGCCACGTCCCAGGACCTTCCGGCCGTCGGTGACGTGGTGACGATGAAAGGCACCGTGTATAAGGACAAGGATTTCGGGTCAGGCTATAAATACAGCGTGATCATGGAGGAGGCAGGCATCCAGCGCTGAGAGGGAGCCATGCCTCCCGTTGCTTCGCATCCGCGTTTGGGCAGGCAACGGTAGTCTTGCTCCTTTCCCACTGGACTATCCCAAATTTTTAACCAAAAAAATAGTGGAAAATCGCTAAAAAGAGGTATAGTATACGACCTTCGTCAGTTGGCGATTTTTCCTGAGAAGGCGGCAGCGCGCTTCTTACGGACAGGGGAGGAACCGGTTTGAAAAAGGACGCAACGCGGCGAATTGCATACCTGTCGGTTTTCCTCTTTCTCACCCTTGTTCCCCTCGGCATGGCGGGATATAAGCTGTATGTCCTGAACTATCCCCTTGCAGGACTCGTCCCGGCCGTCAGCTACCATGTAGACCTGAGCATGCAGATGGACGGACACGGAGAAGACATCTCCACCACCACCTATCTCCCCAGGAGCGACGCGCGGCAGATCATCTCAGACGAACAGAACTCGTCAGGCCTCTTTGCCATGGCCATCCAGTCCGAGGGGGAGAACCGGATCGCGGCGTGGAAGGCCGAAAACGTTCGCGGCCAGCACAGCATCATCTACTCCTTCCAGGTCCAGGCCGGCCACGTCCGCTACCGCATCCCCGAGCGCCTGGAAATTCCGAGGTCCTATCCGGCGGAATTCGCCGAACACCTCGCAGCGACCGAAGGCATCCAGGTAAACGACCCGCTCATCGAGCAGGAGCTTCGCAGGATCATCCCCGAGCGGAACCCGACGCTCCTTTCGGCCCTCACCCGCATCCACCGCCGCCTTCAGGACAATTTCAGGAACAAGGACTTTTCCGGCTACACCGACGCCGTGACGGCGCTCAAGCTTGGCGAGGCGAGTTGTAACGGCAAGAGCCGGCTCTTTGCAGCCCTCGTGCGCAAGCTGAACATTCCGGCGCGGCTCGTGGGCGGGCTGATCCTGAAGCAGGGGACCAAGCGGGTGACGCATCAGTGGGTCGAGGTGTATGTGAACGGACACTGGGTGCCCTTCGACACAATCAACGACCGTTTCGCCGAGATCCCGTCCAATTTCCTTACCCTCTACTACGGCGACCTCGTGCTCTTCAAGCACACGGCGAACGTGAACTTCCAGTACTTTTACAAGATGCTTCGCCGCCTTGTTCCCCGGCGCGAGGCCATGGAAGCGCTCAGCTCTTCGCACCTGAACATATTCAACGTGTACAAGATCTTTGAACGGGTCGGCATCTCCCAGAACCTGCTCAAGATCATCCTCATGCTGCCGCTGGGCGCGCTGGTCACGGTCATCTTCAGAAACGTGATCGGTGTGGAGACCTTCGGCACGTTCCTGCCGGCGCTCATCGCCGCAGCGGCGCGAGAGACCGGGCTCCTCTGGGGCGTGGCCGCCTTCACCTTCATCATCCTCCTCTCCTCCGGCGTCCGCAAGGCCCTGGACTGGATGCAGCTCCTCCACTCCCCCAAAATGGCCGTGATGCTCACCAGCGTGGTGATCACCATGCTCACCATGACCATCCTGAGCGTCCAATTCGGGCTCTTCGAGCTGGCGCATGTCACTCTGTTCCCCATCGCCATCCTGGCCATCACCGCGGAACGGTTCGCCCTCATCGAGACGGAGCAGGGTTTCCGCGCGGCCGTAAAGATCCTGCTCGTGACGATCATGGTCGTTTCTGCATGCTACGCGGTCATGGACTCCCTTTTCCTCCAGAGCATGGTTCTCGCCTTCCCGGAGATCCTGCTCGTCGTGATTGCGCTTAACCTCTGGCTCGGGAAGTGGATGGGCATGCGGATGCTCGAGTTCGTCCGCTTCCGGCGGCTCATTTTTGAGGCGCCGAAATGAAACAGGAAAAGCGTAAAATGTCCTTCAGCTGGAAGACAGCGCGAAATCATGCCCTCCGGGTGCTCGGCATGAACCAGCGCAACCTCGACTACATCTACCCGAACAACGCGCGCAAGGACTTTCCCGTCGCCGACGATAAGATCGTAACGAAAGAGATCATGAAGCGGGTCGGCGTGCCCGTGCCGGAGACCTACCGTGTTTACAGCCACTTCTACGAACTCCGGGGCCTCGAGAGCGACCTCGGCTCATACCATGATTTTGTGATCAAGCCTTCGCAGGGCAGGGGCGGCGGGGGCATCATCGTGATCGCGGACAGGCAGGGAGAGGACTGGGTCGGCGTGAGCGGAAAGGTCTATTCCATCCATGACATCAAGAAGCACATCTCGGACATTATGTTCGGCGTTTACTCCTTTGACCTCCACGACCGCGCCCTCATTGAAGCCCGCATCGTGCAGCACGAGGAGATGAATGTTTTGAGCCCCTTCGGCCTCGCCGACGTGCGAGTGATCCTGCACCGCGACGAGCCGGTCCTGTCCATGACCCGCATCCCGACGAAGGCGTCCGAAGGAAGGGCGAATCTCCACCAGGGCGCCGTGGGCGCGGGTATCGACCTCGCGAGCGGCCGCACGGTCCATGCAGTCCTGAAAGGAGATCCCGTGGACAAGCACCCGGACACCGGGGTGGACCTCATCGGCCGCGCCGTTCCGTACTGGGACCGGGTGGTCGAAATAAGCCTTCGCGCGGCCCGGGCCGTGCCGCTCAAGTACCTCGGCGTGGACATCTCCATTTCTCAAGGCGGCCCGGTCCTGCTCGAGATCAACGTCCGGCCGGGGCTCGAGATCCAGAACGCAAACGTCCGGGGACTGCGTTCCATTCTGGAAGGGGCGCGAACATGAGGAAAGCAGGCATGTCTGATTCGAAATACCGCATCCTCCGCGAAAGCTTCGTCCCCGTAGTCATCATCATCGCGGTCCTCTTTCTCGTCCTGCTGTACGTGCAGTTCAAGGCGACCTTCGACGCGCAGCGAGTCACGGTGATCGACATTCCGGACACCGCCGCTGTGCGTACCGACGCAGAGGCAGCCGGCGAGGCCCGGGAGGACATGCCCGAGCTTTCGACGGAGAGCGCATCAGACCCGCTGTACCGAGAAGCAGCCCGGCTCATGACCGAGAAAAAGTGGGACGAGGCGGAGAAACGCTACCGAGCCATCCTGGCCCGCGGCGCCACGTCGCAGACGCACAACGACCTCGGGGTCCTGTATTACCACAAGGGCGACCGTCAGAAGGCGCTCGAAGAGTTCAACCGCGCTCTCCGCACGAAACCCGCGTATCCCCGGGCCTATTTCAACCGCGGTCTCGTCTATTCCCAGACCGGCCGCTACGCCGAGGCGGTGAAGGATTATGAAGCGCTCATCGCCCGGATGCCGCACCACTTCGAGGCGCACTACAACCTGGGCGTCGCCCTGACGAGGCTTAAGGACTATCGGAAGGCCGCCGCTGTGCTCGAAAAGGCGTCGGAAAAGGCCGCGGGCGAGCGCAAGGCGCGGGCGCTCTACAATCTTGGCATTGCATATCGCAGCCTCGGCCCTGACAAGAAGGAACAGGCGCGAAAAAGCTTCGAAGCCGCGATCCGGCTCAAGCCCGACTCTATCGAGCCCCGCTTCGGCCTTGCATCGCTGGAGCCGAACACTCCCGCGGGCCGCAAGCGCGCGCAGGCCCAGATCGACAAGGCCCTTGAGCTCAAGCCGAACTATCCTCCCGCCTACTTCAACCTCGGCCTCATGCAGACGAGCTTCGGCGACCGGAAGGCAGCGGAGGATGCCTACCGCAAGGCGATCCAGTATAATCCCGAATACGCCAAGGCGCGCTACAACCTGGGGCTGCTGCTGCTCGCGGACAAGCGCTGGGCGGAGGCGCGCGCTGAATTCCAGTGGATCCTCAAACGCGATCCGCTCCACGCCGAGAGCCGCTTCAACCTCGGCAGGGCCGCGTACGGCGAAAAGGATCATGACGGCGCGCTCCGTGAATACCGCAAGGCCCTGGATCTGCGCAGGGGAGACTACCCCGAGGCGCACCTCAACATCGGCCTCGTCCGTGTCGCGCGGAAGGAATATGCCGAGGCCGTGGCAGGCTATCGAAAGGCGATCAAGCTGCGCGAAGCCTATCCCGAGGCCTGGTACAACCTCGGCTTGGCGTACATGCGCCAGAAACAGTGGGACAATGCGGCACCGGCATTCAAAACGGCACTCAAGCACGAACCGAACTACGAGCAGGCCTGGTTCAATCTCGGCATCCTCTATACGCGGTGGAAGAAGGAAGACGAGGCAATCGCCGCCTATCAAAAAGCGCTCGTGATACGTCCGGAGTATCCACAGGCGAGGCTCAACCTTGCCGTGCGCTACGCGAAGAAGAAGCAGTACGCCGAAGCGATTCGGGAATACCGCACACTCCTTGCCAAAGACGACACCTACGCCCTGGCGTGGACCAACCTCGGGCTCGCCTATGAAGAGACCGGGGAACTGAGCAAGGCGGAGGAGTCGCTGCGCAGGGCGCTCAAGCTCGAGCCCGACAACGTCAAGGCCATGCAGCATCTCGCGCAGGTTCTCGAAGAGAGGGGGGATCATGCTGAAGCGATAAAAATTTTGGAACAGGCGGTGACCGCCGACGCCACCAATGCCAAGCTGCGCGTCCAGCTTGCGGGAGTATTGAAAAAAGCAGGCCGGACCGGCGAGGCGCGGACGGAGCTTGAAAAGGCGCTCCGTCTGGAGCCGAAGAATGACAAGATCAAACAAGAGCTGAATGCGATTCAGCAGAAACCATAGCTCAGGGAGGGAACACATGCATACGAAAATAAAAGCGGTTTTGACCGCGGCATTGCTGGCTGCCGCAGTGGCCACGCCGCTCGCAGCGCCGGCAGAAGAGAAGGATGACGTGAAACGGGCGGCGCCCAAAGCCGCAGCGGAAGAGCCATATGTTGTCGAGGCTGAAATCGGCATCGGCTACGACAGTAACGCCTACCTGGCGCCGAGCGCCGGTTATTTTGATTTCGCCCAGGGCGTTTTTCAACCAACGGTTATCCAGACAGGATTTTTCATCCCGCTTTCCTTGAAGGCAAAACATTCCGCCGATCTCAATGCGAAAAGCCGGTTCCTCACCTCATTCAAGCTGAATGCCGACATCTACCCGGAGTCGGACACGGACAAAGCCGACGAATACGACAGTACGCTGAAGGCGGGGCTGGAGTTCGTGCTCGGCAAGAAGGAGCGGCGCGAGGACACCTTCTACGTCGGCCCGTTCCTCGGTTTCCATCGAGACACCTATGTGAACCGCGATGACGGCGTGGAAGGCGTAGGAGGAGACCGCTATAGCTATAACAGCATCGGGCTGGAGGCCGAGTACGAGAAACGCATCGCGTCGTTACCCTACCGTATTCACGCCGAGATCGAGGACCGCAATTACCCTGACCCCGTGGGCACGGTCCAGCAGGACCACACCTACTACGAGTTGGGAGCCGACGTCGACGTACCGCTCGGCAAGCGCTCAAAGGCGAACCTCAGCTATGCCTATTACGTGAAGGACTACACCGACCGTCACGCGAGGGAATTAAATACGACTTTTAGTACGACGACATTGGTGTACCAGTACCACGATTTCGGCGTAACGCTTCGAAACAAGCTCGCCGATTGGCTCGTGGTCTACCTTGACTATAACTATATCATCAGGAACGATGACTATGTGGGCTACAATGATTACACCAAGAATGAATACCGTATCCGTATCATCACGAGAGAGGGAAAAGGGATGAAGCTTCAGGCGTGGTTCACGTACTGGGATCGTGACTATCCGAACGCATTCGCCTTCGATGTTTCCGGTCAGCCTCAGAAGACCTATGACGGCATAGAAGCGCGGGTCAAGGGCGACTTCGCACTCGACAAACAGTGGGGTCTCTGGGCCGAGTACAAGTACTGGAACCAGAACTCCACGGACCTGCGCTACGACTATGACCGCTACCAGGTCATGGCCGGCGTGAAGTGGGAGATGTAACCGGCCATGTCATAACTCCAGCAAAGGGGGCAGCAAAGCCCCCTTTACTTTTCCCCTCCAATCGCGCATAATACGCCCTATTCCCCCGCCTCGTATTGTTTACTCATGGATTAAAATGAGGTTTTCCCCCATGGCATCATGGGGACGCCCCAGGGGATGCCTCAGGGGACGCGGAGAGGGGGGCTGAGGAGATTTGGTTATGAAGAGCGGATCAAGGAATGAAAAACTGAACACCTGGGTGAAGGAGGTCGCTGACCTCTGTCGGCCCGACTCGATCACCTGGTGTGACGGATCAAAAGCAGAGTACGGCCGGATGATGGCGCTCATGTTGGAGCGCGGCATGGCGGTCCCGCTCAAGAAGCGGCCGAACAGCTTCCTGTTCCGCACCGACCCCAGCGACGTAGCCCGCGTGGAGGACCGCACCTACATCAGCACGCGCTCGCAGGAAGAGGCCGGCCCCACGAACAACTGGGTCCATCCCGACGAGCTCAAGAAGACCATGCGGGGACTGTACCAGGGCTGTATGAAAGGCCGGACGATGTACGTCATCCCCTTCTCCATGGGTCCCATTGGTTCTCCCATCGCGAAGATCGGCGTTGAGCTGACCGACAGTCCCTATGTCGTATGCAATATGCACATCATGACCCGGGTCAGCGCGAAGGTGCTGGACGTGCTTGGTGAAAAGGGCGAATTTATTCCGTGTCTGCACTCCATCGGAGCGCCGCTCGCGCCCGGACAGAAGGACGCCCTGTGGCCCTGCGCCCCGATCGAGAAAAAGTATATCAGCCATTTCCCGGAGGAGAACCTGATCTGGTCCTACGGCTCGGGCTACGGCGGCAATGCCCTGCTCGGGAAAAAGTGCCTCGCCCTTCGCATCGCATCGAACATGGCGCGGCATGAAGGCTGGATGGCCGAGCACATGCTGATCCTGCGGCTCACGAGCCCGGAAGGGAAGCGCTACCACATCGCGGCCGCGTTCCCGTCGGCCTGCGGCAAGACGAACCTCGCCATGATGCAGCCGTCCATAAAAGGATGGAAATGCGAGTGCATCGGCGACGATATCGCCTGGATGAAGGTCCGCGGGGACAACAGGCTGCACGCCATCAACCCCGAGGCCGGGTTCTTCGGGGTCGCGCCAGGCACATCCTACGGCACGAACCCCATGGCCATGGACACGCTCAAGAAGGACGTCATCTTCACGAACTGCGCCCTCACCGACGACGGCGATGTGTGGTGGGAGGGCATGACCGATGATTCTCCGGCCCATGCCATAGACTGGAAAGGCCGCGACTGGACGCCCGCGAGCAAGGACGACGCGGCCCACGCGAACGCGCGCTTCACCGCCCCGGCCTCGCAGTGCCCGATCATCTGCCCGGACTGGGAAAATCCCGAGGGCGTAGCCATCGACATCTTCATCTTCGGCGGCAGGAGGAGCAGCGTTGTGCCGCTCGTGACCGAGGCATATTCCTGGGACCACGGCGTGTTCATGGGCGCGACCGCCGCATCCGAGACCACCTCCGCGAACATCGGCGCCGTCGGCAACCTGCGGCGGGACCCGTTTGCCATGAAACCTTTCTGCGGCTACCATATGGGCGACTACTTCACGCACTGGTTCACCATGGGGGACACGCTGGGGGCGAAGGCCCCGAAGATCTTCTACGTGAACTGGTTTCGGAAGAGCCCGGAAGGCAGGTTCCTGTGGCCCGGGTTCAGCGACAACAGCCGGATGCTCAAATGGATGTGCCAGCGCGTGGACGGCAAGATAGGGGCCAAAGAAACGCCGATTGGGCTGATGCCGAAGGAAGGGGATCTCGATCTTTCCGGACTCGACATATCGTCCGGCAATATGAAGGCCCTTATGAATGTGGACCTGAAGGAGTGGAAGGCCGAGGTCCCGGACATCGAGAAGCACTTTGCGCTGTTCGGGAGCCGACTGCCGGAGCGTTTGAAAAAGCAGCTTGAGGAGTTCAGGAAAAGGCTGGGGTAAGTTTTCGCCGCCGGCTATACGCAGCATTATAATGAGCAGTTTTAACGCCCCCCTGGATCGCTGCCCCCTTCTATCAATTGAAGGGGGCATTGTTGTCTTTCTGGATCGCCCGGAAAACCGGTTGACAATTATGCATTCATTTTATATAATCATAATGACATCACAATATGGCTTCATTTATGGAGGACCGACATGAAAACGCTGACCATACGCGGCATCGATCCTGAACTGGATCGGGCCATCAAATCCCGTGCACAGCAGAACAATCTGAGCGCGAACCAGTGGGTTATCCAGGCATTGAAAAAAGTCACGGGGACGGGCAAGGAACCGGTGTTCAAGAAGCATCACGACCTGGACGCGCTCGCAGGCGGGTGGAGCAGGGAAGAAACAACGGCGTTCAGGAAGAATACGAAGATCTTTGAGCGGATCGATGAGGACATCTGGAAATGAGGCGCCTGGCCATCGACACGAACATCTATGTCGCCTTCAAGAACAACGCTGCGGATGTCGTTGAAGTGTTCCGGATATGTGATGTCATAGGCGTGGACATAGCGGTCATCGCAGAACTTTACGCCGGATTTTCTCTCGGCAACAAGGAAGCGAAGAACCGACGGGAACTGGAAACATTTCTCAATGCGCCCCGAGTGGAGGCGCTCTTGCATGACCTGGAGACCGCAGAATATTACGCGTTGATCGTGAAGAAGTTGAAGGCAAAGGGAAGGCCGATCCCCTCGAACGATGTCTGGATCGCCGCGAACGCGTTGAAGCATGGGATGGCGCTGTACTCATTCGACCGGCACTTCGAGGAGATCGATGGGCTGCTGTTGCCGGGGAAATAGTTACGGGAAGGAGCGCCGCCCCTGTGACCCCTCCCTTGTCAAGGAGGGGAATGACCGGAAACGAAGACCGTGAAAAAGACCGCTCCCCATAAAGCCCTCGTGAACGTGTTGGGCGTGGTATACCTGCACACCAAGACCGACGACGGCGGAGACCTGTACTTTACCCGTTTTGCCGAACCCCATCAGGAACATCTCGATATCAAAAACTGGTATGAAGAGAGCTGGTTCACCAGGCACCGGGTCCGGCTGCTGGGGACCAGTTCCGTGTACCGCGTGCCGACGAGGCGCATCAACGGCGCCAGCCTGGACCTCGTCGTCAAGAACTGCCGCGTGGGAGAAGACGTCCCGATCAACACCCACACGCTCGAGGAGTTCGTCAGCGCCGAG
The DNA here is from genome assembly GCA_919901555.1 of Nitrospiria bacterium. Taxonomy (GTDB): domain Bacteria; phylum Nitrospirota; class UBA9217; order UBA9217; family UBA9217; genus CAKKPG01. Next base: position 5,183 of record CAKKPG010000140.1, on the reverse strand, counting down.
TTCAACAGCCCCTGGGAAGAGTTCGCCCTGGTCATGGAGATGGGCGACAAGCAGGTCGGCCAGCGGATCGGGTGGATCAGGGTGCAGCGGCCCCTGGCGATCTACGTGCCGCCTCAGAGAATGCAGCTCTGGCAGAGCGGACGTTCCCGGGCCAAGATCAACCGCATCCGCGTGCGCCATCCGGGCATCGACCTCGATATTCTGAAACAATACAAGCTCGTTTATGAATGGATCAGGGGCAAGAACCTCATCGAGCTCTTCGAGCACATCAAGCTCGAGATCCCCGACATCGTTCATCACCTGCAGACCATGCAGAAGAAGGCCTTCGAAGACCTGAGCATAAAAGGGTACCACATGGCGGACATGAAGCCCGAGCACGTGATCCTCGATGAAGATGACTGTGAGCGCATCGAGCAGGCAGGCGGAAGCGGGGATGCCGATGCGGCGCGGAAGCAGGCGGACATGGTCTACCATCTGCTGAATGTCGGGAAATACTCGGTCATCGATTATGAGCTGCTCTTCCGGACGCCTGAGCACGAGGACCGGGTCAAGGCTTCGAGGCGGCATTCCTATCTTGACGATATGCGGGACCGGCTCAACCCCGCGCCCCTGCCTTCGCACCTGACCCGCACGGATATCCTCGGCGTGCCCTACATCTTCGGTCATGCCGAAAGCACCGGCGGCCGCATGTGGGTCGTGGGTCGGAACGCGCGGCTGTTCGATTATTTCCTGCCCGAGCGCTGGCGTAAGACGCCTTCCCTGAGCCTGTCCGATGACAATGAGGTGTATTACACGGTCACGAAGGACAACATCCATCTCGTCTGGGAAACATCCCGCGTGGGCGAGGTCCCGGCCGACAAAAAATTCAACGCCGGGGAGATCGAGAAGATCAGGCAGTACGGGATCAACAGCCCCTTCGAGGAGTTCGCCATCTCCGAGACGCTGAACCAGCTGGGGATCCACGCGGTATATGTACGGGCGATCTACGCGACGGGCAGCGAAAAGCTGGAACGGTCGGTCGACCCCCGCAGGTACGAGACCCACAAGGATATCCTGGACAACGACGGCAATCCGATCCTGGGAGAAGACCACAACTACATAACGATCCGCGGCTACTACAACGGCCCCGATGAATGGGTGTCGAAGCAGGAAGGCGCGCTGCTCACGCCGGTCGATCTGGCCAAGGCGGTCCGCAAAAAGATCATCGATGAATCGCAAAGCAGAAAGCTCCTGGAGAATGTCATTGCGCGGCTGAGGGAGGCCGGGTACGACGGGTCATTATTGAAACCCAACGACCTTCTTCTCGCGGTGGACGCCAAAGGCGCAATCATGAAGGACAAATCAGGCGAGCCCGATGTCATCATTTGCAATTTTGAGGTGATCTGGAAGGTTTAAATTAACAGCTTCCCTCTTGATGGGGGGAGGGGGTGAAGTGCATGAATCGGCGTTCCGCCCTCTCTTTGGCCCCTCTCAACAAAGCGGGAGGGAAAGTTTAAAAGAGAGAGGCCGGAGCGGTCAAATGCTTCGGCCTTTTTATGTCGATTATGAGGCTATGATAGAGAGAAAATTGTTGGTTTTCTTTTTGCAAAATATATACTATTATGATTATATTGAGGTACATAGTATGCGGACAAATATTGTATTGAACGACGAACTTGTGAAACACGCCTTCAAGTTTTCTAAGGCAAAAACCGTAAATGAGCTTATTCACGAAGCCCTGGAAGAGCTTATTGCTGTTCGACAAAGGTCGGACATTCGGGACCTGAGGGGAAAGATCGCGTTCAGAGAGGACTACGATCATAAACCACTGCGCAAGGGGGCGCGCAGTGGTTCTTGTTGATACATTGATCAAGCCGCACTTGAGCTTGATCTCATTCTGTTCTACAATGACGGTGATTTGGACAACGTCAGAAAAATTATAGCGCTGAAGATTTATCAGGAATGATTGCGGGGAGCACATATTAAAAAGGTGGCAAGTTCAGGCGAGATTTGGGAGTACAGAATCCAATTCGGATCGAGGGCATTGCGATGGAAATGATCCCCCTTCGAAAATATGTCAATGAACGCAAAAAGCGCGACAGTGCTTTTGCAAAGGGCTATGAAGAAGGGTACGAGCAGTTCAAGATCGGTGTCACGCTCAGGGAGGCGCGGGAGGCCGCGGGTCTGACCCAGGATGAACTGGCCATGAGATTAAGAACCAAGAAGACGGCAATTTCAAGGATTGAAAACCACGCCGAGGACATTAAGTTATCCACCCTGGAGCGCTTTGCCGCTGCACTGGGGAAGAAGCTCACCGTCAGCATTTCTGCTGAGTATGCGGACCGCGTAGCGGAAGCAAGGGCCGATTACAAGTCCGGTCGGGTGAAAAGACGGAAAAAGTAGAGTGGCTTGGGACCGGCTGAAAATTTTCATTCTGCTGGAATAGGCATGCTGAGGGGCAGAGAACGACGATCTTCAAGCCCGACACGCCGCGGTAGTAGGAAAGGGAATTAGTTATGTCGAGCGATTCTCTAACGAAATTTTGCGACCTCATGGCGGACGTGTGTATCAGGAACGCTGCGGCCGTACACGAAAAATTTACAGGCATTGTTGTTCCTTATTACGTGAACGTTGATCCTGAATATATACTCAATAGGCCGATATACCTTCTTGACAAATGGGCCAAAAGTGCCCTATAGTTTATTACAATACTGCAAGCGCACACAAAAAGCCTGACATTACTCTCATTAATAGTTAAGGAGGGTGAAAAAGGAAAATGCTTCAAAAGACCGTGCGAAAGGGAAGCCTGGGGGAGTTCTCTGAAATAAAAGAGAATCTTGCGTATTGGCTGTCGAGACCGCCCGAGGAGCGTATAGCCGCCGTTGAGCGCTTGCGAAGGGAATATCATGGAAGTTCAGAAAGACTTCAGAGAACTGCTCGCGTTGTTAAACGCGCATAAAGTCGAGTACATCATCGTCGGGGCGTATGCACTCGCGTATCATGGAGCTCCAAGATACACGGGGGACCTGGACATTCTCGTCCGCCCACAGGCGGAAAACGCGCGACGTATTCTCCAAGCTCTTGACGACTTCGGCTTCGGTAAGCTCGATCTGGCGGAAGAGGATTTCTTCTTTCCGGGAAAGGTAGTACAGCTCGGCGTCGCGCCCGTGCGCGTTGATATCGTGACGTCTCTTACCGGGGTGTCCTGGGAAGAAGCGGCCGCCGGCCGCGTAAAGGGGACTTTCGGAGATGTTGCGGTATACTACCTCGGGAAGGAAGAGTTTCTTCGGAACAAAAGGGCGCTGGGCAGGAAGAAAGATATGGCCGATATCGAAGCGATCGGAGAGGAATGAGTCCGAGCAGAGTGGCTTGAGACAAGCTGGAAATTTCCGTTTTGCTGAACAAGCAAGCTGAGTGGGATGGCAATATTCAAGCATCAAACGCAACGACCCCTGGTAGAAATCATCTTGCATTTCCCGGGAAGCCGTACTATTCTTTCACGGCGGAAGCCGGAGGAGTTCGCTCAGTCATGATCGCAACAGAACGAATAATCGAAGCAGCAAGGATTCTCGCGGATGCCGTGCATCCCCTCAAGATCATCCTGTTCGGGTCATATGCCCACGGCAGGCCGACGGAAGAATCAGATGTGGATTTGCTGGTGATCGAGAGGGATCTGGCCAACAAGCTTGAGGAGATGGTACGTTTGCGCCGTCTTTTGCGGCCCCTCCGGATTCCCGTCGATGTTCTCGTGTATTCGGAAGACGATGTCCGGGAATGGGGGCATCTGCCGGGCACGACCCTCTACGGGGCCTTGAAACAGGGGAAGGTGTTGCATGAAGCAACCGGTTGACCTCGCACGGGCCTACCTTAAACTTGCCGACCGCGACACTATCGGATAAAGACAGTTTATTTATTCTATGAAAATCAAGACATCTGTAGCACTCGACGAGGGTTTGATGAAGACCATCGATAAAGAGTTCGGCGGCAGGAAGAACAGGTCGCAGCTTATCGAGGAGGCCGTCAAGGAGTATGTCGAGCGCCGCATCCATATCAATCGTGATCTCGCCGATCTTGAAATCCTCAATAAGAAATCGGATAAGCTCAATAAAGAAGCGGCGGACGTTCTTTTATTTCAAGCTGACCTATGAGGCGGGGAGAACTGTATCACGTCTATAAGGGTTCTTCTTATGCTTCCCTTACAAGCTTGAGTGCATTCTGATTGCCTTGCTCGCGCTTCTCGCAGTAGTTGTCGGCTTGTTTGTTCGCAGGCGTCGTTCGGCCTTGAAAAGGGATTGACAAAAACAGCCGGGGAGCGGGCTTTAGAGGTATTTGTTCACGACCTGCAGGAGGCTCTGTTCGAGCGCCTTTGCCTTCCGGTCGTCGACGATGAGATAGACTTTCCTGGCAAGGCCTTTCACGAGTTCGACGGCAGCCGGCTTCATCGGCGACAGGTGCTCCAGCTCCTGCGCGAGCACGTCGAACCCGGAACCGAGGATGAGGGTGCTCGCGCGTTTCAGCTCATTGCGAAGCGCCTCGATGTTCCGTACGCGCCCGATGCCGACGATCTGCGCCAGGTGGTCGACATGGACAAGCTTATCAACGGCGTGCTGCATGCCGAGGAGCGAGCCTGAGAACCCAATCGTCGCGTCGTTTTCCCGGCTGCGGACCGAGGCGTAGAAGTCGCACTTCCAGCAGTTGCCCAGCGCCTTCGCAAAGGTCCCGACGGCCTTCCCGCCGCACATGGTCCCCGCGACGATCCAGCAGGCCCTGCCCGCATTCACGCCGCCGTGGATACCGTGCAGTTTTCGATGCTCGGTAACCGGACAGACGCCTTGCTCCTCCGCCTGTTCGCCTCCCGGCTGCCGGCCGCATTTCTTGAACTCCCAGCAGTTCACGCGACTCATGTTCGGTCTCCTGCGCCAGTCATCTGCTGTAGTATATCCGATACGTCGAAATAGGGCAAGGCTGAAAATAATCTTCTTGAAACCGGTCTAGTCCAGGCAAGGATTTTCCATACCAACAGCCCCCGCGACTTCTGTGGTAGAATGAAAACAGCAAGATATTTTTTTCGCAGAGACTCAAAGTGCGCAAAGAATGCGAAGCAAACCCCTCACCCAACCCTCTCCCCGGGAGGGCGAGGGCCGGTTTTCTTTGCGTCCTGGTTTGTTCTTGTCAAGTATTTTTTTATAGAGAGCCTTGCTCTC
>CAKKPG010000139.1 GCA_919901555.1 Nitrospiria bacterium | reverse complement strand
TCATGCAGTTCGTGAGGGAGAAGGGCTGGGAGATGTCGGCGGAGATCGCCCACGAACGCGGTCTGTTTCCGAACTTCAAGGAAAGCATCTACGACCATGCCGGCGGCCCGCGGCTCCGGAACGCAACGGTGACCACGGTGGCGCCCACGGGGACGCTCTCGATCATCGCCGGCTGTTCCAGCGGCATCGAGCCGCTCTTCGCGCTCTCCTATGAACGGCATATCCTCGGTGATGTAAAACTGCCCGAAGTGTACGATTACTTCCTCGACGTTGCGAAGAAGCGGGGGTTCTCCAGCGACGAACTGCTCATGCGCGTCACTGCCGGCGAGTCCATCCAGCGGATGAGCGACGTTCCCGATGACGTGAAGCGCGTCTTTGTCACCGCCTTCGACATTGCGCCCGAGTGGCACGTGCGCACGCAGGCCGCGTTCCAGCGCCACACGGACAATGCCGTGTCAAAGACCATCAACTTCCCGCCCCAGGCCGCGAAGGAGGACGTGCGGAAGGCCTTTCTGCTCGCCTACCGGGAAGGGGTCAAAGGCATCACCATCTTCCGGAGCGGCAGCAAGAGCGAGCAGGTGCTCACCTGCGCTGATCCGCTGTACTGCTGAAGCGCTAATGGCACGCTGTGACGCGTCATTGCCTGCTTTCTCCGCTCCAGTTTCAAATCCAAGACAAGTTAATTCCTTGACAAAACACCTGTGTTTCTTTAGAATTTGACCATCACAGGAAACGAGAGGGCAAAAACATGAAGGTTATAAGAGTAGAAAGCGACATATACAAAAAAGCCGAAAAGGCGTCCAAGGCGCAGGGAGTGAAAACAAATGATTTCATCGCGCGGGCGCTGAAGCAGGGCCTTGAGGCGCTGAACGAGAAAAATGTCCTTGACCTGTACCGCACACGGAAAATAACCCTCCAGCGGGCCGCGGAAATGCTCGCGATAGACATCTGGGAGATGATAGAAAGGGTAAAGAAGGCCGAGATCCATCTGGATTACACCATGGAAGAGCTGGCTGAGGATTTGAGGTAAATGGCGGAACGAATCGCCTGTGATGCCTCACCGTTGATATTTCTTGCCAAGATAGACAAGCTTTCCTTTCTCGATTTCTACGAGATTCATATCCCGGCCCAGGTAGAAACAGAGATACTCAAAGGCGCCAAGCGCAAGAAGCCGGACGCTGCAAAGATCACCGATTACCTCCACGTAAGGAACATCAGGCCGCTGAAAGCAGCTCTGCTCCGTGATCTTCCTCACTCCCTCGGAACAGGGGAGAGGGCCGTCATCAGTCTTGCCGTCAAAGAAAATATCAAAAAAGTTCTGATCGATGAAGCCAAAGCAAGGACCGTTGCCAGGTTTAAGGGACTCGAACCCAAGGGCACACTTGGAATATTGTGGGATGCTTATAAGGCAGGTTTGATCGACAGGGATTCCCTCGAATCATTGGCGCTCGATCTTATCCAGAAGGGGTATCGTATCAAAGAGGAAGTTTTCGTCGCATTCCTCAAAAAATTGAGAGCAGGAGAAAAGTAATGCTGAAGGTGAACATCAAGTTGCAAGACCTGACGTTCTCTGGGTGTGAGCGATGTTCCCGACGACGTGAAGCGCGTCTTTGTCACCGCCTTCGACATCGCGCCGGAATGGCACGTGCGCATGCAGGCCGCGTTCCAGCGCCACACGGACAACGCCGTGTCAAAGACCATCAATTTCCCGCCCCAGGCCGCGAAAGAAGACGTTCGGAAAGCCTTCCTCCTTGCCTACCGGGAAAGGGTCAAGGGTATCACCATCTTCCGGAGCGGCAGCAAGAGCGAGCAGGTCCTTACCTGCGCGGACCCGCTGTACTGCTGAGCACACCGGGGCAGGGGACACTCATAAACAAGATCGTATGAAACTCTTGCAGCCGCTGCCGGGCTGTGATATAGTTAATCAGAAGCAAGTGCAAATGTGTCAGGAGGTATTGCGATGAATGTTACAAAGGCAAAATTAGAAACGCTCATTAAAGAGCTTCCCGATACCGTGGACATCGAAGAAGTCATGTATCGCCTCTATCTTTTTCATAAGATTGAGACAGGTGAGGCGGCAATAGAGGAAGGCAAAACCCTTTCACACGAAGAAACCATGAAAAGGCTCTCGAAAAAATGGGAGAACTGATATGGGGCGATGTGGCTATTTCTGACCTGGAAAGCATCCATGACTACATAGCGCGCGATTCTCATCAATATGCCAAACACCAGGTTGAAAGAATCTATCACTCAACCGAGCGCCTTCGGCGGTTTCCTGAATCCGGCCGACGTGTTCCCGAATTTTCTCACCTTCCTCGTCTGACCTTTCCCTCATCTTTCCCGATTCCTCTCGCACCTTTCCCGCCAAAGGCCAAGTTCGCGTCCTGAGCATCGACCTCGGGAC
>CAKKPG010000138.1 GCA_919901555.1 Nitrospiria bacterium | reverse complement strand
TAAAGAACGGCGATCTTGGAAGCAAGCACATCTTTGCCGGCGAGACACGAGTAGTCACCAAGCTCGAAAAAGACGGTGGCAGCATAACATCCGGCGTACCCGGCTCTACTGCCCTGATCGTCAGCCAGGGAATCCAGAATGCCATACTCCAGGGCAACGGCCAGAAGAAAGGGATCAACCGCAGGCTCACCGGCACCGACACCGGCGGCACGACAACGACCACCAATCCGCCGATTGAGAAGTTTGAGTTCTTCTACCACGGCGATCATCTGGGGAGCAGCAGTTTCATCACCGACGACCTCGGCGCGGTGTATCAGCACCTGGAGTACTTCCCGTACGGCGAGACTTGGGTTGAAGACGGCGGCTCCGGCCAGATGCCGTATTATCGCTTCACGGGCAAGGAGCTTGATCCGGAGACGGGGCTGTACTACTACGGTGCTCGGTACTATGATCCGGTCTTGAGCAGGTGGATCAGTGCGGATCCTGGTTTAGAAAAATTTTTACCCCATGCAAGTATTGCTTCTGGGATCATAGAAAATTCGGATAAACGAACTGATATTGAACAAGACGAACAGCCAAGATACGGGTCCGCTTCCTGGATGCTAAGAAACTTTTCTTGGTTTAAGAATGCTAACGATAGCAAAGAAGAGGACGAAAATTTATATCAGCCAATCGGAAACAGTAATAGATTAACTACTGCATATCCTAAAATCTATGAACCAATAATTTTAGATTTATATAATTATGTTGAGAATGCCCCCGTTAATTTTACTGATCCCGACGGTAAACAACGCAGACACATGTTTGACGTCGGAGTTGGTGGCGGTGGCGGCGGTGGTGGACGTGTCGGTGGTCCTTTCAATCGTGCAGGGAGTGGTGGTACTGGTAAATTAGCGCCTGCACCAAATGCAAGTGGACCGCATTCGGTTCCTAAAATTGATCCGAAAACCGGTAAAGTAACACATTACGAAACGTATAAACCTCAAACAAACCCCAAAAATCCCAATCAGTGGGAAAGAACGAAGCGATATGATGCGACAGGTAAATCTCATTACAACAAGGAAACAGGGCAGAAGGTTGAGACACCTCATGTACATGATTCTCAAACAGCAGGAGGGGTTAGGAAACCGACACCAGATGAAATACCGCAGAAATAAGGGGATTGCCTTATGGACCTATTGAGCTGGTTGGAAAGATGGTATCTAAAAAACTGTAACGGCGATTGGGAGCACAGTTACGGTATTAAAATTGAGACTCTCGACAATCCGGGTTGGTCAGTGGAGATTGATTTAGCAGATACGAATCTTGAATTAAGATACTTCGAAGTGGTTAAAATCCAGCGTAGTGAAAGTAATTGGATTGTATGCCAAATTGAGGATGATATTTTCAAAGGGAGGGGTGGCCCCGAAAATCTAACAGAAATACTGGACATATTCAGTAAGTGGGCCGAAGCTACTTAATTGGATTTTACAACTTTGAAGCAACGGGGGACACTTGGGGACATCCTATAGTCCCCCTGTCAAGTGCAAAATGATTTCGCTCAAGCTTCAACACGATAACCGCCGGCGAATTTTCAAGGCGTACATCGCCTCCGCATCCTGTTCGGACATCAGCATTTATTTCGATGATTCTCTCGCATAAAGCGAACTTGCTATCTGGAACCGTAGGGGGCCAGACTTAAAAATAAAAATATTGACAAAACAAGATGCTTCTGCGCTCCACCCCGGCATCAGCACCGCCATGTTCAAGACCACCGTCGTGGACCCCCAGGGCAACGCCCTAAGCAACGCAGACGTCAAAGGCGCCAAAATAAGCTACCGCGACGTCCATGACAGGATCCTGGCGGTAACGGAGTACAACAACGGCCAGAAGATCACCACCACCTACGACTACGACGCCATCGGCCAGATCAAGACCGTAAAGGACGCCAAAGGCAATCTCA
>CAKKPG010000137.1 GCA_919901555.1 Nitrospiria bacterium | reverse complement strand
CAAGCGGGAGCTTCCCGATCACCTCTGCGCCGAGCTCGAGTTTCTCCACTTCCTGGCCTTCAAAGAGGCCCAGGCGAGGGAAGGTGAAGATCAGGAGCTTCTGAAAGGGTATATTCTTGCTCAAAAGGATTTTCTCGAACGCCACCTGGTGCGGTGGATTCCGAAATTCGCCGCGAAACTGCAGCAATCCGCGGCAGCTCCGTTTCACGTCAAGTTCGCCGAAATTACTTCGATGTTTGTCGCCGCTGAATTTGAATTGGTGAAGTTCATGCTGCAGGATTATTGAGAAGCTTCAAGAAAGAGGAATATCAGGGTCGGAAGACGAAGAGACGGAGAAGATCCGGGCTGCCCAGCAACAGTTTCGAGCTTTATGAGTCCTTCTCAACTAAAAAACGAAGGATGGTGAAGTTTTAGGCCCGTGGACCTGATCACAGACAAATACAAACGCGTAATCGACTATCTTCGGATATCCATCACGGACCGGTGCAATCTGCGGTGCATCTACTGCATGCCTCCCGGCGGGATACGACCCATCGAACACAAGAGCCTCCTGAGCTATGAAGAGATCACGCGGCTGGTCGAGGTTGCCGCGCGACTCGGCGTGAGGAAGGTGAGGATCACCGGCGGCGAGCCCCTCGCCCGGAAGAATCTCCCGTTCCTGATCGAATCGCTCGGCAGGATCGCCGGCATTGAAGATATCAGTCTCACAACCAACGGCCTGCTGCTGAAACAGCTCGCCCGCACTCTCGCTTCTGCCGGGCTGAACCGGGTGAACGTGAGCCTCGATTCACTCTACCCGGAGCGGTACCGGCGGATCACGAGGGGCGGGGACCTGCATGACGCGCTTGACGGGATTGCCGAGGCTGAAAAGGCAGGCCTCTTGCCGGTGAAGATCAACGTGATTCCCATGCGGGGGATCAATGATGACGAGATCGAGGAGTTCTCTCTACTGACCAGGGACACCGCGCTGCACGTGAGATTTATTGAATTCATGCCTACCGGTTCCCGGGATCTTTGGAGCCGGGACAGATATATAGCGACCGATGAGATCAGGGAGCGGGTATCGGAGCTCGGAGCCCTCACGCCCGTCAGGGCCAGGAAGTCCGGACCGGCGCGGTATTTCCGGTTCAACGGCGCGCCCGGGGTCATCGGTTTCATCAGCGCCATCACGCACCACTTCTGCGAGTCCTGCAACCGTCTCAGGCTCACGTCCGACGGGAAGCTGAGACCCTGTCTTTTTTCCGAGACCGAGATCGATGTGAAACCGGCCCTGCGGTCCGGGGCCCCGGACCGCGAGATTGAGCGGCTCCTGAGGCTCGCCGTGGAGATCAAGCCCGAACGGCACTCGATCGCATCGCAGCATACGTTTGACCACCTGAAACCCATGTCAAAGATCGGAGGATAAGGCGAAGGGGGAATCTTCGCCCCCGGAAATCATTTGAACGCACGTTATGAGAATGGTCATAACGGTATGGAGCTCAAATCAAAGCTCTGGATCGAAGCGGACGGAGAGCCGGTGTTCGGCAGAGGCAGGAGGTTTCTGCTTGAGGCTATAGACACGTACGGCTCGATCAACCGCGCGGCCAAAGAGAGTAACAGCTCATACCGGAGGGTGCGGAGCTGCATCAAGGCCATGGGGGTGGTATTATCGAGGTACGAGAACTCCGTCGTCCTCAGAAGTCGCGTAGACAACAGTAGGGAAAAAGCAGTACGTAGTTTTCAAAAGAGCACCCTGTATATTTTTTAATCTATAAAAACAGTTATAAAACAGTTAGTTAAGTATTATATGCCCGAAAAAACGGCAGCATGTGACTTAAGTCACTGCGAAAATGCGAAACATGCTATAATAATATCGGCACTGATTCCGCAAGGGCCTTAATAACCAATAACCCAAGAATAACCCAAGTAGCCGCAGGCTGACATCTCCGTCAGGTTAGTTGATTGGACGGTGAAGAGATGGTTATTGTTCGTCAAACCTGCGCAAACATATGTTTGCGAGCCGCGCCTTTGCGCAGTCTCGGGATTAATTATACTCCTCTCTAAGAGGTTCTTTAATGTCCAAACAGGCATTTCAGGTCGTCATCCCGGATTATAACTACTGGAAGCAGAATATCAAATGCCAGACCGGCTGTCCCGTGCACACCGATTCCCGGGGCTACGTGCAGGCCATCGCGGCGGGCAATTATGAGCAGGCCTACTGGATAGCCCGGACGCCGAACCCGCTGGCCTCCATCTGCGGACGGGTGTGCGCCGCCCCCTGTGAGCTGGCCTGCCGGAGGGGATGGATCGACGCGGCGGTCTCCATTCGCGCGCTCAAGCGGTTTGTCACCGAACGCTACGGCGTGGAAATCCAGCAGGACAAGGAGCACTTTGCCCGGGACGTTGTCGAGAAGATCAGCAAGTCCGGCGCCGGCGTATCCCGGCTGTTGCATACGGCCGGGAAGACGGCCAAGCCCGTCTCCATCGTCGGGGCGGGACCGGCGGGACTCGCCTGCGCGCACGAGCTTGCCCTGTTGGGATATGCGCCCATTATCTACGAGGCCGAGAAGGTGGCGGGCGGGATGTGCGCCGTGGGTATTCCTGCGTACCGGCTTCCCCGGGAGCTCCTCCAGGCCGAGATCGACGCGATCAAGGCGCTCGGCGTCGAGATCAGGCTGGGAGTCCGGCTCGGCAAGGACGTCACGCTCAAGCAATTATACGATGAGTCCGCCGCGGTATTGCTGGCGGTAGGCGCGAAGAAGGCGCGGATCATCCCCATCGAGGGGGCCACGGGCAAGGGCGTCCTGGGCGGCGTGGATTTCCTGAGAGACGTTGCCGTGGGGAACGAGGTCAGGCTCGGGCCGAAGGTCGTGGTCGTCGGCGGCGGCAACGTGGCCTACGACGTGGCAAGGACGGCCGTGCGGCAGAAGGGCGTGACATCTACGGCACTGGTCTGCCTTGAAGACTTCGATCACATGCTCGCCGATAAGATCGAAATCGACGAGGGTGAGGAGGAAGGCATCGAGCGGCTCAACAGCTTCGGTCCGGACAGGATCAACCTGGACGACAGGGGATCCGTTCGGTCACTGCTCTTCAAGAAGGTCATCTCCGTCTTCGACAGCGAAGGGAAATTCAATCCCCGGTATGACGCGTCGGACACCATGACGCTCCCTGCGGACACCATCATTTTTACGGTGGGTCAGGCCTACGACCTTTCGTTCCTCGATAAATGCGGGCTGAACGTGGACATGACGGAGCGGGGCACGATCAAAACCGGCGCGGACAAGATGAGCACATCAGTCCCCGGTCTGTTCGTGGCCGGTGATCTGGCATACGGGCAGAAGCTCGTCATCGACGCGGTGGCAAGCGGCAAAAAAGCCGCACTCGCCGTCCACGAGCATATCAGCGGGACCCGCCTGCGTCTCGACGCATCCGAAGATCATGGAGTCCTTCCCGGCAACCAGGTGTGGCATCCGGCGGATTATGAAAAGGTGAAGAGGCGGCCTGTGCCCGTTGCAGCCACAGCCGGGCGATTAAAAAGCGGGGCCTCCATCGTCGAGCAGGGGTTCACGAAGGAGATGGCCCGGGAGCAGGGCGGCAGGTGCCTGAACTGCGCCGTGAACACGATCTTCAACGGCGACCGGTGCATCCTCTGCGGCGGCTGCGCCGATGTCTGCCCCGAATACTGCCTGCGGCTCGTAAGCCTGGAAAGCATAAAAGGCGATGAAACACTGGCCGCCTTGTACCGGAACCGTTACGGAAGCGACGCCGTGGGTATGGGCTCGGCGATCATCAAGGACGAAGACCGGTGCATCCGGTGCGGCCTCTGCGCCGAGCGGTGCCCCGTCGATGCCATCACCATGGAGCGATTTTCATTCAAGGAGGTGTTGACCAGTGAATAGCGAGACCCGGGATAAAGCAGTCGTATCAAGGCGGGACTTCCTCGGCACGGCCTCTTTGGGCATGGTCGTCCTGTCGGCACTGTCGCTCTTCGCCGGGATCTTCAGGATGTCGAAGGCCAATGTTCGTTACGAAGAAGCGACGAAGTTCAAGATCGGCACGGCGGAGAACTTTCCCGTGGGCACGGTGAAGAAGCTCGATGACAAGGGGGTCTTCATCTTCTCCACCGATGACGGGCTCCACGCCATCTCGAGCGTCTGCACCCATCTCGGATGCATCGTGGCCGTCTCGGAGACCGGTTTTCAGTGCCCTTGCCACGGCTCGAAGTATGATGAAAACGGCAAGGTCATCGGCGGCCCCGCGCCCCGGAACCTTGCCTGGCTCGAAATCAGCCGGAGCGTGGACGGGAGCCTGATGGTCGACACGGCGAGCGCTGTGCCGGCGGGGACAAGATTAAAATTGATCGCTTAAGATGGGAGATGACCGATGAGCGACATGAGCCGTTCCGGGATGGACCGCATGAAAGAAAATCTGAAAGCGCTGAAACAGACCGTTATTGGTTCGTTTCTCAGAAGCGGCAGGCCGACGTCCGACCGGTCGCGCGCGGCGGTCATGTTCAATAATTTTTTCCTCCACGTGCAGGGGGTCAAGACGCACGTCAATACGCTCAGGCCGGCGTACACGCTGGGTCTCGGGCTGGCGTCGTTTTTCCTGCTCATGATCACGACGGTATCCGGCGTCCTGCTCATGATCTATTACAACCCCTCGATCGAGAACGCCTACAATTCGGTAAAAGACATCACCTATGTCGTGTTCGCCGGCAAGCTTGCGAGGAACATGCACAAGTGGGCCGGCGAGGGCATGATCCTTTTCGTCCTGTTCCACATGGCGAGGGTCTTCTATACCGGTTCGTACAAGAGCGGGAGGGAGTTCAACTGGTTGATCGGCATCGTTCTCCTGATCATCACCTTCGGGATCAACCTCACAGGCTACATACTTCCCTGGGACCAGCTTTCCTACTGGGCCTTTGTCATCGTCGCGAACATCATTGCGTCGCCGAAAGAGCTCACTGACTCCCTCGGAATAACGCAGTACTTCGACATCGGCGGCTTTTCCAAGGAACTGTTCCTGGGCGGTCTGACCCCGGGCAAGGAAGCGCTCACCCGGATATATCTTTTTCATATCATGCTCTTCCCGATCTTGCTGTTCACAGTTCTCGGCGCGCATTTCTGGAGGATCCGGAAGGACGGGGGGCTCACGAAGCCTGAAAACTTCCTGACCACGGCCGTTGACGGGGAAATGCTCACACTGCCGGAGAAAAAGGGCGGGATCTTCAGCACGAACAAGACCTACGGGCTCATGGAGCTTGCCAAAGGGAGAACGCCCGCCGTTGATAAAGATATCGAAAATACCGTGCTGAGCTGGCCGAACCTGCTGCTGGCCGAGGCAGCGGTATTTTTCCTCTGCCTCGCCGCCGTCGTCGTTTACTCATTCTATGCCGACGCGCCGCTCAAGGAACTTGCCAATCCCTTGATCCCGGAAAATCCTGCAAAGGCGCCCTGGTATTTCCTCGGGCTCCAGGAGCTCCTGTCGTACTCCGCCTTCATGGGCGGGGTCGGCGTGCCGGGCCTGGCGCTCCTGGGACTGGCCCTCATCCCTTACCTTGACCGGGAACAGGAGCATGTGGGCATCTGGTTTTCGAGCCAACAGGGAAAGGCCGTGGCGCTGCGGGCCATGGCTGTCGGAGCAATGGTGCTCATCGCCTTGCTCGTATTCGTGATAAACTTCGGCTGGTTCAGGACCTGGTGGCCGAACGTGCCGCAGCTGCTCATCACCCTGATCAACCCGGGCACCATCTGGGTCGGGTTCATGATCGCCTGGTCTTTTATCGTCATCAGGAAGACGGGCTCTACAAGAATGGGCGCCATCGCCCTGTTCACGCTGTTTCTGGTCAGCTACGTCATACTCACCTATGTGGGGACGGAGCTTCGGGGACCGAACTGGGATTTCTACTGGTCGAAGAGTCAGTGGCCGGTGCATTAGTAATTGACGATCTGAATGTTTTTTTTGAGCTGCCGTTCCGGGAATTGCCGCTGTTTTTGCCGGCCGGGTCATGCTTGGAACGGCCGAACTGAATTGATCAGCATTCATTCAACGCGAGGAGGAATAACCGTGAAAAAGAGCAAAGTTGCGGGTCTTCTCCTGGCAATCCTTTTTGCCGTATCAACGCCGCAGGCCGAAGCTGCGTTATCGGCCAGCTGGACGCTCGAGGAACTGAGCCAGGAACTCGAGAAGGCGCTCAACTCGAACGATCCGCTCAAGGCGCTGATCGCAGGCAAAGTCTACGAGGCAATGCAGGAAAAAGGAATCCAATTTGTCGACGGCAACCTGGAATACGGGACCTCCGCCTACCCTGCCTGGCGCGCCGGGGAAGACGCGTATAATGCCGACAAAATCAAGAACACGCTATTTGATGTCGTCAACGCAGCAGGCGAGGTGAAGCATGTCGGCAGCTGTTCGATCCCGCTGCCCCTTTTCTCGCTGCTGGCCATAGAGGGCGGTGAGATTCCATTGAAAGGCATACTACAAGGCGGCGCCACGGCGTTCACCCTGAGCGCCGCGCAGGGCGATGTGAGGCTGGGTGTGGATGTGCACGGCTTGCTCAAGTCAGACGCCGATTTGGGGATTGTCTGGGGCGGCACCTATCCTGTACCAGGCACAAAATGGGTATGCGTACCCGTGCCTCCTTATCCTTGCGGTTCAATTTTCAATCCTAAATGGTGCGATGAAATATGCGGCTATGTGCCTATCGTTGAATGGAAATGTGAAGACTGGAAAGACCGCGCCGGCCTCAAAGTGCGGGCTGAGGTTAAAGGCAACATCGCGCTGACGCTCGAAACCTCGTACTCATTGAGCGACAGGCAGATCACGTTGAACAAAAAAGTCGGGATGAGCGGAGAAATCTGGTCGGTGAACGGCTACATTAACGATGACCATCCGGATTTCGGTCTTCCCAAGGCGTTGATCCCCTATATCACGCCTGATTTCACGGTGTTGACGGGCCCCACGCCCTCGAGCCCCATCTCGGCCGGAATAATCGTCAAGGTCACAAACCCGCTGTTCATGAAGACCGTTTTGACAGCGGCGTTATTAAAGGATTTATTAATGGAATACCCGGTATACACCCCGCTCCTCGCCCCGCTGATCGCTCCGCTCGCTCCCCAAATCGACGGTTTGCTGGTCGGTTTGAGCCTCGCCAGTTTCCCGCCGGGTTTTGAACAGGACATGCTGAACGACAGGTACCAGGAATGGCTCGCGCAGCAGAACGCCGCTTTCGAAGCTAAGGGCTATAACCAGCCGATTGTCCTGCAGCTGCCGGACGACGCGGACGGCCGGTTGCTCGCGATCGTTCTGCAATTGCTGCGCAACAGCGGCTTTACCGACGTGCTGGTTGATTTTGTGAACGCACACCTGCACGAGATACTTTACTATTTATTGACCGACAACCGCGACGCCTTGCAGCAGCTCTTTGCCACGGCTACGGCCTGCGAAGCCGTGAAGGCATTGGCCGCGTCGCTGCCGAACGTGCCGATATACACGACCACCCAGCAGGGCGCCTGTGAGGCCGCAGACGTCAACGGCGCCGATCGGGGCCGGTACTTCTCCGACGCCCAATGCGCGCAGGAAATCGCCTTCCGGCCCACACCCGCCGCAGAGTATTGCGAGACGATTCTATCCGCCAAGCCGAACACGCTTCTTGGCAACGCGGCAAGCTGGACCGCAGACCCCAACCAGCCGAACGACCCGGCGCCGGATATCCCCAGCCGCAAATGGACTCAATGGCTCGGCACACGACTGGCCGTTACGACCGATCCGATCGTGGACAACTCGTCGCCGTTTATGAAACGAGTCCGCTACCGGGACGTGACGAGCACAGGACAGACACAGTCCTGCGCATTGGAGATGCGCATTTATAAAAAGGACATCACCGCGCTGCACCGCCCCGCCGTACTCGCCCTGCACGGCGGGAGCTGGGCCTACCGCGGCGGCGCCTTTATGGGTCTCGAGGCCACCATCTCGCACTATACGGAGCAGGGCTTCACCGTCTTTGCGCCGTTCTATCGCCTGGCGGGTGCGAGTGACGCCAGCCCGGAGTGCCGTGGCGCGCAGTGGCAGGAGGTTGTCTCGGACGCCGAGGCCGCGCTCGACTGGGTCAAGCTGTACGGCCCGCTGTTCGGCGCCAGTACCGGCGGCAAGGTCGCGGTGACCGGGCAGTCGGCCGGTGCGCATCTCTCCGGGTGGCTCATTACCCACCGTCCCGATGACGTGTCGGCCGGCCTGCTGCACTACGGCCCCACCGATGTACGAGATATGCTCACGCACGCCCGCCCAGGCGGTCTGTATGAGCCTTTTATCGGCAGTCTCGGCATTCTGAGCAACTTTTTCGGCGCCGACGTCACGCAGGTAGATATTAACAATCCGCCCGATTTTGTCGTCCAGAACTCCTTTGCCGACATCGTGAGGAATTCTACGCAGCCCGTGCCGCCGGTGTTCATCCTGCACGGCAAGGCGGATACACTCGTGCCGTCGAATCAAGGCGTCGTTCTTTGTAACGCTTACGGCGGCAGCGCGGTCGACGACGGAGGCGGCCTCAGTCTCCGCGCGATCTACGGCTGCGGGTCCAGCGGCGGTCAGCTGCACCTTTTTGAACAAGGACAGCACGGGCTCGACGCCTGCGCGGCGCCGCAAATCAGCCAGCTCTGTCTTGCCGGCAGTCAGGAAAGCGCGCTTCTGGTCGCCCAGTCGTCTCGCGAGGGTCGCGCCTGGCTGTACGAGCGTACGGTGCTGCCGACCGTCGTGCCCGTGGCGAGGATTACGGCAAGCCAGACGGCGAACGGCGCTCCCGCCAATGTCCTCGATGGTAATATGAAGACGGCTTGGTCGGCACGCGGAAACGGACAGTACCTGCAGCTCGATCTCGGGGCGGTGCGGCAAGTGGGCGCCATCGGGGTCGTGTGGGGGCCCGGGATGCAGCCGCCTGCGGCTTCCCTTGGGGTCCGGACCTCTGCGGATCGCTTAGGCTCGACTTCCTTCGAGGTACAGACGTCCGTAGATATCGTAAGCTGGACAAAGGTTTTCAGCGGACAAGGAAGCGGCGCCTCGCAGACGCTTGATGTCTTCGACTTTGCGGACAGCGGCGCGCGCTATCTGCGCTTCGTCGTCCGCGGCAGCACGCACGGTTCTTCCCTGCGGGTCGCCGAGCTCAGAGTATACGGCCCGGCCACGCCGCGCAAACTTACCGTGACCGCGGTCACCGCGAACAATCAGCCCCCGGGCCGCACTCGACGAAACTTCGGAGAGCCGCATCACGCTTCCCACGTACCGAAGGATCACGACCAGTGGGTCCGGTACGACCTCGGGGCCGTTTACGCAATTGCGCACCTGATACTTGCCTCGCCGCACATTCCCGAAGGGAAAATGGCCACCGATATTCAATTCTCGGTTGACGGCGCCAACTGGGTGACTGCTGCGAGAGGCCGGCGTTCCGGTCCGGGGCGGCTGCTGGACTTCCGCGAGGCCGCAGGACGCTTCGTTCGTGTCAGCGTACCCGGCAAAAATCAAAAGGCAATCATGAATGCCGAGATCTATGGTGCGTCGCTTTGAAGGGCGCAATGAAAATAACCGAAAAAAGGGCGTACCTGTCTTATGGTATCCTGTAATCCCGTTAAAAAAGAATTTGGCCCCGGTCTAACCTGCCCTCTGCGGAGCGTGTCCGGGTTAGGCATTCAGAGCGAGAGGAGTCGTGCATGAAGAAGGAAAAACAAGAAGACGGCAAAGAGGACAATACGAAGGGAATATCAAGAAGGGGTTTCCTGACGATCGCCGCCGGCACCGGGGCCGGGGTCCTGCTCGCGGGGTGTGACACGAACCTCTTTAATTTTCTGAAGCCGAAGTCGGACAACCCCCTTGAGTCCTATCCGGACCGGAATTGGGAAAAAGTGTACCGCAACATCTATAAAGAGGACAGCCATTTTCACTTCCTCTGTTCGCCGAACGACACGCACAACTGCCTGCTGAAGGCGCATGTGAAAAACGGCGTGGTCACCCGCATCAGCCCTTCGTACCGGTACGGCGAGGCAACGGACCTTGCCGGCAACGGCGCGTCCCACCGGTGGGACCCGCGCGCATGCCAGAAGGGACTGGGACTCGCCCGCCGCCTCTACGGCGACCGGCGCGTAAAGGGCGCGATGGTGCGCAAGGGGTTCAAGGATTGGGTCGACAGGGGAATGCCGAGGGACCCCGGGACCGGAAAACCGCCGCAGGAATATTTCGACAAGCGCGGACAGGACAAATGGCTGAAGATCTCATGGGATGAAGCCTTCACCCTGAGCGCCGCGGCCATGAACAACATCGCCGAGACGTACTCCGGGGACAAGGGCTTCGACCGCCTCACGCAACAGGGGTACGATCCCGCCATGATCGAGCCCATGAAAAAAGCGGGAACCCAGGTCCTGAAGATCAGGGGCGGCATGTCGCTGCTCGGCGCAACGAGGATCTTCGGCTATTACCGCTTCTGCAATATGCTGGCGCTCCTGGACGACAAGATCCGCGGCACGGGGCCGGAGAAATCGCTCGGCGGCAGGGGCTGGGACAGTTACACCTGGCACACCGATCTCCCGCCCGGCCATCCCATGGTGCTCGGCATGCAGACCAACGAATTCGACCTGAACTGCGCCGAGCACGCGAAGATGATCCTTTTGCTCGGCATGAACTGGATCACGACGAAGATGCCCGACAGCCATTGGCTGACCGAAGCGCGGCTTAAGGGTACGAAGGTCGTGAACGTGTCCGTGGAATATCCCGCAACCGGTTGCCGCTCCGACGAGATCATCGTGATCCGTCCCGGAACGGACCCGGCGCTCTTGCTCGGCGTTGCGCACGTCATCATCAAGGAAAAACTGTACGACGCGAATCATATTAAAAAATATTCCGATCTGCCGTTCCTCGTGCGGATGGACACCCTCGATATGCTGCGGCCCGAGGACGTGATCCCGGGGTATCAGAAGAAAGCGCTGACCAAGGATACGGTGGTGATGAAAAAGAACGATCCCTTCATCGGCCATGTCACCGAGCATGACAAGCAGATCGTGACGGAAGAGCTGGCGGCTGAATGGAGCGACTGCGTTGTCTGGGACGCACAGGCGAAGAAGCCGGCCTCCGTCAGCCGCGAGGACTTCGGCAAGAAGTTCGGCATTGATCCGGCGCTGGAAGGGACCTTTGAGGTCACCATGCTCAAGGGCCGGAAGGTGAAGGTGCGGCCCGTATTCGATCTCATGAAACAGTATATCAACGAAAGCTTTACGCCGGAGCAGGCCTCGAAGATCACCTGGGCGCCGAAAGAGGCGATCATCTCGCTCGCACGGGACATCGCATCACGGCCCGAGGGGACCCTCTTTGCGTGCGGCATGGGCTCCAACCAGTACTTCAATGCCGACCTGAAGGACCGCGCAGTGCTGTTCGTGGCGGCCATGACCCGCAACATCGGATTTCCCGGAGGCAATGTGGGAAGCTACGCGGGCAACTACAAGGTGGCGCTGCTGAACGGGGTCGGCGCTTATGTGGCGGAGGACCCCTTCAACATTGAGCTTGACCCCGCAAAGCCGGTACATAAAAAGTACTATACCGTGTACGAGTCGGCGCATTTCTATAATTACGGGGACCGTCCTCTCCGCGTCGGCGGCCATTTGTTCAGCGGCAAGGGCCACCTGAACACGCCGACCAAGGCCATGATCTTCGCCAACTCGAACTCTCTGCTCGGAAACGCGAAGTGGCATTACGACGTGGTGAACAATACCCTGCCGAAGATCGAGATGATCGCCGTGGCCGAATACTGGTGGAACGGGTCGTGCGAGTATGCCGACATCGTCTACGGCTGCGATTATGCCGCCGAGTTCAAACAGCCCGATTTCAGCGCATCCTGCACGAACTCCTTTGTACAGGTGCACCCCCGGACCCCGCTGCCGAGGGTCTTCGATACCAAGCCGGACATCGAGATCCTCGCCGGACTCGCCGGCGCCCTCGGAAAGCTGGCCAAGGACAAGCGCTTCGAGGATTACTGGAAATTCGTGCGCGAGGACAAGGTCAGCGTCTATGCCCAGAGGATCTTCGACGGTTCTCAGGGCCTGGCGGGGTTCAAGTTCCTGGACCTGGAGGCCAAGGCGAAGGACGGCGTTCCCGCCCTGATGAACAACAGGACTTACCCGCGCCTCGGGAGCTGGGAACAGGCGCACGAGGACAAACTGTGGTACACCAAGTCGGGCCGGATGGAGTTCTACCGGCCCGAGACGGAATGGATCGAACACGGCGAAAATATCGTGGTTTACCGGGAACCCATCGACTCCACGTTCCATGAGCCCAACGTGATCGTGGGCAGGCACCCGGCGCTCCGGCCGAAGCGGCCCGAGGACTGGGGCTTCTCTTCCAAAGACCTGTCGGCGGAATCGCGTCAGGTGAGAAACATCCAGTATTCTTCCGAGGAGCTTCTGAAGACGAAGCACCCGCTGATGTCCAAGGGGTTCAAGTTCATCTTCCATACGCCGAAGTACCGCCACTGCACGCATACGACGGCAGGAGACACCGATATGGTGGCGGTGTGGTTCGGACCTTTTGGCGATGTCTATCGACGAGACAAGCGGATGCCGTTCGTGACCGAGGGCTATGTGGACATGAATCCCCTCGACGCAAAGGAACTGGGCATCGAGGACGGCGATTACGTCTTTATCGACAATGACCCGGCGGACAGGCCCTACCGGAACGCCAAGGCCGGAAGCCCTGAGCACAAGACGGCGCGCCTTCTCTGCCGCGCCCGGTACTACTGGGGCACCCCCCGGGGCGTGACGCGCATGTGGTACAACATGTTCGGCGCCACTCTCGGCAGCGTAAAGGGCCATGAGACGCGGCCCGACGGCCTGGCGAAAAATCCGGAAACGAATTACCAGGCCATGTTCCGTTACGGAAGCCACCAGAGCGGCACCCGGGCCTGGCTCAGGCCGACGCTCCTGACGGACTCGCTTGTCCGCAAGGACCCCTTCGGCCAGAAGATGGGCAAGGGGTTCGCGCCGGACATCCACTGCGCCAACGGCGCGCCCCGCGAGGGCTTCGCCAGGATCACGAAGGCCGAGAACGGCGGCATCAACGGCAAGGGGCCCTGGGAACCGGTCAGGTCGCACATACGGCCCACCCACGAGGATGATGCCATGAAGGCCTTTATCCGGGGCGGATACATAAAGATCAAGAAAGCATAGGGAGAGCTCAGAGAATGCAAATGCGGAAGGTATACAACTGGCAGTTGGGCAGGAACGCGGCGTACGTGTATCCCCAGCACCGGCCGAAGAAACAGTGGGCCATGGTCTTCGACCTGAACAAGTGCATCTCCTGCCAGACCTGCTCCCTCGCGTGCAAGACCACCTGGACGTCGGGGAAGGGGCAAGAGTACATGTTCTGGAACAACGTGGAGACGAAGCCCTACGGCGGCTATCCCATGGGATGGGACCGCGGGATCCTTGCGAAGCTCGGGTTCCAGGATTGGATGGGCGACAAGTATGCGGGTAAGACCCTCTTCGAGGCGGCAGAGAAGGACGAGAAGATCCTCCAGCATCTCGCCGAAGACGCGGATTGGGCGCATCCGAACATCGGCGAGGACGAGGTGGCCGCCACGGTCAACCGGGGGGACTGGATCACCATGCCCCACCGGATCTGGATGTATTACCTCCCGAGGACCTGCGCCCACTGCACGTATCCCGCCTGCCTTTCGGCGTGCCCGCGCAAGGCGATCTACAAGCGGGAAGAAGACGGCATCGTGCTGATCGACCAGTCACGCTGTCGCGGGTACCGCGAGTGCGTCCGCGCCTGTCCCTACAAAAAGTCGCTGTTCAACGTCGAGACGAGGATCAGCGAGAAGTGCATCGGCTGCTATCCCAAAATAGAACAGGGCGACATGCCGCAGTGCGTCACGAACTGCATCGGCAAGATCCGGCTCCACGGCTACCTCAGCACGCCGGACAAGGCGCGGAAGGACAACCCCATCGATTATCTCGTGCATGAGAGAAAGCTGGCGCTCCCGCTCTACCCGCAGTTCGGCACGGAACCGAACAGCTACTATATCCCGCCGATCCACGCGCCCCTGCCGTACCTGGAGCAGATGTTCGGGCCGGGGGCGGCGCAGGCGGTCGATACCTACAAGGCCATCAAGGACGACCAGACGCTCAAAGGATTGCTGGTGCTCTTCGGCAGCTTGGAAAAACTCCTGGGGTCATTTAAGGTCGATACGAACCATGCCTACGGCTATGACGAGAAGGGCAACGAAGCGGTCAAGGTGCCCCTTACGGAACCCATGTACATCAGGGCGTATTACGACAAAAAAATCAAGGTGTACCGGCACAATACACCGTAACGGGAGAGCGAGGTTTTTATGAGCGGAAAGATGCTGTTTATCCTCTTCGGCATTGCCCTTGTTGCAGCTCCTGTCTCCGCCGGGGAGAAAAAATTCGTTGAATTCAGTTCCATGCGCAGGAACATCGATGTGAGCAAGGTCGGATTGAACGACAACGTGTGGAAGACGGCGGCCCCCTACAAACAGCCGCTTCAGAGGCAGTTCCTCGTTGACCCGAAGCCGGCGGACGTGGGGGTGAAGGAGGTCCTGGTCCAGTCGGTCCATGACGGGAAGTACATCGCCTTCAGGCTCGTATGGAAAGATGCCGCCAGGAACGACAATCCGAAGATCATGAATTTTTCGGACAGCGCCGCGCTCCAGTTCCCGGTCAAAAAAGAGCCGCTCCCCGAGTATTTTATGGGAGAGCCAGAAAAGCCGGTACACATCCTCCACTGGAGGGCCTGGAGGAGCGCGGACCGGAAACACGGATTCCAGACCGTCAAGACGGCCTATCCGAACATGGTCGTGGATCTCTATCAGTTCGACTATCCCGTACAGGGCAAGGGGACCGAGAAGACGCAGGCGGAGAAGGACATCTTTATCCCGGGCAAGGCCGCGGGAAATCCCCTTTCCGTTCCCCATAAAGAGATCATCGAGGAACTGTCCGCGGAAGGCAGCGGCACCCTGAAGTCGATGAACATCGAGAACACGTCGGGCGAGGCGGAGTGGAAGAACGGCGAGTGGATTGTGGTGTTCAGGAGGCCGTTGGCGGTCGATGATCCCGGCAGCGTGCGGTTCAAGCCGGGAGAAAAGATGCCCGTGGCCTTCGCCGTATGGGAAGGGGGCCGCAAAGAGTCCGCAGGGAGAAAGTCCGTCAGCCCGGCGTGGGCTGAGGTGAAGGTGGAACCGTGACGGCCGGCATGATCTCTCTCTATAAAACCCTCTCGCTCGGGTTTGCGTATCCGCAAGAGGGGAATTGGATAATGTTCGAAGGTCTGCTGTCCGCGTGCGGGGACCTGCTTGAGGGAGATTTATCTTCAGCGATGAGGGATTTCAAGTCATCCTTCCTCGCGAACAGGCATAGGGTCAGGGACATGGAATCTGAGTACCTGCGCGTCTTCGATATGGGAGGAATGATATCGCCCTATGAGACGGAGCATCTGCACGAGAAGATATCGCGGAAGCCCTTCGAGCTCGCCGATATCGCGGGTTTCTACCAGGCCTTCGGCTTTGATGTCAGCGACGGGGCGGAACACCGGGAGCCGGTCGACCATATCGCCGTAGAGCTTGAATTCATGGCGCTCCTGGCTTATAAGGAGAGCTACGCCGAAGAGAAGCATCAGAACGAACACTTGGCGATCGTCCGGGAGGCGCAAAAGAAGTTTTTGCATGACCATCTTGCGCGGTGGGGATTTTTCTATTGCAGCCGCATCCGGGAGATTGAGTGCGAGGACTACTATAAGCGGCTCGGGACGGTCCTCCACGCTGTTCTGACCGCAGAGTGTGAGACGCACGGATTAGATGTTGCAGGGTATGAAAAGGAAATCAACCGAGATGCCTCAAGCGGGATGATAGACGAAGAACTCAGTTGCGGGCAGCAATTGCCCGCAGGCGGTATTTGAATATAAAGCGAACGCACGTAAACCCCGTTAGAGAACAAGTTCTCTAACGGGGTAAAGAGGGGTCCCATGCGCAACCGGTTTTATGTATGGCTGTTATTCATCTCCGCGGCGGTCTTTGTTCTGTACGCGGTTTTTGCGGCGTACCGGGAGGCGACGCCTGAGTGGAAAAAATATCAGCTTACCTTCAAAGAGTTCCTGGTGAAGAACGCGCAGGATGCGGAGACCAGGGACAAGGCGCGGGCCTTGACCGTTGAGATCCAGCAGATTTACCTTGGCGCCCTTGGCGTGGTCGACCGGTGCACCAGTTGCCATATCGGCGTTGAAATCCCTTTCATGGCGCGCGCTGCGGAGCCGCTCGCGCGGCACAGCGGCGAGTATTTGAAGAACCATCCGCCGGACCGGTTCGGCTGCACCGTCTGCCACTACGGCCAGGGCAGGGCTACGAACAAAAAGGAGGCCCACGGCCTCGGGCACGACACGCACTGGGACTATCCCATCATCCCTCTGGAGTATATTCAGAGTTCCTGTGCGACCTGCCACGACCTCGAAATGCTGAGGGAACGGGGAGGGGGAAAGCTCGTCAAGGGTGAGAAGCTGTTCAGGGACAAGGGCTGCAAGGGATGCCACAAGCTCGACAACGTCGGCGGCGTGCTCGGCAAGGCCCTTGACGGAGTCGGTTCGCAGTCCATCGCCTATTTCCCCATGACTTCGCCCATTGCCATGCCTTCCGTCAAAGGAGAGAAGACCGTCTACTCCTGGATGAAGCAGCATTTCGACGATCCAAGGAACCTTGTGCTCGGGAGCGAGATGAAGTCCGATTTCACCGATCAGGAGTCCGATCTCCTGACCACCTATGTCCTGTCGCTGCGAAGCGGCGAGATGCCGAAAAAGTACCGCCGCATCAAGGAGACTCCGGGAGCAGGAGGCGCCAGGGAGGACGGTGAGACGCTGTTCAGGATGTACTGCATCGCCTGCCATACGACCGGCAACGAGAGCGTGAACGACGAGGTCTTTAAGAGGACCATCCCCGCCATCATGAACCCGGCCTTCCTGAAGGCGGCGAGCAATACCTATCTCAAGAAGGTCATTGAAGAGGGAAGGGCCGGTACGCAGATGACAGCGTGGAAGACCGCGGCCGCCGGGTTGACGGACCGGGAAGTCGATACCCTCGTTGCATACATAACGAAGCGCAGGCCGGGAGAGCGGCCGGAACCGTTCCGCTCTGCAGGGTACAAGGGCGATGCCGCACACGGCCGGGAACTGTACAAGATCCGCTGCATCAGTTGCCATGGGGCCAGGGGGCAGGGGGGCGTGGGGCTCAATCTCAGGAACCCCGTGGTCCAGAAAGAGGCGGAGCCGGATTTTCTGGCGATTACCATTCGTGACGGAAGGGCCGGGACCCATATGGCGGCGTTCGGTAAAAAGGGCGTGGGACTGAGCGATCAGGATATTGCGGACATCGTGACCTATGTCAGGACCCTGTCCAAAGAGAAACAGCCCCAATGAACGTACTCATCATCAAGAACGCCGCGGCCGAGGGGCCGGGCACGATCGAAGA
Source organism: Nitrospiria bacterium (assembly GCA_919901555.1). Lineage (GTDB taxonomy): Bacteria > Nitrospirota > UBA9217 > UBA9217 > UBA9217 > CAKKPG01. Next base: position 10,282 of record CAKKPG010000137.1, on the reverse strand, counting down.
TCATCTGAAGACAAAGAACATTCCGTACTCGGTCGTCGAGCCGTACCGAAGAGGTCCTGCCCCGGACGTGGATCGATACAGCCATGTCGTGATCATGGGCGGGCCGATGGCGGTGTATGAGATGCATGTGCATGCCTATCTCAAGGACGAAGCGGCGCTCATCGAGAAGGCGGTCCGGACGGGCAAGCGCGTGCTCGGCGTTTGCCTCGGCGCGCAGATGCTGGCGCACGTCCTCGGGGCGAAGGTCTATCCGGGCGGGCAAAAGGAGATCGGATGGTACGAGGTGTCGCTGACCGGCGAAGGGATGGACGATCCGTGCATGGTTGAACTGTCCGTTGACGGCAGGAACGCGGCGCAGGTCTTCCAGTGGCACGGCGATACCTTCGATCTGCCGCGGGGCGCGGTGCGGCTCGCGTCGTCGCCCCTCTTTCCCAACCAGGCCTTCCGGTTCAACGACCGCGTCTACGCCCTTCAGTTCCATATCGAAGTCACTCCGGGCATCGTCCGGGAATGGCTCAAGGATGAGCAGGGAATAGATTTTAATGCCGTCAGTGCCGAATCGGAGAAGATATTCCCGCCTTACCTCAACAAGGCCGGGAGTTTTTACAGGCAATTTTTCGATGTGTCCGAGGGCATGCCCTGATAAACGGCGCGTACTATTTCAGCCAGACGATTTTCCGTATTGCCCTTGCTAAAGGACGGAGATTTTAGTAGAATTGTCCATAGTATTCTATTTGGCCGGACAGCGTTCTTCCACTCCGCAGGGCAGGGAGAAAAATTTACCGTTTCGTTAAGAGAAAAACGTGATACCATAGCGTAATTCTCAGGGGTGTAGGAGTGCACAGGTTGAGGATAGGCGTCTCACCTGTCGGAAAGGTCCCCACGTGATAAGGGAAAATCAGAATAGTTTTGACTTTGCGAAACTCCTGACTGAGTCCGCAAAAATCCATGGTCATCTTTGCGCCGGCCAGGTGCTCGGTGTTCGCATGTCCATGCTCGGGCTCCGGGAAATCGGCATCTCCGATCCCCGGGGCAAAGACCGGAAGAGCATCATGGTCTACGTGGAAATGGACCGCTGCGCCACCGACGCGGTGCAGTCCGTCACGGGCTGCAGTCTCGGCCACCGGACCATGAAGTTCATGGACTACGGAAAAATGGCGGCGACGTTCCTGAACCTCAGGACCGGCAGGGCGGTCCGTGTCGTCGCCCGTGAGGATTCACGGAACAAAGCAAAAGAGTATTTCCCCGCAATCGCGGACAAATATGCGGCCCAGCTCGAAGCGTACAAGGTCATGTCCGACGAAGAGCTTTTTGACGTAATGCAGGTGAAGGTAACGCCGCGGACCGAGGACATGCCCGGCAGGCCCCTCCGCAGGACCCGATGCGACGGGTGCGGAGAATATGTCCAGGACATGCGGGAAATATATCGAGAGGGGAAGGTTCTCTGCAAGCCCTGCGCAGGGGAAGGATACTATACAACGGAAAAAGCATCGACCGCAGAGGTCGCAGAGACCGCAGAAAAAGAAAATACAGGGTAACTACCCAGGTCAGCCACTTCGCTTCGGCGCAAGACGCGCCAGAGTGCTCTGTGACGATTTCAGCGCTGCGGCGCAGCACCCGCAACGCTTTCGCTTCGCACGCGTTGTTTTGGCAGCGGCGGCGTACCGGTGTTGATCTTGGGCGCGCTTCGTTGCGCCTGTGCTCAGCGGCAGACCTGAGTAGTTACAATACAGGATTCAAAACGGAAGATTCAAGCGTTAATTCCCAGCGGTTAAAGAATTTTATAAAGTGATGCGTTATGCAGAAAAGTCATAACGGTATGGAAATAAGATCCAAGCTCTGGATCGAGATGGACGGCGAGCCTGTGTTCGGCAGGGGCAGGCGCTTCCTCCTCGAAGCCATCGAAAGCCACGGGTCGATCAACCAGGCGGCAAAGGAAGTGGACATCTCGTTCCGCAAGGCATGGAGCCATATCAAGGCCATGGAAGAACGGCTCGGCATTAAACTTGTCGCACGACAGGCCGGCGGAAAAAACGGCGGCGGCGCAACCCTCATGGACGATGCGCGCAAGTTCCTGAAAAAATACGAAGCGCTGGAAAAGGGCATACAGGCGCTTGTGGATAAACGTTTCAGGAGTGTTTTCGAATAGGATGAAAAAAATACTTTGGGACATTTCCGGGGCATTCGGCGACATCGGCGTTCTTTTTCCTCTTGCAGTCGCCCTGATTGCGAAGAACGGCATGAATCCGACCGCGCTCTTCCTGATGGCGGGCCTGTTCTACGCCGCATCGGCCCTCTACTTCAGGATCACCATGCCGGTGCAGCCGCTGAAAGCGATGTCGGCGATCGCCATTGCTTCGGGATTGACCTTCAGCGTCATCAATGCGGCGGGCGTGGTCATGGGGGCGATCCTCATTTTCATCGCCGTCACGGGCCTGAGTAATCGGCTCGGAGACCTTTTCCCGGTTTCCGTCATACGGGGCATCCAGCTGGGGCTGGGCGCAATGCTCGTCAAAACCTCCGTCGGCCTTATGCGGCCCGACATGGCTGTCGCAGGCGTTGCCGCGATATTCCTTATTCTAACGATCACGTTGTTGAGGAACATACCGCCGCTCATTCCCCTCCTTGCATTCGGAGCGTTCCTTTCCTTCCAAAGAGCGGCGCCGGCGATCATCGGTCCGGTCGCCATGCTGCCGGCCGTCCCGAGTTGGGATAATCTCCGGCTGGGATTTACCGTCCTCGTTCTGCCTCAGATAGCGTTGACGTTCGGCAATGCCGTCGTTGCGACAAATGAAACGGGCAGATTGCTGTACGGTGAAAGAGCGCGGCTGCTCAACCTGAAAAGCATTCCCCTGAGCATGGGAATCGCGAACATCGTTTCCGGGCTGGCCGGCGGCGCACCCCTGTGCCACGGCTGCGGCGGGCTCACCGCGCACAACAAATTCGGAGCGACCAGCGGCAAGTCGGGCCTGATCATCGGCGGTGTGCTTATTGCTTTCGGACTTCTCTTCGGTCATTCCGCGGTAGCCGTTGTATCCGCTTTTCCCCCGGGCATCCTGGGCGCGCTCCTCTGCTACGTCGGCGTACAGCATGCATTATTCATAAGAGACGTTCTCGGAGATAAAACGGCGACATTCATTGCGGTAACCGTCGGATTATTGGGATTTGCACTCGGAAATCTTACCATCGGCTTTCTCGTCGGATTGACGATTCACTACGGGCTGTCGGGAGTTAAAAAGATCGCGAGAACGTAGGAGGGGATTATGTGCGATATTCATGATTCTGAACCGGACGCCGGGATATCGAGTAAAACAGTTCGTGTCACCGAGGCTGTCGGCACGGTCCTGGCCCATGATATCACGGAGATCAGGCCGGGAGAGTTCAAGGGCAGGGCGTTCAAAAAAGGCCACATCATCCGGGAAGAGGACGTGCGTCACCTCCAGCGGCTCGGCAAGGAGCATCTCTTTGTTCTGAACGTGGCAGAAGACGAGATGCACGAGAATGACGCCGCCCATGCCATTGCAAAGGCCCTCATGGGAAACGGCGTGAATATCCAGGGAGAGCCCACGGAAGGCAAGATCAATATTGTCGCAGATAAGGACGGCCTCCTCAAGATCAACAGAGAAGCGCTTTTCGCGTTTAACATGCTCGGCGACGTTATGTGCGCTACCCTCCATGACAACAGCTTCGTAAAGAAGGACCAGGTCGTAGCAGGCGCCAGGGCGATACCGCTGGTGGTGAAGAGGGCTGTTGTGGATGATGCGGTGATGATAGCTGAAAAAGCGCGGAAGGTGGAACGCAGAGGGCATAGCGCAGAGGGCATAGCGCAAAACCAAACACCAAGCGCTCTGCTCCATGCTCCATGCGAAAGTGCATCAGGGCTTATCGAAGTCAAAGAACTGCGAAAGCCCAAGGCCGGCATCGTCATCACGGGCAACGAAGTCTATCACGGCAGGGTCCAGGACGCCTTCGCCCCCATCATCGCGAAAAAGATCGAAGCCTGCGGCGGCAAGATCGTAGGGACCTACTACGCCCCCGATGACGTGACGTTCATCGAAGAGCGGCTCCGGGAGCTCCTGAAGGCCGGGGCGGACCTTCTTATCACCACCGGCGGCATGTCCGTGGACCCCGACGACGTCACCCGGTTCGCCATCAGGAACCTCGGCGCAACGGACCTTACCTACGGATCAGCGGTGCTGCCGGGCGCGATGTTTCTGGTGGGGTATTTAGGCATAGAGCATAGCGCAGAGAGCATAGAGCATAGCGCAAAGGGCATGGGGCAAGAACCCTCTGCCCTCTGCACTCTGCACTCTGCTGCCATCCCCATCCTCGGCATCCCCGCCTGCGGCATGTACCACAAGGTCACCATCTTCGACCTCATTCTCCCGCGCATTCTTGCGGGAGAGCGGATCGGAAGAAAGGAACTCGCCGAGCTGGGCCACGGCGGGCTCTGTCTTAACTGCAAAGAGTGCCGGTATCCGGTCTGCCCCTTCGGGAAGTGAGAGGTGCAGAAAGAAAATGCAAAAGTCAAATTTCAAAATGCAAATTGCAAAATTGTGGTATGGCCCCAGGCATGATTGATTCATTCGTAAAAAGTCCTAAAAGCCGTCTTTGCGAGAGGTCCCTCGCTCGTCATTGCGAGCCAGAGGCGAAGCAATCTCGTTTTAACGCTCGGGATAAACTCCGCAATCTCGTAGTTTGTAACTGTCTGAAAAAATGAGATTGCCGCGTCGCTCCGCTCCCCGCAATGACAGCACGGGGGACTTCATACGAGACCATCAAATGAATCAGAAAAATGATTCAATTGCATTATTGAGTGTATGTGCATTCTCTGATTTAATTCTATTATAAATTGTAGTTTTCGCCGACCCGCCCCACCCGTTCCCTGTATAGCCGTTTTCTATATTGGCCACAAGGAGGCATCCCATGACGCGCGCACCAAGGAATAAAATGTTCTTGTTGTCGCGGCTTCCTGTCTATTGAGGGTCGTACATAGTTGTCCTCATGTCCCGGAGAAGAGGGCCGGCGTCGAACATTCACTGATTGCATGGTTGTCGATGAGGGTGGAACCATGGCAGAATCAACGGCAGATACAACGTGGTCCATGCATGCTAAGAGCTTGTGCAACTCCCCGTCAGCCGCCGGACTCCTGCTTATGATGGCTGTCTCGATCTTCTTCGTTGAGCTGCTTGTAATGACCGTCATCCATGAACTGCCCTTTACCGTGGAACCCGAGGGTTTTGTCGAAGGGCTCCTGGACTCCCTGCTTCTCATCCTCCTGCTTTCGCCCATGCTGTACTACTTTCTCTTCCGGCCGCTGCTCCTGCACATCACCGAGCGCAAACTCGCCGAGGAGGGCCTTCAGCGCGAACGCAACAAGCTCAAGGGGATCCTCGATGTCATGCCGGACGGCGTCTGTACCGTCGGCAAAGACTATACGATCCAGTATGTCAACCCCATGCTCGAAAGACAATTCGGGCCCCGGAACGGGCACAAGTGCTACGAGTACTTCCATGGCCGGATCGCGGTCTGCCCCTGGTGCAAGAACGAGGATGTCTTCGCCGGGAAGCCGGTGAGATGGGAAATGCGCGCGGAGAAAACGGGGCGCACCTACGAGCTCTTTGATACGCCGGTCGCCAATGATGACGGCAGCGTCCTCAAGCTCGAATTCGTCCACGACATTACCGACCGAGTGAAGTCCGAGCAGGCGCTCCGGGAGTCGGAGCTGCAGCTCCGGCGCCTTTCGGCGCAGCTCATCTCCGCCCAGGAACAGGAGCGGCGGCGCATCTCCCGTGAGTTGCACGATGAGCTGGGGCAGGCCCTGACGCTCATGAAACTCCAGCTGCGATCGATCGAAGAGAGATTGCGGCCGGACCAGGGAGACCTGCGCGGCGAATGCGACCACACCCTGCGCTATCTCGATCAGGTGATCGACGACGTCCGGCGGCTCTCCCGCGACCTGAGCCCCGCCGTGCTCGAACACCAGGGGCTTACCGCGGCACTGCGCGGGCTGCTGGCCAATTTTGCCAAACCCCTCGGTATCGAAGCGGTCTTCGACGATGGAGGAGTGGATCTCGACGGCTTGTTTCCGCGCGACGACCGGACCCTCCTGTACCGGATCGTCCAGGAGGCGCTGACCAACGTCGGAAAGCACGCCGGGGCCAGGAACGTCTCGGTCGTCGTCACCCGCCGCGACAGGGTGGTTTCCCTTCTCATCGCCGATGACGGCAGGGGGTTTGACGTGAAACGGGAGACTGCCAAGGCTTCCGCGGAGCGCGGGCTGGGATTATACGCCATGGAGGAGCGGGCGCGGATGCTTGGGGGCCTTCTTGAGGTTTGGAGTGAAGAGGGGGGCGGCGCCGGCATCGCCTTCAGCGTGCCGGTGGAACGGAGGGCTTCCTCTCATGAAGCACTATCGCATAGCACTGGCTGATGATCACGCGCTCTTGCGGCAGGGGCTCAGAAAGATCATCGACGAAAAGGCCGGCCTGACGGTTGTCGGGGACGTGGGAGACGGGCTCGCCCTGCTGAACCTGGTAAAGAAAGCCGCGCCCGATATGGTGATCCTCGACATCTCCATGCCGAACCTCCGGGGGCTCGAGGCGGCCGGTGAGATCAAACGCGCCCACCCCGGCGTGAAAGTGCTGATCCTCACGATGCACAAGGACGTGGAATTCCTCAATCAGGCCTTTTGCGCCGGCGCCGACGGGTACCTGCTCAAGGAGAACGCGGACGTGGATCTGTTCTCCGCCATCGAGCGGATCAGAAGCGGGAAGCGCTATGTACCTCCTGAACTCTCTGATGAACTGACGGAGAACTGGGCCCGGCGGTTCCGGAAAGATCAGGGGCCTTCATTCGACCCCGGGCCGCTTACCGCCCGGGAGCGCGAGGTCCTGAAGATGACGGCAGAGGGCAGGACAGCGAAAGAGATCGCCGAGCTTTTGTTCATCAGCTCCCGCACGGTCGAGCATCATCGGGCAAATATCATGAATAAGTTGAACCTGAAGAAGGCGACGGACATCGTCAAATACGCAATGCATAATCGGTATATCTGAGTTCCCGCCGCCGCGGCTGCAATCTTCGTTCTAGGTAGTTCCACGCATGCCAAAATGAGTAGTCTGTCCCATTGCGGACTCCCCCCTTTCCTTCCATAATAAGTCATTACAACAGTCTCACGCCGCGCAGCACCTTACTGCACAAAAAATGGCAGAAAGCGGGCTCTGCGCGCCATCGCACGGGACAGCGGTCCGGCTTCTTGAGAAGCTCTTTGTGTGCCTGGAGAGAAGCCGATGATGGTGGTTTCGGCTGTGAGATGGTTGCAACTTGCCCGCGGACGATGCCAAAAAGGAGGATAGTCATGAAAACATCACGGATTTGTAAAGGCGCGGTCATGGCAGTATCGTTCGCTGTGATCCTGTCAGGATGGTCAGGCCCGGCAATTGCCCTGAATGAGGAGTGCGCCCCTTGCCACCAGCAGCGGGTGAGCGACATTGCTGCCTCATCGCACAAGGGCCTTGTGTGCGAGACCTGCCACGAGGGAGCGGCGAACCACGGCGGGAACATGACCGCAAAGACAACGGTGCACTTCGACCTCGAGGTCTGCGGAACATGCCACGCGGACCAGTATGCGACGTACACTTACGGCGACAGCTACAAGACCAAATACGGCGGCTCTCCCGCCCAGTACAGCAAGCTCAATGATTTCATCCACTACAACGACATCATTGACGGCTACGGGTTCACGAAGGAGTACAACGAGGAGCGCTCCCACAACGTCATGCTCCAGGACCACTTCGACGTGACGCGCGGCAAGTACGACACCTGCCTGCAGTGCAAGTCGACGAAGCTTGCCTATTACTGGGACTCGGGCAAGGAACGTGTCATCGAGAACGATACGTACGTGAAAGGCGGCCATATGGCAACGGGAATTACCGTTCCCAAGGGCACGAAAGTGAGCATGAAGACGGCGCGGGACGCTCCCTATCCGAAGACCCATGAGGTCCAGGTGCTCGTGACCCTTCCCAGCGGGGTGATGTATTCGAGCTATGATTATCCGGGAGCAAGCAAGAACGGTACATGGACATGGTCTGCACTGTATGCTTTGACCGTGAATGAACTCCCCTCCAACTCTCCCACCAGGCTTTCAGGAAACGGCTGCAACCATTGCCACAATCCCCACAAGGTCGCCCGTGATACGTCGACAGGAGAGCTTATCGGCTGGCGGATCATCCGGAAGTCCCTGATCGATGCCATCGGCAGGCGGGGTCTTAATCCCTATGAATCGGGAAGTCCCAAGGTCTTCAACGGAGATAAGCCGCTTACGCAGGCCGAGTATGTTGCCCTCTGCGGCCAGTGCCATGTGGAGTATGTCTGTGGAGACAGCCCCATAGACCATATTGACCGCGACTACTTCCCCTGGGGCAAGGTGTTCGATCTGGAAACTATATACAGCAGCGTGTTCCCGGGATACGGGGAATTCAGCGGCCTGAAATATATCCAGGATTGGAAGCACGGGACCGGACCGCTCTCGAGCCCCTTTGCACCGGCAAACGGCGTCTACTACAACACTCCCTATCCCATCAATGAAGAGCTGATCAAGAGCCAGCATCCCGAGGCAGAGACCTACTGGAACAGCCGTCACTACGGCAACAGTGCACCGTGCTTCATCTGCCATATGCCGAAGGTGACAAAGACGACCGGCGGCGCCGTCTTCACGAGCCACTGGATGGCTTCGCCCTTGAAATACATGGCCCCTGCTCCGGTCGCGGCATTTGCCCAGACCTTCGGCCTCAATCTGGACAAGGACGGTATCATACCGCCCTGCGGCGCCTGCCACGGCGGAACGCTCCCCCGGATGAAGACCAAGGCCGAGAACATCCAGGACGGCATCTATTCCAGCGCTCTGACGGTCCAGCAGGCCCTGGTGGACAGCCTCGCCGCCATCAAAGCGGCAAAGGACGCGCTGGCAGCAGGGAAATACGTTAATACCACGCTGCTCAAGAGCGCCGCCGATGACCACCGGGCCGCCCATGTGCGGTGGGAAAACCTCATTATCTCGGAAAACAGCATGGGGTTCCACAATCCGTCCGAGGTGGACGGAGAACTAAGAAACGCCCTCTCGCTCGCCCAGTCCGCGAAGACGAAGGCACAGGATGCGCTGATACCGCCGAGGAGGTAGAAAGCTTTTCAGGAAAGATAATCACACCCTGCATCGGGAGGGGGGAAGCTTTCCGGCATGCAGATGTAGGCATGAAGAAAAATTTCTCCTTTCCCTTCGATTTTCCCGACAACAAGAAAAGAAGGAGGAGACCGGGAACCATTACTCGTTTAAAAGAAATTGGAACGTAAAGCGAGGCCTACCGCTTCCGCGCGGCTGTGAACGCCCAGTTTGGAAAAGATATTTTTCAAATGGTTTCGCACTGTTGTAGCACTGATGAAGAGCTGGGCGGCGAGTTGCGGGGTTTTCAAACCTTTTGCCGTCAGCTCCAGGATTTCCATTTCCCGCGCAGTGAGCTGATATTTGCACGGCTTGGCGTTGTTTTTCGGGAGCTTCGCCTCAGCGGCGAGGCGCTTGATAAGACAGTAGGCGTCGACGCGGCGAAAAACCAGGAATGCGATCGCATCGGTCCTTTTCCGGCCGGCAGCGGGGGTAACGAATGTACCCACGTTTACTACAACAGGAGCGATTGTCGGGCCCTGTATGACCAGGTCATGATCCGCGGCCGATTCCCGTCTCCGAAGTTTGCTGAAAATCGGACAGTCAGGCCTGCAAAAAACATCCCCATTGAGATCGGACCCGCGGACGACGTCATTGCAGCTCTTATCTCTCACCTGACCGGGCGGCAGTCCGAATAATCTCTCGCACGCGCGGTTCCAGAAACAGATGCGCTGATATTGATTAATGCCGATTACCGAATCGGCGGAGTTCTCAAAAAACTCTTCGATCATCCGCATGGCGCCGGCCCTCTGTCCTGGAGTATCGATAAAGAGCGGGCTCTTCCGGACCAGCGGTCACTGCCGATTGCGTAACAGGGGATTATCCGTCCCGCGACCGCATGACAGCTCGCCGAAGAGTGCTCGATGGGGTTTTTGTACAAATAAAATAAATTATATCACAGTACCAGTGCAATTGCAGTTTATTGTCAAAAAGAGTTCAACTAATTGCAACTAATTGTCGGAACATTGATAGTAAAGTATTGGGAAAAAGTGCATCAAAAAATTGACTCAATTGAGTTATTGAGAGTATCTGTATTTTCTGATAGCTTAATACAATAATTTTGGT
>CAKKPG010000136.1:15452-33015 GCA_919901555.1 Nitrospiria bacterium | reverse complement strand
GGCCGAACTCGTACTTGTAGTCGGCTGCTGAGCTGTACCCGAAGGCGTCGCTGATAGCGGTGACGTAGGTCTCGACCTGGGGGTCGTACTGATAGGTGATGAAGTACCGGTCGGTTTTGGTGTTGTGCGACGGGGCCCCTGCCGGGTACTGGATGGACTTGAGGTTCCCGTTCTCGTAGTAGTCTATGTTCCACACGGCGTTGGTGCTGCCCTGGATGAGCATGGAGAGCTCGGTCATGTTGCCCGTGCCGTTCTGGTAAACGGCCTTGCGCTCCCGGTAGACATTGGAGCGGCTGTTGTCGGTGACGCGGATGGTCCCGGGCTTCCCGACGATATAGTTGTCCTGGGGGTCGATCCAGTAGGTGATGGCGGCGTAGACGTCGTCCGTGGTGCCTTCGTCGGCGCGGTCCACGAAGAGGTTGATGTTTCCGTAGTCGTCGTATTCAAAGTTCTGGGCCGTGGACTTGGAGGAGACCGCGGGGTCCGTGGTCTTTCCGGTGTAGAAGTGCCGCGTTGTGGCTGTCAGCATGGGGAACTTCACGTGGAGCTGGTCCTTGTGGCTGTCGTCGTAGTTCTGGTCCGGGAACAGGGGCTGGTACGTTGGGGCGCCCAGGTCGCGGAGCTCATAGGTGTTTTCCGTCCGGGACCACACGTGGCCGGGCTTATCACGAAGGATCTCAGTATATTGGAGCCCCTTCTTGTGGTAGTCGTGGTTCTCGAAGGCGCGCTCGACGGCGCTGCCGTCGTTTCTGGTCTCCATGACCTTGTTAAAGCCGAAGAACTCCCGCTCGGCGCGGCTGTAGAAGGGCGTGCCGTAGTCGTAGGCCGTGGTGTAGGTGCTCGTCCCGTCGCCGGCCAGGCCGTCGTCCAGCACCGTGGAGATGAGGACCCACTGGGAATGAGGCATGTCGATGAGGTTGTTCTGGTCGGAGTAATCCACGATGTTGCCGACCTTCTTGTAGTCGAGGGTAAAGCTTCCGCCCAAGGGGCGCGTGACGGTCTTTAAGAGGTTGGCCTTGCCGGCAAGGTTGCGCTTTACGTAGAGGGCGCTGGTGTTTCCCGTGAGCTGCTTTAAGACGTGGTCCGGGTAGCCGTCGCCGTCGATGTCCGTGAACTGGAGCTCGCTCTCTCCGTAGCCGATTGAGGCGTTGACGCCGGGGTCGAGCGTGATGCAGACGCAGGGCGTGAGCGGGCACGGGATGCAGAAAATGGTCAGTTCGACGCCGAAACCGACTGAGAGCATATAGGTGCCGGAGTAGCCCAGGGCGTCGTTGCCGCCGAAGAGGACCTTCAGCTCCTCGCGGCCGATCTGGTGGCCCCAGCCGGGGGTCTGCCACTCGGTCTCGGGGCCGAAGGAGCCGCCGTAGTTGAACTTGACCTTGATGTTCTGCCCGTCCTGCTTCATGAGGTGGTCCGGCAGGCCGTCGCCGTTGATGTCCTGGAGCATGACCATCTGGCGCACGGCGTTCACATTATAGGCCATGTAGCTCGCGCCGATGTTGTCATTGCTGGCCACGACGTTCGAGTTGATGTCGGCGCCGGGGATGTTCGAAGGCGTGATGTCGCCCTGGGACCAGTTCGGCACGGGCCAGGATTCGGCGGCGCCGAAACGGCCTCCGAGGTTCAGGCGCACGGTAAAGGCATCGTCCGACTTGGCAACGCGGTCCGGCAGGCCGTCGCCGTTGACGTCGATGAAGTCCACGTCGGTGCGGGAGTTGCCGTAGACCAGGCCGTAGCTGACGCCGCCGGAGGTAGTGATCGTGCTCGTGGTCCCGCTCGACTTTTGGTTGTTAAGCGGGGGCAGGCCGGGGGGATAGGTAATGCCGAGTTGGAAGTTCCGGTTGTGGATCTTGCGGATATCGGCAGAGTCGTTCAGCTTAAAGTCGATCGCCTTCGGCTGATAAAAGCCCGCCGCGGTGCCGGTGTTGAGGGTGACCGTATTTTCCGCCACGAGGTCGGCAAAACGGTCGCCGTTTAAGTCCATGACCTCCTGGCGGCCCTTGGCGTCGCCCTTGCTGGCGTTTATGGACTGGCCGATGATGCTCACGCTCCAGGACTCATTGAAGCTCTGTGAGAGACGGAGCGAGCTGGCGCCCAGGCCGTTGAGCATGCCGGTGACGTTGGCGCCAAGCCGGGCCGGGTTCATCTGGTCGGCGCTGATGTAGACATTCACCCCTTTGCTCCACCACAGCGGCACAGGCGCCGCAGGCAGGCCCTTGCGCTTGGGCAGGGAGGCCATGAAATACTCCTCAGGCTCGTCCGTCTCCTTGGGTTCCTTATCGGGCACCTTGATCTTGGCCGTGTCCCACGTCTCGTTGCCGTTCCACTCGCCGAAGTACCAGTTCCGGTGGCCGCCTGAGAATGCTTCCAACTGCTCGCTGATGAGCCCGACATGGGTATAGTTCACGTCCACGCCGGAACGGGAAATCACGCTGGCCGTCACGGACGCGCCGCTGTCGCCCCGGCAGCCTGAGGCGCCGGTGCCGGCCGAACAGGTGACCGGCTCGCAGACGGTGATTGTCGTCTGGTTTCCGTTCTGGTCTGTCGTGGTCACGTGGTAGCAAAATTCCAGAAGACGGGCGTACAACGTGCCGCTCGAAACCTGGGAGGTAACGGACGTGCAGACCTCCTGGCCCGTATCCGGATGGGCATAACAGTACTGGGTCGGCGCAAAAAGGACCTCCGGTTGCCACGTCACAAAGCCGCCTGTAGACGACTCTGAATGAATGCCGAAGAACAGCCGCTCTCCGGCCGTGACCGACACGCTCACCTGGGGCGTGAGTATCGGCGAGGGGGGAACGTTGTTGTCCGGATCGCCGGCGTCGTAGCGGTCTTTATCCACAACCGTCTGGTAGTGCTGAGCGCCTGCACCCTGGACCTTCACGAACACGTCCGAGGCCGTCCTGTCGGTCTTGTAGACGTCGCCGTAAGCGAGGATGGCGCCGTCCTTGGGCGCCGCCCATGAGACGAGAGGCGTGTTCGTAGGCGCGAGCAGCCGTACCGGCTGATGGATCTCGGGATAGAAGATATAGATGGGGTTGCCGTCAGGGTCCTTCTTGTCCAGGTCTTCTTGCGACAGATCCTTGCACGTGCGCTCTTGATCATCGCTGTTGGTCGGGTCAGGGTCCCAGCAGTGGCGGCTGTAGGCGGCGGTCGCCTCCCAGCTGAACTGGTCCGGGCGGACATTGATCATCGTGTCGTTATCAACGAGGAAGACGATCTTGTCGCCGAGCTTCACGTCCGTGAGTTTAAGCGTATCGGACCGGCTCCCGCTCTCGCCAGCCTCGAAGCGTTTGTCTTCCCAGTCGGGGACCGGAATGATTTCCTCGCCGCGGTAATGGAAAATGCGGAAAGCGAGGTCCTCGTGGGAGGCCTGTTTGCTGAACGAACTGTCAAGCGTTACGTTCCCGTCAAGCGGCACTTCCCAGGCCACTTCACGGTGGTTGAAAAGAGAAAAGTCCGCTGCACTGTCGTACACAAACTGGAGGCTTCCGGAGGGGGCCGCGTTCGACGCCGCTTCATCGGCGCTCACGGACCGGCAGGTGCTGCCTGTGCCGGAGGCGTCGGGCGTGCAGACCTGGTCATAGGTGATGACGGGATGGAAAGTGACGGTATCGTTGGTGATCTCGTCCACGGAGTTTGCACGGAAGTAGAGGGCCTCGCCGGCAGACAGGTTCGATACCGCGACATCGATGGGATAGGCGGTGGTGACATCGGCGCCGATGCTCTGCTCCCACAGGAGCTGGTTGCCCTGGCGGATCTCGACCTTGAGCCCGTCCTCTGCATCGCCTGCCTTGGCCGCGCTCTTCTGGACCGTGCCGGTGATGCGTACCGTGCCGCCGTAGGGGGCCACCCATTTGCGCACCGGGTCGGCAAGATGGAAATCCTTTTTCATCGTCGCGATCTCGTCCGGCGTGAGCCCGATGTCCGCCGAGATCGTCCCCTGCCACGGCACGAACGAATCGAACCCCTCGCCTTTCTTGTTTAAGGCCACCTTGACAGCGCCGTCGAGCTTTACCTGGTCGACAAAGCCGTCGCCGTTCATGTCCGCCAGGGTCTCTTTTCCCTCAACGAAGGAACGGCCATAGCTGTTGTTCACCGAGGCAACGCCGCCGCCGACATGGACGCCTTTGAGGCGCGTGGCCGTCTTGGTCTTGTCCTTTCCCAGGGTGTTGATGCTGCTGTTGAAAAGAGGATACTTTGCGAAGGCCGTCTGGCCCTTGAAGTACTGATTGATCTCGACGCCGTTGTAGTTGTCGAGGAGCCAGTCCTCGAACAGCCTGTCCGGGAGCCCGTCGCCGTTTACGTCCATGAACACGAGCCTGGTGTTGCTCTCACCCGTACCCCGGCCGGCGCCCTTGCCCACGTGAAATACCGGCGGCGCCGGTCCGATGCCGAGGAACAACGACCAGCCGTACGAGTAGTCATCATTGGACGCGAGGGCCTGGGCCTTCTCCGTGCTCCACGTCTCCACCGGGCCGAACCCGTAGGCGCCGCTGTAGTAGTCGAGGGTGTGGCGGTAGAACTCCTTCAGGCTGCCGCTTGCTCCCGGCGCCTTGACGGCAATGGCCGAAAGGAGGCTCTTGCCGAAGTCTCCTGTCCTGTATTCCAGGTCATAGCTCCTGATGGGGCTCGTGTCAAAATACACGTCCACCCGGTCAAGCCGTTTTCTCAGCACGGTCTTAAAGCCTGACCTGCCGTTTACCACCTGGTCAGGCCGGTCCGAGGACTCCAGCACAAAGTCAGCGTGGTACTTGCCAAGGGTAGAGCCGCTGCCGGTGTAATAGATCTTGTCGAGGTATATCTGGGTCGAGGGCTCGCCGTTGTTCTGATGTGCAAGGGCGTCGTTCGTGTAGAAGAAGTCCGTGCTGTTGCCGTTGGTGTCTATGACCTGCTCCAGGTACCACTGGAAGATGACCGCAGGGAATCCGGCGTTGTTGTTCTTGAGCGCGGAGTTCCGCGCCGCGCTCTTGCCGTAGATATAACGGGTGCCGTTTTTGTCCGTGGCTTCCCACCAGTAGCCCGTGGGGCCGGCGCCGTAGCGCTTGATCCGGCGGTACTGGCCTTCGACGCGGGGCTTGTAATTTCCGCTGCCCATGTCAGCCAGGGGTGCGCCGTCTAAGAGGTATGCCTCGGTGCCGTCGTATGCGGGCACGCCCCACTTGGTGTCCACCTGGATGCTCGGGATGGGGATGTCCCAGCCCAGGCCCATCCAGCCGTTGGCGTTGTTGCTGGAGTAAGTGATGCGGAGGTCCGGAGTATAGGCTCCCCTGCCCTTGGGTATCTCAATGGGGTAGGAAAGGTTTGCCGTGCCCGTGTTGTTGGCCCTGGGCGGCTCGATGAGGTCCATGCCTGCCGAGGGATCGGCGGCCTTGATGTCTTTGAGAGAATTGGGATTAAAGGATAATGCCTGGGGATGCTCGGGCACCACGAGGGTGGAGTTGATGATGTCGGTAAAGTGGTCGCTCTCGGACTCGACGGTCGAGACGGCGGCGTCGACCTTGGTGCGCTTTAAGGCCACCCAACGCAGGTATGTCTCGTCATAGTAGTACATGTTTACTTCGTCGTCGGTCTGGGCCGCGGCAAAGAGCTGTTTGGAATAGCCGAAGGAGATCTTGATGGGTTTCTTGAATTTCATGCCCGCGGGCAGGAACCGGTACCCGGCGTCGGGATAGGTGACGTTGATCATGCCGGGGTTGAGGAGGTTTAGGTCCGCCTCGGCCAGGGGGATAATGGTGATCTCGGTCTCAACGTCCACAGCGCCTTCGGGGATGTCGAGGGTGACGCCTTTGTACTGGATCTTCTTTGCCTGGCCCGGGGAGACCTTCTCGCTGTACTTTTCCTTTGATGAGGCGGCGGCCTGCGACGAGTCCTCGGTGTGCGTTGGCGCGGTATTGCCGAGATTTCTGGTGAGGGCGATGGTCCTGTTTGCGGCAACGCCGCCGGGAGACGTCGTGACCACCGCTTCCCATGCATCGTTGTCGGCCTGGCTCGCAAAGCGGGTCTCGTCTTTTGTGAGTGAGAGGCTTATGGCGCCGTCGGTGTTCGACGAAGTCTTGCCCTCGATGCTCGCTGTGCCTGCCGGTTCCACGAATCCCTGGATATGGGCGGTCCTGCCGAAGTATTCTCCGGCCGTGGGATAAGCGATCACCAGGCCGCGACCGGGACGGCTTCCCACCGGACTTGCAATGAGCCGAAGCTCAGTAACGCCGCCGACGACAGCGCCCGGGCGACGACGGTCGGGCGTGACGTTGAAGCTGAGCCTGAGGGCGTCGGCAGAAACTGCCTGGGGAACGGTGATCTCGTTCCAACCGTCGTGGAGCGTTGATAAATCGAAGGTCCCTCCGGAAGTGAAGTTCTTCCACAAACTCCCCTGCTGGTACTGGAGCGCGAGGGTCCCGGAAAGAGAGCCGGTGGCTGACCATAGATTGAGCTTCACTGTCTGGGGCTGGGCAGTGCGCTCGGTCTTAATGTCTATGGTATGGACCCCGCTCAGTTTATAGTAGGTGGCGGTGTCTCCGTCGTATGTGGCATCCGCAGTTCCATCAGCGGCAGTGACCGTGCTGACGGCGTTCCAGCCGTTCTCGAGCTCCACGATGACCTTGAGATCGCGGACAAAGTACGATGCCGGGTCGCTCCTCTGCATGAGATTCCGGAACTCGATCTTGTTTTCTCCCTTGACGAGCCAGGCAGGGCTGATCTCCTCGAAATGGGATACCCACTGGGGCGCGGCAGACTGCGTGCTGAAGCCGCCGGTCCAGGAAAGTCCGTTGATCCTTTTTTCCGGCGTGATAAGATAGTCGGCGTTGTAGGCGTCGTAGAGCAGATAGGCTCGCCTGACGAGCCGCGGGTCGGTCTGGAGGGTGAAGGTGAGGCTCCTGCCGTTGCCGTCCGCGGGAACGTCAATGGTCCCGGAAGGGGCCGCAAGCTCCATGAGGTGCGCGGGCCGGGGCGTGGCGGCGAGGACTGCCTGGACGTCCGCGGCGCTCTGGAGGCCGTCGAGCGACAGGGTGGGGTCGCCGGACTCGGAGCCCCAAATCTCGATCTCTTTGATGCCTGTCTGGGGGCCGCTGGCCTTCGTGAGCTCGATCATGACCCTGCTGACGCGGGCGGTGCCGGAAGGCTTGAAAGTATTCCACGCTTCGCTTTGGGACTTCAAGCTGACAACGTCCAGGCCGGGGATGAGCTTCCAGGCGCCGGTGGTGTCTTCGTAGACCTTTATATCAAATGACGCGCTTCCGTAGACCTTGAGCGCGGAAAGGTCGGTCTCTTTCGGGAGGGTGACGAGGATGTCCGTGACATTGGCTGTGGGGGCGTAGACAGTGGAGGTGTCGCGGTCCATGAGCGACCAGGCCGCGCTGTCCTCGACCCAGGCGCCTGAGGAGTCAATGCTCAGGCCCATGGGGTTCAGCTTCACCGCGTCGGAGCTGGTGAGCCCGCCGAAGACGGCGAAAGTCCCCAAGAGCACGGCACCGACAACCGCTGTGATGCTCAATAATTTTAGCGCTCCCAGTTTCTTGAATAATGCCGGCATATCCCACCCCCGAACAATGATGCTTCCAGTATCAAACCTAACCCGGACAAGCCGGAACAAAATCCACCACGAAGTCACACCCTGCACTCGCGTTACCACTCGTAACCGCTGGGTGCAGGCGAAGGCACGAAGTAATACATGAATGCCTTTGGGGTTTGATTAACTTGCGTATTTTAAAGACCTTCTTCGTGTCTTGGTGTCTTTGTGGTAAAAATATTCAACCCATTTTGAGAAGAATTTGGTTCCTCAGTAACTAAAACCGATAGGTTTTTCCTTCTTTGAGGATCTTCACGTTCTTCCTGCCGAGGGCGCGCAGTTCGCTGATCACCTTGTTCTTATACACCGGCTTAATGTGGTAGACATAGATCGGGACGCTATTCTCCACCCTCGCCTTCGTGAGATCGTCGTGCAGCTGCGCCGGTGTGAAGTGCCCGCTGACGTCTGCAATACCGTCCAAACTGTTCGGGAACGACGTGTCCACGATGATCGCCTTGAGGTTCTTTGCCTTCTTCGCCTCTTTCCACAGACCCTCGTTCGGACCGGTATCCGCGCTGTACAGAATGGACGATGTTCCGTCGTCAACCAGGAACCCCACGGCGGGAACCGGATGATTCATGGGGATCGCCTTGACCTTCAGCCCGGCGATGCTCACCGTCTTCCCGAGCGGCATCGGCGCATAGGCCAGTACCGGGTTTTTTGGATTTTTTACGGTAGGGATCTTGGTGAAATCGGGCCATATGATGTTGTTCATCAGATGCTTCCTGATGGCGTCGATTACCTTCGGAATAGAACGGATGTTCACGGGCCTTTTGATCCTGCCGATGATATTGTCGGCAAGGAACAAGACCGATTTGATATGGTCGAGATGGGTGTGGCTGATAAGAACATCGGTGATTTTGCTTTGCGCCTCGATGCTCAAGGCTGCCGTGATCGTGCCTGCATCTAGCATGAGCACATCGTTGACGAGAAACCCCGGCGGGTTATGGCCGATCGCCTCTGAGCCGGAACACCCGAGTACTTTGATCTTCATCCATCCTCCCTATCAGTTCAAATTCCAAATCCTAACCCGGACAAGCCGGAACCAAATATGCCACGAAGACAGGTCGGCGCGAAGAAAGAAATATATAAGTCAAATTTCAAAATGCAAATTGCAAAATTGCGGTATGGCTTCTGGCCATGATTTATCTCTCTGAATTTTGACTTTTGCATTTTGCGCTCTGCATTTTGCATTCATCAGACCCGGCGCCTTCGTGGCTGAATTTTGTTTCCATTTTTTTGAATCCGCATTCCGTACTTCATTTCATCCCCACGAGATCATAAATGATCACCGGACGTTCCTTGCCCTTCACGGTAACCGAGCCGAGGGGCTTTACTTCCACGATGTCTTTCACCTTGGCATAGGTAAACTCCGTGATGATAATATGATTATTATACTGCCGTGTCAAGCCCTCAACGCGGGCCCCCAGGTTCACGTTGTCGCCGATGACCGTATAGTCCATCTTCTTGCCTTCGGCGCCCATGTTGCCCACCACCATGCCGCCGGTGTTGATCCCGATCCCGATGTCGAGCACGTCCTTGCCTTCGGCGGCCCATTTTTTCTGCAGCTCTTCAAGTCTTCTGATCATGGCAAGGGCGCACCGGACTGCCATCTCCGCGTGGGCCGGCTGCCCCACGGGCGCGCCCCACAGGGCCATCACGGCGTCGCCCACGAACTTATCGAGCGTCCCGTCATGCTCGAAGACGATGTCCGTCATGGCGCCCAGGTATTCGTTCAGCATGGACACCACCTCTTCGGGCTCATGCCGTTCGGAGAACGTGGTAAATCCGCGGATGTCCGAAAAGAGCACCGTGATCTCCTTGCGGGCCCCGCCGAGCTTGGCCTTGCTCGGGTCCCTGATGAGCTCGTCCACGATCCGCTTGGACACGTAGCTCGAGAACATCCTGCGGATGTCCCTCGCCCGCCTCTCCTCGGTGAAGAACCGGTAAGCGGTCTGGCTCGTATACCCGAGGAGCACCGCCGCCCAGGGATAGACCAGGTTGAACCAGACGCCCTGCGCGACAAAGAGGTAATAGACCACCGCGCCGTAGCCGATGAACAGCGCGAGGAACAGGGCGGCGCCGGCTTTTGCCCCCTGGCGCGGAAGGTAGAACCCGAGGATCCCTGCAAAAAGAAAAATGAGCGGGATGACCGCCACGGCAGGGGTGCGGGAGATAAAATCCCCCCGCAGGATGTTGTCCACCACGCTTGCGTGCTTCTCGATCCCCGCCATGTTGGGCGAGAACGGCGTGACGCGGAGATCGTAGATGCCGATGGCCGTGGCGCCGATGAGCACGATCTTGTCCTTGAACGCGCCGTCAGGCGTTTTCCGGTCCAGGATGTCCGAAATAGAAAACAGGGGGAACGTCCCGTTGGGGCCGCGGTAATTGATAAGCATGCGGCCTTCATCGTCGGTGGGAATGACCACGTCGCCAAGCTGTACCGCGCCCGTGAAGTCGACGGCGAGCTGTTCATTTTTCAATCCCCGGTATACGCGGGCGGCCTGGAGACCGATGGGCGCGTAGTAGTCGCCCTGGTATTCGATGGCGAGCATCTCCCACCGCAGGGTCCCGTCCTGGTCCGGGTTCATATTGATATGGGCAAGCACCTTGGCGAAGGCGGAAAACCGCTCAAGCGTGGGCAGGACCATCCTCGCCTTGGGCGGATAGAAGGGTTCGTCGGCGTTCTTCATCACGGCGTATGCCGAGGGCGTCATGAAGTCCAGCTTCCGGTCCGTGAACCCCGACTCCCGGTATCCCTTTTCAGCGAAATCGAACACCACGGGAAGGACCACGCGGCCGCTCCGCATGATGGCCCGCTGGAAGAGGTCATCGGACCCGACGTTCTCGGATTCCGTGAAGAACACGTCGAACACGATGACCCGGGCGCCCTCTTCCGTGAGGCGGTCGACGACCCGGCCCCAGACCGAGCGGGGCCAGGGCCAGCGGCCGAGGCCGCTGATGCTCTTTTCGTCGATGGCCGCGATGGTCGTTTCCGGACCGGGCGCCACGGCCCCGCGGAGCGTGAAGCGAAGATCGAGGGTCTTCTCCTCCAGCACTTCGAAGATCCGGAAGTGCATGATGTGCAGAAAGGAAAGGAGGACCGCCACCGCGAGTGAAATGTATATGCCGACTGTTTTGATGTTTCTGATTTTCATATTCGTCCTCTGCGTCAAACGGTCACGGTAACAATGCCCGTTTCGTCTGTCGGTTATGTCATTCGTATTTTGCCGCTACCAATGAGCGCTTCACGATACGGGCCTCGTGACCGAGAGACGCCGCCCCATAACCATTTTTTCATTCCGCATTCCGCAATCATAACTACATCAGTTCCCCGAAAATTTCCCTCATCTCCAGGTACTTCAGGAGACGGTCCACCTGCTCCTGGTTCAGGATGCGGATCATCTCCGCGGCCGTAAGTTCGACGATCTTGACGCTCGCCAGTTTTTCCAGGATGGTCTTTGCCAGGGCCTTTTCGATGCCCGCGAGTCCTGCAAGGTCATCAACGCTGATGGAGAGCTCGCCGGCCTTTTTCTGGTCCTTCACCTGTTTTGCGAGAATATTCACCAGGCGGCTCGTGTTGTCCTTGATCATGAGCGCTTCCATCTGCTCGTTGGCCTCGCGCAGGCGGTCGGCCAGCCGCTTGATGAACCGCACGGTGATCTCCGGGTTACCGCGGATCAGCGTGTCAAAGGTCTTGCGGTCGATCACGAGAAGGTCGCTGTCTTCCACCGTCTCGGCGGTGGCCGAGCGCGGCTTGTCGTTCAGGATGGACATCTCGCCGAAGAACTCGCCCTTTTCGAGCATGGCAAGGGTCTTATCCACCCCGCGCACCTTTTTGCTGATCTTCACCTTGCCCGCCTGGATGATGTACATCTCCTCGCCCCGGTCGCCCTCCTGGAAGAGCACGGTCCCAGCCGGGATCTTCTTGCCGAAACGGGAAAAAAGCTGTGCCTGGAAATCTTCAGCCATGGATGACCTCCTTATTCAATTTCGGATTGCTTTTCATTCCGCACTCCGCATTCCGCACTCAGACTTACTTGCCCACTATTATATCGCCCGTCTCGCACGCTTTCAGAAAGGCGTCCACCACCACGGGGTCGAACTCCCGGTTCGAGAATTTTTTGATCTCCTCAGCAGCGGTTTTTACGTCCGCGGCCTTACGGTACGGCCGGTCCGTGGTGATGGCGTCGAAGGCGTCGGCCACGGAGATGATCCGCGCCTGGACGGGGATCTCTTCGCCCCGGAGGCCGTCAGGATAACCGCTGCCGTCCCATTTCTCGTGGTGGGAGCGCATGATCCTGCTCACCTCTTTCATCTGCTCGATGTGGCTCAGGATGTCGGCCCCCATGAGGGGGTGCGCCCGCATCTGTGCAAGCTCTTCAGGCGTGAGCCCCCCCTGCTTGAGCAGCACGCTGTCCCTGATGCCGATCTTGCCGATGTCATGAAGCACCGCCGCAAGCTTGAGCCGCTCCACGTCCTCCAGGGGGGCATCGAGATAACGCGCGATGGCCATGCTGTACTCCACGACGCGCTTGATATGCCCGCCGGTGTAAGGGTCTTTCTTCTCCACTGCCGCGGCCAGGGCTTCGGCCGTGTTCAGGAACGTCTCCTTCAGTTCCTCGTAGAGATGGGCGTTCTCGAGCGCCATGGCGACCTGGTTCGAAAGCGTCCGGAAGTCCTCAAGGTCCTCCTGGGTGAACGGCCCTCCGCCCTTCTTGTTGATCGCCTGGAGCACGCCGACCACCTTGTCTTTTGAGCGCACCGGCACGCAGACCATGTTGCGGGTCACGAACTGGGAGATGACGCCCGCCTTCTTGAAATAGCGCGGGTCCTTTTCCACGTCGTTCACGAGAGCCGGCTGGTCGTTCATCGCCACCCAGCCCGCAATGCCCTCGCCCATCTTCAGGCGGATCTGCTTGAGCCGCTCACCCTTCTCGCCCAGGGCCACTTCAAAAAACAGGTCGTTCGTTTCTTCATCAACGAGGAGGAGCGAGCCTACCTCGGCATCCATGAGGCTTGTGGCCGCCTCCATGGCGCGCTTGCGCACCTCGCGCTGGTCCAGAGTGGAGTTGAGAACGTTGGCGAGCTGCATCTGCATGAGCCTGCGGCCCGCCTCCCTCTGGCTTTCAACGAGAAGGCCGGCGTAGGCCACATCGAGGGCAAGCTGGTCCGCAAGGGATTCGAGCAGTTCCCTGTCTTCCTTGCAAAAGGGCCTTTTGCCGCCCTTGTTGACGATCTCCACCACGCCCATGGCGCCGTCGGATGAGCGAAGGGGTGAAGCAAGAATGTTTTTTGTGCGGAAATGGAGTTCCGTGCCGATCCGGCCGCTCCAGCGAGGGTCGCGGGAAACGTCGGAGCTCAGGTACGCCTTGTTCGTGGCAAGCACCCGCCCCGCGATGCCTTCGCTTGCGGGCATGCGTCTGCCCAGGAGCGCCGTAGAGCCCGGTCCCTTGCTCGCCCGGAATACGAGGTCGTTGTTGTCGCGGAGGAGAATGGAGCCCGCCGTCGTACCGGTGAGGTTGAGAATGACCCCGAGGTAATCCGCCAGGAGGGCATCCACCTGGGCGGGGCCGATCTGCTTTCCCCGGAGAATTCCCTGCTTGCTCTTCTGGAGAAGGACGAGTTTCTTAAGGGCTCTCAGCTGGGTGCGGAGGGTGTCGAGGCCGGCGGCGGAAGTGCGCGCAGACTTTTGAACGGCTGCTTTTTTCTTCTTGGACGCGGCTTGAGTAGTTCCCATGTACGACAAGCACTCCGTGGCATGATCGTTTTACGGTTCGCCCATTCTCCGTTTCCTCGGCTGCGTCAGGCAGCGAGTACTCCCTGCTTAAGGGCCTTGACAAAACCGGCAACGCTGGATACGAGATCGGGAGACCCCGTGTTTTCCTCAATGATCTTCACCAGGGCGCTGCCGACGATCACGCCGTCCGCTCCCCCGTGCGCCACCTGCGCGGCCTGGTCCGGAGTGGAGATGCCGAACCCCACGGCAACAGGCTTGTCCGAAACCGCCTTGATCCTCCCCAGGGCGTCCTTGATGGACGACGTCTGGAGCCCCGCGTTCGCGCCCGTCACACCCGTAAGGGACACGTAGTAAATGAACCCCTGGGAGACTTTGCTGACGAGCTTGATCCGCTCGTCGGTGCTCGTGGGCGCAAGAAGGAAAATCGTGTCAAGACCGGCCTTCTTCGCCGCAGGGATGAGCGTCCCCGCCTCTTCAGGAGGGAGGTCCGGCAGGATGAGCCCGTCCAGCCCGGCGGCGACGGCGTCGTCCACGAACCGCTCTTCCCCGTATTTAAAGATCAGGTTATAGTACGTCATGAGGATGAGCGGAATTTTGCTTTCCTTCCGAACCTCCGCCACGAGGCCGAGCACGCCCGGAATGCTCGTGCCGCTTCCGAGCGACCGCAGGGCCGCCTTCTGGATCGTGGGCCCGTCGGCCAGCGGGTCCGAAAAAGGCGCGCCGAGCTCAATTATATCACATCCCGCCTTCTCCATCGCGAGAATCAGGGCCTTTGTCGTTGCCAGGTCCGGGTCCCCTGCCATGACGTAGGGGATAAGGGCCTTTTCGTTCTTCTTTTTGAGCCGGTTAAAGGTGTTTTTTATTCTCGACATATTCATTCCGGATACGTTTAGGCGGCGTATACTTCCTCGTGGGCCAGGCGTTTCGCTGCGTAAAGGAGCGCAGCACGTACATCGTCTTCTGTAAGAAAGGGGTAATCTTTCTTAAGGGTTTCCACGGTTGCCCCGAAAGCGATTTTTTCAACAATGAGCTCTACGGTCAACCTTGTTCCCTTAATAACAGGCTTCCCAAGCATGATCTTCGGATCTATGACGATCCGTTTAAGAAGTTTTTCCTCCGTCATTTTATATCCTCCATAGGTGCGATCCTTATTTTTTTCTTTGTAATCACGGTAAAATGATTAAAGAGCTTGTCGCCATAATTCCCGAGAACTTTCTTTATCAGTTTGACTTTGTCTTGCGATGATTGCCCTTTAACTCTGAAAAGAATTATCCCGGCGGACAGTTTCTTTTGTAAAAAAGTCAGCTCTCCAAAATCCTTATCATTCGTTATAAGAATCCTCTTCTCATTATTTGCGAGGCTTAAAAGGTCTTCATCAAGAATTTCACAATTATAATCCGGAATCCATTTTATATCATATCCGTTTTCCGATAAATAATCCACTATCGGTTTTTCTACATTTACATCTGCTATGAATTTGATATCTGCCATTGAATATGACGATCTATTCCTTTATTTTACGATCTTATATACCGCCGATGCTTCTGCCCAGTCAGACGGCTCCAACTGGCTGAGTCTCTTCACCAGCTCGCTGACGAGGCCCGTGGATTTTGCGTCGTACACCTTGACCATGCCCTCCTGAAATCCCAGGGGCACAATGGCCTCTTCGTTCTTCGTCGCGATGATCTTGATCCTCTCCTCGGCGAACTTCTCCTTGTAACCGGGAAGGAACATCGCTTGGAGCCGTATAGGATTGCCTGCGGGAGGGAATTCGTACGCCTTTCCCGGTGTTACATGGTTATCCTTATCCACGGAGTTCGGCAGAAGCAGGGTCACCGATCCGTCCGCGGCGATCGAAAAGATATAAATGTAGCAGTCGTTGTTTGCCTGATAGAAGACCTTTGCCTCTTCGCCCTCTTTGAGAACGCTCTTCGAAAGCGAGACCTTCAGGGATATGCCCTGACCTTTTTCCGGATAGACCGGCTCCACAAGAACTTTGAGCTTGACCCGGTAAAGGTTCCTGTCCTTTTCATCCCAGCCTTCTTGAATGATCTCCGTCTTCTCGATCTTCCCTCTCACCGAGGCATACACCAGGTCTTCGGCAACCTGATTGTTCGAAACCAGGGTATGAGACTTGATAAAGGCCCCCACGGCTTTTTCCACCGCCTTGTTCTGGGCGTCACGCCTGGCGCGCGCCATTACCTCCTTGGGCGTATCCATCTCGCCCAGATGGGCCTCGCCCGTCGCTTCGACAAGGACCGGCTGCCCAGATGGCTGTTCAGAAGCATACGACACCGTTGACAAGGAAAGAAAAAAAACTATAACGAACCGCTGTTTCATCTCAGCTCTCCATGAATGAAGTGAATGCCCGATTCATCGTTTTTTAGGTTCGATCAACTGCGGCGTCTGCTCGTTGTTATACTGCTTCCGTGCGATACGCTCCACCTGGGGCTTGATGTAGGAGAACAGGTCCTTCATCTCGAGGGTGCCGTCCGCTTTCACCACATCCTCGTTCTTAATGCCCTTTAACAGGAAATAGGTAAACAGCCCGTGCCCTTTCTCCCCATAGGTTGCGCTTATCTGGTCCCCCGAAGCAGCCGAGAGGATTATCATATTCTGAGACAGGGAGAAAGCGTTTTGGAGGTTCATGACCAGCGGCCTCGCCCCCTTGGCCAGCACCGACCTGCCGCCTGCGCCGGAGAAGCAGGAGTCAAGGGCGACGATGACCTCCTTTGCCGGAAGCTTCCCAAGGGCATCGTACATTCTTTTGAGAGAGTATCCCGTCTGATCGATGAATGACGGGTCTCCGTCATAGGGAACAAGATAGGCGTCCTTGTTTTTGGGATTGGGCGCACCGTGACCGGAGTAATAGATAAAGACCGTACCATTTTTTTCCACATGGTTCGGAAGCCATTTCTCAAAATATTTCTCGAAATCGCTCTTGGCGGCGTGGTCGTTGAGCAGTGTGACAACGTTCTCCTCAGAATAGCCCAGCACTTTTATCAGATAATCAGCCATCGTTTGCGCATCATGGACCGCAAACTCCGCGGCAGGAAGCTGCTGGCGGTATTGCTCAATGCCGATGATGATGGCGTAGGCGTTCTTGCGTCCCTGGGCTTTCGCCGACGGAAAATCGTCCACATCGGACCGCATAACCGGGAAAGACTGGCCCTGGGACAGGCCTGCCGTGCCGTGCTGGGCCGCCTGCAGGCTCTTTACTAACTTGTGAAGGACATAGGTCTTCTGCAGCTCATTTGTCCATCCCCGGACCAAAGAAGTGATTGACTGAGAAATACTTACTGATGCAACACGGCTGATGTAATCGGGGTCAAACATCTTAAGGCCCGTCTCATACGTCTGCTCCCCGATGTTCTGTTCGCTCTGCCAGAGTACCTGGAATTCCTTATCGAGGATTCGGAGGGAACCTTCGGCCTGGAAAAACCTTTTCTGCGCGAAGCCGCAGTCTGTTTTATTCGAAACCCGGTCGAAATGCGCTTCGATGATGATATCGTAATTCTTGACAGGAGATAACTTTTGGCCTGCATCCACTTCGTAAAACATCTGGGAAAAGACACCCTGTGCAACGTCTTTGAAGATATTTCCAAAAGGGTATTTGCTGAAATTGTTAGACTTGCCGATGCATTCGCTCCCGAGGTTTGTGACGGTATCCACATCCAGCGATTCCTGGGAGATCAGAAGCGCAACCTTTAAGGGAAACTTCCCCTTCATCTGCATGTCCGGGATGTCTTGCTTTACGTCGACTAATTTAATTGCGCACCCGAACAATGCAATAACTCCGATGGCAATGCAATACTGAAATAGTCTCTTCATGGTCGTCCTCCATGTCAAGCGATGAATTGTTCAGTACAATTATAGCTTAACTCCCTTGATTTTTCCCAGCTGCATCACGTTCTTGCCGCCACGGCAGATTTATATCTTTCTCTCACGCAACTTATCCCAGACATCGAATAGCTGCTCACTAAATGCTTTTCTGAGAAGGTTACCTAAATAAAGCCACTCAAGCCTCTTCTCAATCGGCATCTTTTGATAACGTTTTATTTGTTCATCTGTTAAATAATATGAGAAACCCTGCTTCTCTTGATTTTTCATTCCGCACTCCGCAATCCGAAACCTGCCCCGGCAATCCGTATAAGCCGGGGTCCGCACTCCACACTTCCTCTACAGCTCCACTCCCTTTATCTTCGCCACCTGCATCACATCCTTGTCTCCCCGACCTGACAGGTTCGCGATGA
>CAKKPG010000136.1:0-15352 GCA_919901555.1 Nitrospiria bacterium | reverse complement strand
ATCTTCGCCACCTGCATCACATCCTTGTCTCCCCGACCTGACAGGTTCGCGATGATGACCTTGTCCTTGCCGAGCGTAGGCGCCAGCTTGAGGCAATAGGCGATCGCATGGGCGCTTTCGAGCGCCGGGATGATGCCTTCGAGGCGCGACAGGAGATCAAAGGCCTCCATGGCCTCCTCGTCAATAGCATAAGTATACTCGATTCTTCCCCGGTCGTGGTAATATGCATGCTCGGGCCCCACAGCCGCGTAGTCCAGGCCGGCGGACACGGAATGGGTAAGCTCGATCTGCCCCCCTTCATCCTGGAGGATAAACGTCTTGGAACCCTGGAGCACGCCGAGGGACCCGCCGGCAAAACGGGCAGCATGCTTGCCGCGCTCGATGCCCAGGCCGCCGGCCTCGACGCCGTACATTTTTACCGAGGGATCATCGAGAAACTCATAAAACAGCCCCATGGCATTCGACCCGCCGCCCACGCAGGCAACGAGGCAGTCCGGCAGCCTGCCTTCGAGCTTCGTGACCTGCTTCTTCGCTTCGCGTCCGATCACGGACTGGAAGTCCCTCACCATCATGGGGAAGGGGTGGGGCCCGAAGACCGTGCCTAATACATAGTGGGTGTTCCTCACGTTCGTGATCCAGTCGCGCATGGCCTCGTTGATGGCGTCCTTGAGGGTCTTGCTCCCGAGGTCCACCGGCCGCACCATGGTCCCCAGCAGCTTCATGCGGAACACGTTCAGGGACTGGCGCGCCACGTCGTCCGTGCCCATATAGACCTCGCAGTCCAGGCCGAACATGGCCGCTGCCGTGGCCGTGGCCACGCCGTGCTGGCCCGCGCCCGTCTCGGCTATCACGCGCGTCTTGCCCATGCGTTTTGCAAGCAGGACCTGGGCCAGTGAATTATTGATCTTGTGCGCGCCGGTGTGGCAAAGGTCTTCGCGCTTGAGATATATCTTTGCTCCGCCCAGGTGCTCCGTCAGCCGCTTCGCAAAATAGAGCGGCGTGGGGCGGCCGATGAACTCGCGGAAATAGTAGTCGAGTTCTGCCTGAAACTCCTTGTCCTTCTTCGCGGCGAGGTAGGCCGTTTCCAGGTCGGCAAGCGCGGGCATCAGCGTCTCGGGGGCGAACTTCCCGCCGTATATGCCGAAGTGTCCTTTTTTATCGGGTACGATCATGGCCTTGCCGCCCTCCGCACTTCCACGATGAACTTCTTGAGCTTTGCGTGGTCTTTGATCCCCTTTTCTTTTTCCACGCCGCCCGCCACATCAACGGCGTAAGGCTGAACGAGCTTCACGGCCTCCACGACGTTCTCCGGATTGAGCCCGCCGGCCAGAATGATCCTTCCGAAGGACTTGGCCACCACGGCCAGGTGCCAGTTGAACGTGATGCCCGTGCCGCCTTTCAGCCCGTCCTTGTAGCTGTCGAGGAGGAAGGCGCCGACCTTGTAATGGGCCAGACTGTGAAAGCTTTCCTTGTCCTTGACCTGGAATGCCTTGATCGCCCGGCTCTTGAAGCGCTCGCAGAACTCGGGGCTCTCGTCGCCGTGGAACTGGAGCACCTGGATGCCCGTGAGGGCCTGGATTTCGCGCACCCGCTTCTCGTGCTCGTTCACAAAGATGCCGACGGGCAAGACAAGGGGAGGGAGCTGGTAGATGATCTCCGCGGCCTTCTCCGGCTCTATATAGCGCGGACTCTTCCTGTAGAAGTTGAAACCGAGGGCGTCAGCCCCGTATTCGGCCGCCGTCATCGCGTCGTCCAGGTTCGTTATGCCGCAGATTTTTATTTTAATCATAATTTAGCCCCAAATGGAAACAAAATTCAGCCACGAAGGCTCTAAGACACAAAGAAAACACGGAGAATTAAGGAATTACCAAACTTCAAACCTCTTTATGAATTTCTTCGTGCCGACCCGTCTTCGTGGCATATTTGGTTCCGGCTTGTCCGGGTTAGGATTTAGTGCTTGCCCCTAAAAGCTCCTTCACCTTTTTCCCGATGTCCTTCTCCCGCATGAGGCTCTCGCCCACGAGGATTGCGTCCACCCCGGCTTTCTGAAGCATGACCACATCGTCACGGGTCTTGATCCCGCTCTCGCTCACCACAATGCGGTCGTCGGGAATATCGTTCAGGAGGTCGAGCGTAGTCTGCAGGCTCACCGTAAACGTCGCGAGATCGCGGTTATTGATGCCCACGAGCGATACGCCCGCAAACAAGGCCTTGTCGAGCTCCTTATAGGTATGGACCTCGACCAGCACGTCGAGGCCGAGATCTCTTGCGATACTGAGAAAATCCTCCATCTGTCCCTTGTCCAGACAGGCGGCGATCAACAGCACGGCATCGGCGCCTGCTGCCCGCGCTTCGTGGACCTGATATTCGTCAATGATGAAATCCTTGCGCAGGAGCGGCAGCTTCACTGCCTTCCTGATGTCTCCGAGATATTCCAGACTGCCCTGAAAGTATTTTTTTTCCGTCAGCACCGAGATGCAGGACACGCCGGATTCCTCATAGGTCCTGGCGATCTTTACGGGATCGAAGTCCTCGCGGATCACGCCCTTTGACGGAGAGGCCTTTTTCACCTCGGCGATGAGGTGGATCTCGCCGCTGCCCGAGAGGGCCTTGCTGAATCCCCGGGTAGGCCCGATCTCCGCGATCCGAGACTTCACCTCTGCAAGTGTCGTTCGACGCTTTGTCTCTGCCAGCTCCTGTTTTTTGTACGCGATGATCTCGTCTAAAATCATTAGATGATTTTTCGGCACAGAGACACGAAGACGGTAGCGTCGGGGTTTATCCCCGACGAAATTCCGTTGCCCGTAAAGGGCAACGCTACAGCTTCGTGCCTTCGTGGCATAATCTGTCCTTTTCCGTCCTTTAACCTTATGGCTTATTCGTAAACGCCTTGAGCTGCTCCAGCTTCTTCAGCGCGGCGCCGGAATCAATGGACTCCGTTGCCAGTCTGATGCCTTCCTGAACGTCCTTTGCTTTTCCCGAGGCCGCGAGCCCTGCAGCGGCGTTCAGCAGCACGATGTCGCGCCGGGGGCCTTTCCACCCCTTGAGGATATCCATGGTAATGCCGGCGTTCTCTTTTGCGTCGCCGCCCTTGAGGTCCGCGGCCTTTCCCGTGGCAAGGCCGAAATCCGAGGGATGGACAAAAAAGTCCTTCACCGTTCCGTCCTTGAGCTCCGAGACCTTAGTCTTGTCCGTAATCGTGATCTCGTCCAGCCCGTCCAGCCCGTGCACCACGAAGGCATGCGTGATACCGAGATTGCCGAGGGCACGGGCAAGAAGGCCGGTCAGGTCCGCCGCATAGACACCCACGATCTGGGACTTCACGCCGGCGGGGTTCGTGAGCGGGCCGAGGATATTGAAGATGGTGCGGACGCCGATCTCCCTGCGCGGTCCGATGGCGTACTTCATGGCCAGGTGCATCATGGGCGCGAAGAGGAAGCCGATGCCCACCTCTTTCAGGCATTCTTCCACGCGATGGGAAGGCATCTCGATATTGACGCCCAAGGCCTGGAGCACGTCGGCGCTGCCGCTCTTGCTCGAAACGGAGCGGTTGCCGTGCTTGGCCACGGTGACGCCCGCCCCTGCCACGACAAAGGCCGCCGTGGTGGAGATGTTGAACGTGTGGGACATGTCGCCGCCGGTGCCGCAGGTGTCCACCTGATAGGGGGCGTCGAGCCTTACGCTCACGGCCTTCTCGCGCATGACCCGGGCGGACCCCGTGATCTCCTCGACGGTCTCGCCCTTCATGCGGAGGGCGGTGATGTAGGCGGCGATCTGCGCGTCCGTGGCCTCGCCCTGCATGATCTCGCGCATCACGGCCTCTGCCTCGGCCTCCGTGAGGTCCGTCTTGGCTACGATTTTTGAGATAGCCTCTTTAATCATTCAGCCTCCAAAGCCATTTTTGCCACGAATTAACACGAATGGACACGAATTAGTAAAGCACCAAGAAAAAGCAGAAGTCAGGGGAAAAAGAGAACAGACCCATTTGAGTTTTTTTCTTACCCCTGTTCCCACTTCTCCACCGTATTTTTTTCATTCGTGAAAATTCGTGGCTGAACTGCTCCTACAGTTTCAAAAAGTTCCTCAGCAGGTCCTTGCCCGCGCCCGTCAGGATGGACTCCGGATGGAACTGGACGCCCTCGAGCTTGAACTGTTTGTGGCGCACGCCCATGATGACGTTGTCCTCCGTCCAGGCCGATATCTCGAGGACCGGCGGAAGGGTCTCACGCTTGATGATGAGGGAATGATAGCGGGTCGCCTCAAAGGGGTTCGGAAGGCCCGCGAAGATGGTCTTCCCGTCGTGGTGAATCATGGAGGTCTTGCCGTGCATAAGGTACGGCGCGCGGATAACGTCCCCGCCGAAGGCCTCGCCCATGGCCTGATGCCCGAGACACACGCCGAGGACCGGGAGCTTGCCCGCGAAGTGCTTGATCACGTCAATGGATATCCCCGCCTCTTTCGGCGTGCACGGCCCGGGTGATATCACGATCCGCTCGGGCTTCATGGCCTCGATCTCGGCAATGGTGATCTTGTCGTTCCGGTACACCTTCAGCTCCTGCCCCAGCTCTCCCAGATACTGGACCAGGTTGTAGGTGAAGGAATCGTAATTGTCGATCATCAGTAACAT
The DNA here is from genome assembly GCA_919901555.1 of Nitrospiria bacterium. GTDB lineage: Bacteria > Nitrospirota > UBA9217 > UBA9217 > UBA9217 > CAKKPG01. The sequence continues at coordinate 10,725 of CAKKPG010000136.1, read as the reverse complement.
AATTAGCCTTCCTGGAGGGAGATATGAATCGGGGAATCGGAGAAACGGAGAAACGGGGAATTCTTTTTACTCTCCCATTCCCCCATTCTCCGTTTCATATTCCATCATCCGCATCAATCCAAACCCTTCTCCGCCATCTCCACGGCGCGCAGCATGGCCTTGGCCTTGTTCACCGTCTCCTGGTACTCCGCGGCCGGATCGCTGTCCGCCACCACGCCGCCCCCTGCCTGGATGTAGGCCACCTTGTCCTTGATGACGAGCGTGCGGATCGTGATGCAGGTGTCCATGTTGCCCGAGAAGCCGAAGTATCCCACGGCCCCTGCGTAGGGCCCGCGGCGCGTGGGCTCCAGTTCGTCGATGATCTCCATGGCGCGGATCTTGGGCGCGCCCGAGACCGTCCCCGCCGGGAAACAGGCCCGGATGACGTCATAGGCGTCCCTGCCGTTTGACAGGCGGCCCCGCACGTTCGAGACGATGTGCATCACGTGGGAGTAGCGCTCGATCACCATGAGCTCGGAAACTTGAACGCTTCCCGGCGTGCTCACCCGTCCCACGTCGTTCCTTCCGAGGTCAACGAGCATGATGTGCTCGGCCCGCTCTTTCGGGTCCGCGAGAAGCTCGGCGGCGAGCGCCTGGTCTTCTTCCTCCGTCGCACCGCGCCGCCTCGTGCCCGCGATGGGCCGGAGGTCTATCCGCCCGCCCTCGAGCCGCACCATCACCTCGGGAGAAGCGCCCACCACGGTGGCCTCGCCGCAGCGGAGGAAATACATGTACGGAGAGGGATTGATGAGCCGCAGCGCCCGGTATATCTCGAAGGGCTCCACGTTGATCCCGGCCTGGAACCGCTGGGACGGCACCACTTGGAAGATGTCCCCGGCCTTAATGTACTCTTTGGCCTTGAGCACCGCCTGCTCGTACTGCGCTTGCGTAAAGTTGGACTTGAGCGAAGCGGCCGCTTTCCTTCTTTTTGAACTTTGAACTTTGAACTTTGAACTTTTCCCCTGCTTCAGCTTCTTCACGATGGCATCGATCTTCGCCGCGGCTTCCCGGTACGCCGCGGTCACGGACTGCCCGTTGACATGGGCATTGGACACCACCTTGATCATGTGGGTGATGTTGTCGAAGATCACAAGGGTGTCGGTGATCATGAAGAAGACGTCCGGCAGCCCGAGCCCTTTCTTGTCGCGGTTCGGCAGGTCCTCAAAGAAACGGACCACGTCGTAGCCCATGAACCCGACTGCCCCTCCGAAGAACCGCGGGAGGGCGGGGTCAGGCACCGGCTGATACTCTGAGAGAACGTCCTTGATGGCTTCAAGGGGGTCGCTCCGGAAAGGCCGTCTTTCAATCTTCCCGCGCCTGATGATCTCGACGGTGCGGTCGAAACTTCTGACCACCACCGACGGCCTGCTGCCGAGGAAGGAGTAGCGGGCCCACTTTTCTCCGCCCTCCACGCTCTCGAGGAGGAAGGAATGGCGGCCGTCGTCGATCTTCAAAAAGGCCGAAACAGGCGTCTCCATGTCCGCGAGGATCTCGCGGTACACGGGGATAAGGTTCCCCTGCTTTGCCTTATGCTTGAATTCCTCCAGAGACGGCCTGAGCATAAAACTCCTTGCAAAATAAACGGATTTCGTACTATACCAAATAGGCGGAATGACTGTCAATCATAAAAACCGCGGCAGAAAAAGCAGGAAGGGGGCTTCCCGGAAGCGGCTGGCGAGGAATGTCAGCGTCTTGTTCGGGAATCAGGCGCAGGTGCTTGAGAAGCAGGCGGGCCAGCTGCCGGGGCTTGCTGCGCCCCGGTCTCCGGTCCGGATACGCGGGAAACCGAGCAGACGATCTCGCCGATGTCCGAAATGACGTCTTCCGTTACGGGCACGGTAATGGAGAAGGAGCATTTCCGTCCTCCGTAATCCACCGAGGCGTGATAGATGCCGGGCTTGATGACGCTTCCGCCCCGGGCCTTCCGCTCTGTTATGGAGCGGCAGCTGAGCTGGTCCTCCGGGCCGGACCCGGGCGCCCGGGGAAGGGCGTCCTCAAAATAGAACTCTCCGCCCTTGCCGGTCTGGAAGGTAAGCTTTTGGCCTCCCACCATCATGGCGATCTCATAATATTCGAGGGGCTCCTTCCTGCCGCCTTTTTTCGCGGCCAGCGTTCCCGTCACCGCACGGACCCGGGCAGCATTAAAGGAGATGCAGGAGCCGCTCCACGCGGAAGGAGAGATATCGCTGTTTACGCCCGACATGCTGTAGTCCATGGGCACACGGCTCGTGTCCATGGTGATCTGGTTGACCTGGTAGGAGGCCATCGTGGGAATGATCATCGCGCCTGATGGGTCCGTCCTGCCGACGATTTCGTTGTTGACGAGCACGTTGACATCCTTCAGGCTGTCCACCATGACAAAGGTGAAGCTGTCGTTCACCGGCCGCGCAAACCCGAACAGCCCGCCTGCATACGCCAGGGACCCCGCCGCGGTAACGCTGTACCAGTCGGAGGTCTTTCCGTCGGCATGCCGGAGGATCGAGTCGAGAGCATACGTGCCGTACCGCCCGTTATACTGCACAAAGGGGCTGAGGGTGGAAGCGGCCACTGAGTCGGCGGCGCTCCGCTCAAGGGTCGCCCGGTACCCGACTCCCTCTCCCACGGGAAGGTTCTTCTGCACCTGCAGCGTTTCGCTCTCGGTCTCTCTTGTCCGCTGATACCGGGCGGAGTAGAACAGGTCCCGGCCGGGATAAAAATTCAGCGTGACCATGACTTCGTAGTCCGTGTCCACCTCTCTCACGGCCCGTGCGGTGAAGAGCAGCATGGAGGTCTTTGACAGGTTCTTCGAATAGGCCGCGGAGGTCGCCCGGGTGCTCACGCCGGCGTACTTTTCCGACTCCGCATACCCGAGGGAGAGCACTCCCGCCTTGGCCAGGGTGACATTGACCCCCACGTTCGCTTCCCGCCTAATCTTGTCGGTGATGAGCCTGGTCTCGACGGTTGCGTAATCCCGGGTAAACTCCCGGAGGAGCAGGTTGGCGCCGAAATTTCCCCTCTGGTAGTAGTGCGCCAGGGAAAGGGCGCCGCCGGTCTCGCCCCATCCCCCGCTGCCGGCAAGGGCCGCGGTGAGTACTCCGGCCCGGGGGAAGAGGAATGTCGTTTGGATTCCTCCGTTATAAATGCCGTCGGAGCCCTCGGCCCTGGCGCCGAGATTGACGGAATCGCTCACCCCGTACCGGTGGAACGCCGAAAAGGCCGGCTTGCCGTAGTCATTGCTTTTTACCCCGTACTGTTCCCTGAGGAACCCGACGTTGTAGCTGTATTCGTGGAGCCCGCGCTTCAGGAGAACATCGGTAAAATACGCGGGATAGCTGAGCCTCCGGACATTGCCGAAGGGGTCCCTGATCAGCACTTCCACCGTGCGCGAGCCGCCGTAGTAGTTAAAGTTCCTGAGGTCGAACTCGCCGGCCTGGACACTCTCCCTCCTCACCAGGGTCCCATCCATATAGATTTCGACCTGTGACGGAAGCGCCGTAACTCCCGTAATGTTGAACGTGGGCTGCTTGATGAGGTAAGGGTCCATTCTGTACACCTTCGAGAGGCCGAGGCCGCCGATGTTGAGGGTGCTGCCCAGCTCTCCCGACGATGCAAACACGTCCCCTGCCGTAAACCACTGGAGGTCCTGACGGCGCTCGTAGGTGACCGTGCTCATGAGCCGCACGAAGGCGTCCGTACTCCGGGTCTTTGTGTACACGGAGTCCGTAAGGAACAGGACATCTCCCGCCCGCACGCCCAGTTTGTCGCTCGTGGTAAAGGACTGGAACCCCGTGGGGTCTCCATAGGCGTACGTCAGGCCGTAATTCAGGAAGGCGCTGAACTCGCGGGGCTGATAGGCGGTCAGCTTCCGGGAAGAGGGAGGGTTGAGGTCGACCACGCTTTTGGCGGGAGGGCCCGCAGGCGCCGTAATGGCAAGAGTAAGCTTTTTTTCGTCAAAGGAGAAGGCAATATCGCGGACGCTCCTGAGGGAAATATAGCGCTCTCCCCCGAGGGTTGCGCCGGCGGCCGTCGTCTTCAACCCGAGGGCGGCGTAGTCTTCCTGCCTGATGAGGAAATCGCCGTCACCGCTTCCGATGACGAAGAAGTCGCCCTTGGGCTCGCCGTTCACGATGACGTTGAGAATAAGGGTGTCGGCGGATTCTCCGCGAGCGGGGAACGCAATTACAACCGCGAGCCCCAGGGCGCACGAGAGGAGCAATGTAAAGAGAGGCCCCCGCAAGGACCTGTGCGTTCCCACGGCATGGAGCTGTCTATGGTTTGCACATATCCTTGAGAACATTCACCGTCCTGCTGAGAGTAAAGGTGTCCGCCTTGACCGTGACCTCGACCGTTGACGCCCCCAGACAGGCGTCCCGGGGAATGGCCGCTTCGTAGGGACGCGAGACGCCGTTGAGCAGATACCAGCCGGAGATGTCCTTTGCGAAGACCTCCCGGCCGTCCGATGCCTTGGCCTGGACGGTGACCGCGGTAATGGTAGCATGGACGTTCCCGGTGTTCTTGACGACCACCGTCAGCTTGCCTTTGGCCAGCTCGACCTTTTCCAGAGAGCCGCTGCGGCTTTCCACGAGCGGCCGCACGAAGATCGGCGGGGCGAACCGGATGACGATCGACACCTGTGACTTCCCCTCATCGGCCTTTTTCCGCTCCGGTATCTCTTCAATAAAAAGCCGGTAGGTCTTCTCCCGGAGCGGCTGGGGACCTTTTACTCCCGCCCGGATGACGCGCTGTTCGCCTTTTTCCAGCGCCATGATCTTGGGGTAAAACACGATGTCCGCTGTTTCCGTATAAACGTCCTTGCCCTTCCCGTCCTGCGTCCATTCCGAGGCCGAGATCTGCAGGCTCATCTTCGCCGTACCTTCGTTGATGACGGTGATGACACCGCTTTTGGCGTTTGCCGTGAAGGCAAGCTTGATGGGGGTCACCCTGAAGTCCCCCGGAAACGCGTTTCCGGCGATAAAGAATAGAACAGCCGTGAGCAATACGGGGAGAATTCTGCGAAAAACGGCCGACATCAAGTGAGCAGGCATGGAGCCGCCTCCAATCGGTACAACGGTATTTTTTATAAGGGGCTGGCCGAAAGAGAGAGCGGCCAGTCATAAGCGCCCGGCTGCGCGTCGTCGGACAGAACGAACCGGTAGCTCAACGACACCGTGATCGTCCCCCTGAACGCCTGGAAGATCATCCCGCCGCCCGGCCCGATCTCCACTTCCCTGCCCAGCCCTCTCACGACGGCCTCTTTAAAAGGAAGCCCGTGGGATTCAAACACCAGCAGGCAGCCGGCAAGACTGTTATTCTTCAATTCAATGAGGGATTCAGCCCCGAGCTCCACGAATCCCCGGCGGATATCGGCGTCAGTCACCGTCAGTTGGCGAGGCTGGCGCAGGACCTTGACGCTTGCATGGGCAGGCACCACGGCGCTCACCATGACCTTGGCGCCGGCCGGCCGGCTCCCCATCGTGTCGGCTTGCGCAGAAGAAGCCGGCGCAAGGGAAAGCGCCGCCGCAAGCGCGGCGGTGAGAAGCATGCTCTGAAGCTTCAGGCCGTGGGCCACATGCTGGGGCCGCACGTATCCGGCGTCAATGAGCACGTCACCGAGTTTCTTATGGGTATGGCGTTGCCGGTCGAGCGCATCTGCAAGCTGCCCGCGGGTAATATAGCCTGCCGAGACGAGGAGTTCACCCAGCCGCAGTCGTACTGAGAGCGGGTGTTCGCTCGCGTGATTTTTCTGGAACGAGAGGGCCGCATCCAGTTCACGCGGGGCAAGGATGCCGAACCGGAGGAGCGTCTCACCAAGCTTCTCCCCGGTCCGCTTCTGCTCCCGGAGCGCGGCGTCGAGCTGCTCCGGCGTGATGCGGCGCGCCTGGAGGAGGATTTCGCCGAGCATCTTGCGGACGCCCGCGGACGCCTTGACGGCATCGTCAGGATCGGCAAGGTCCTTCTGGAGCGAGAGGGCGATGTTCAGGTCAACGGGCGAGATTTCCCCGAGATGGACGAGTATTTCTCCCAGAAGCTCATCCGTCCGCTGCTGTTCCCCGAGCGCACGATGGAGCTTTTCCTCGGTGATGAACCCTGCGTCAACGAGGATTTGCCCGATAGGCCGTTTCTGGGGCCCCGGGGCGCTTTGTTCGTTTCCCCGCGTCTTCATCTCTTGTGTCCTATAAGTCTTGAGCGCTGTCATAATAAGCTTTCCTCACTGCCCGCCGCTTATGGGGATACCGTAAATGTCACCATATCCGAATAGCTGCCCACATAGGCGTCTTGATAGACGATCCCCAGCACCGTAGCGGTGATCGTAATGTTCAAATTTGTAGCCTTATTAACCGAGCCCGAACCGGAGTAGGCGATACTGTAACGGAGAAATTCCGTCGGGACAGCGATGTTCCTCATCCTGGCGGCGTTCACGCCGGTCTCATAGAGGCCGTCATCGTCGGCAATAGTGAAAAAGACAGGGTTGGCTCCGGCGCCGGTGCACCGGATGGTAAGGGTGGTTGTACGGATGACATCGGTCCCGACGCCGGGATCGAGGTTTCCAAAACTGAGCGTTCCCGGAAGAGAAACAAAGCTGCACGTGGCGGCATAGCCGCTGCTCGAAAGAGCAAGGAGCGCCAAGATTATGATGGGTAATATTTTCACCCCATGACCGGCCTTCCCTTCAGATCGTTACGTTCCTGTTTGCGTTACTCTCGCATCTATCTTCGCGTTTACACTGCCGATGTCTGCGTATGAGGCCGGCATCGGCAATCGCCGTTGAATAAGGTAAATCTCCGGCACCCCGTTAAGGGGCAATCGTAAACTGGACCGTGCCCGCATAGGCGCCGGCGGAGACATCCACGTAGTCCGTATTCAGAATCGTTGCATTTAAAGTTGAACTGATGGGGCTCGTCTTTCCGGTGCCGCTGCCCGTCGCATTGGTATATCCAATGCTGTAAGCAATAGTGTCCGTCCCGTTGGAAATCGAGCCGGAGTACGTGCCGGTGGAACCGAGGGGGTCACTTAAGGTATAGGCCGCTCCCTTGGTGCACCAGAACGACAATGTCCCCGTTGCTGTCGCAGGGGCGCCTGAGGTCTGGTCAAGGGCGCCGAAAGCCAGTGTCGGGGTCGTGGAAAACTGACAGGTCCCGACGATATTTGCCGAAACGTTGACCGTTGTCGTGCCGGCGGCTAAGGCGATCCCGCCGAGGGCGCTTACCATCATTATTACTGCCGCTGCAATTAAAATTTTCTTCATAACAAAACCTCCTTCATCGTGAGGCAGCACAAAATCTGAAGCCCGAGGGCCCTGTACTGCCTCGATACCGAATCCTGCCATCGCGCAAAATGCGCACCCATCACGGCAATTAAAGCAAAAGCCTTATTGCTTTGTCAAGAAGCAAGAGAGTATAAGCCTTCGTGGATCCGCGCTCACCTCCTTCTGGCGCCCTCGGGGACAGCGCCGTGCCGTCGATATTTGACGGGCGGAATAAGAACTATATTTTTTTGCAAGGAACTTAATTTCCTGCTTACCTACTAAAGTAGCACTTTTTTTTCCCTCTGTCAAGCTGAGAGCCGGTATTATAATAAAAATAGCTCTGTTTATCTTTTAAAAGGAATACGCCATTTTTCACATTAACCATTTGAATAAAAAAGGAAAAACTTAATAGAGGGCTGAAAAACGTCTTCTTTTGGCCGGTAACTCAATAAAAAGGCAGGCGACCCCCCTGATCCTGGCAGGTCGGGACTATCGGCATCTGAAGGAATTGATGGGGAAGAACGGGGAAAGCACATCAGCGCAAAATCACCACGTGACCTTGTTTCTCCCGCTCTGCTTTGCGCGGTACAGGGCGGCGTCGGCGGCACGGATCAGGTCCTCATCGGTCTCTCTCTGGGCAAATTCGGCCACGCCGATGCTTATGGTGGCGCCGACGGGGGATGAATTGTTCTCCACATTGATTTTCAGGCCTTCCACGGCCTTCCTGATGCGCTCGGCGATGACAACGGCGCCCTTGATGGGCGTGTTCGGGAGCGCCAGGCAGAACTCTTCGCCTCCGTAGCGCCCGGCCGTATCGGTAGAGCGTATTTTCTTCATCAGCAGCGCCGCAAACTTCTTCAGAAGTTCATCGCCCTTGAGATGGCCGTAGGCATCGTTGAACTGCTTGAACCTGTCCAGATCGATCATAAGCATGGAAAGGGGGGTATTATAGCGGCTTGCCCTGGTCACCTCTTTCGACAGGACCTCCATGAGGCGCCGCCTGTTAGCCAGCCCGGTGAGCGCGTCCTCGTGGGCGAGCTCCAGCGTCTTTTCATAGAGCCTCGCATTCTCGACGGCCACGCCCACCTGACTGCCGATCGTTGCCAGAAGCTCCTCGTCCTGTTCGGAGAACCTGTTTTTCCTGTCGCTGTAGACGGCGATGGCGCCGAAGGCCGTTCCCCGTGAGCTGATGGGGACGGCCAGCACGGACCGTATCCCTTCCCGTTCCATTCCCGGCATCTTTTTTCTCAATTCTTCATTGTCCGATGCCCTGATTGAGGTATTCCTGAGAATAACGTCACCGGCGCACCCGTCTCCTACCCTCATGCGTGAGATTTGCTGTATCGCCTCCGCAGACAGGTTCCGGTGGCCTATCAGCTTCAGCGTATCACCATCTTCCCCCACAAGGACAATAATGCCCTTGTGTTCACCGACGGTATCGAGCACGTGGTCAAGCACTTTCGGGAGCACCGTCTTGAGTTCCAGGGACTGACTGATGGCATAGGCTACTTCGTAAAGGGCGGAGAGGTCCTTCACCCGGTGGGTCACCATTTCCTCGAGATTGTCCCGCCAGTTCGTTATATCCTCGGCCAGCAGATTAAAAGACGTGGCGAGGTAGCCTATCTCGTCCGTTCCCTTGACAACCGCCCTCGCGTTCATTTCCCCTGCCGCCAGCCTCATGGCGGCGGCGGATACGGCCTGGAGGCGTTTGGTAAACAGGGAGTGGAAAAGAAAATAGATGGTTGTGCCGATCAGAACGGATGCGAGGAGCGAAGCCAGCAGGATCTTGATAACGTCTTTCTTGATATCGACTAAGAAGGGCTTCATATTCAGGGAAATCAGGGCCGCGCCCCTGCCCCCCTTCCCGTAGCCTATCGGCGCAACAAGGCAGTACCGGACGTCAAAAGGGTCGTAATAAAGCGAATACTTTCCCGTAAACCCTTTTTTTATCGCGGCGACATCGTTATCCGAGATCTCCTCAGGATTCATGCCGAGAAGGGAACTGCCCGTCCATCTGCTCTTGCTTGCGGCCATCACCTTTTCCTGAGGACCATACAGCACGATAAGATCGGCATCCACTCGCTGGGCCACATCGCTCACCAGAAACTGAAGACCGGCGGCATTATTCTTTGCCGCAAGCGGCGCAACCTTCCTCTCGAGCTCCTGGGAAATATGCAGGAGCTGCATTTCAAAGCCGCGAAACAATATTTCCTCGCCTATCCGGGAATGATAATAGGAATAAAACGACGAGAAGGCCAGAATCGGCATGACAACGATGAGCGCCACCTTGGCGCTCATGGAGGAACGTATTCTGTGGAAAATCCTGTGCAGCACGAATGGGCCCCTTCAAGGAGATTCGGTATTTATACGGTGCGACGTTTTTTTAGTATAGCATATCTGCCTTCTGTTTTCTCACTCTGCGCCTCCGGCGCGCCTCACGGATTTGCCGTTTTTCATTCCGAAATCCGCCTGTCTGCGTGCTTGCCTGCGTGTACGCGCAAGCAGGCACCGCACAGGCAGGCATTGCGAATTCCGAAATCAGATGTCCAATTCCGCGAACTCGGCCCGTTCCTTGATGAAGGTGAACCGGGCCTTGGGATCTTTGCCCATGAGCCGCTCGAACACGTCGCCCGTGGCCTTGTGGTCCACCACCTGGACCTTCATGAGAGAGCGGGTCTTGGGGCTCATCGTGGTCTCCTTGAGCGTCTCCGGGTTCATTTCGCCGAGACCCTTAAAGCGCCCCACCTCGAACTTCCTGCCGTTCAACTTCGCAAGTATTTTCTCTTTCTCCATCTCGTCCATGGCGTAGAGGACCTCTTTGCCCGCCTCGATCTTGTAGAGCGGCGGCATGGCGAGGTACACATGGCCGTGGTTGATGAGCTCGGGCATGTAGCGGTAGATGAAGGTAAGGAGCAGCACGCTGATATGGGCGCCGTCCACGTCGGCGTCCGTCATGAGGATGACCCGGCTGTAACGAAGCTTGGCGAGGTCGAAGTGCGCTCCCACGCCGCAGCCGAGCGTGGCCAGCAGGTTCTTGATCTCGTTGTTCGCCTGGATCTTTTCGAGGGACGCCACCTGCTCCACGTTCAGGATCTTTCCCCGAAGCGACAGCACGGCCTGGGTCTTCCGGTCCCGGGCCATCTTGGCGGAGCCGCCTGCGGAGTCGCCCTCCACGATGAAGAGCTCGGTCTCCTCGACTTTATTGGATGAGCAGTCCGCGAGCTTTCCCGGCAGGTTCAGCTTGAGCGACGACAGCTTCCGGGAGACGCTGTCCTTGGCGGCGCGCGACGCGAGCCGCGCCTCGGCGGCGAGGAGTACGCGCTTCACCACCGCGTCCGCCATGGTGGGGTTCGCGAGCAGATATGCCTCGCAGGCGTTCTTGACCACGGTCTCGATGGGAGACGATATCTCGGGATTGTTCAGCTTTTCCTTGGTCTGGCCCTGGAACTGGGGGTTCTTGA
>CAKKPG010000135.1 GCA_919901555.1 Nitrospiria bacterium | reverse complement strand
TTATTCATGACCGTGTCGGCAACACGCACGTCGCTGCCTTTCTTGAACCACTCCACGAGATTATTGTTCACGACTGTTTTTGAGATGCCGATGACGGCTATGGCAAAGAGCATAACGCCTGCAAGAACGGTTGTTGCGGGCTTCCGGATGCCGAGCCCGGCGAGCTTTTTGAGGAACGACGACATTCCGCCTGCTTCGACATCCTCGGACCGGGCTATTTTCTCGATCTTTTCTTCCTTCACAAAGGTAAACATAGCCGGGATAAAACTAAAGCTTAAAACCCGCAGGACTATCGTCCCGAACGCCACAAGCCCGCCGAAGACCTTGACGGGGATGATGTTCATGAACAGCAGCACGCCGAAGCCCGCTGCCGTTGCCAGCGCGGTGTTCCGCACGGGCCTGCTCACCGCGTTCATGGTCGCGATGATCGCTGCCCGTTTGTCCTTCTTCTCGCGAAAGCGGAAATAGAATTCGTTGAAGATGTGCATGCTGTCCGTTGCGATGGCCATCATGAACACGGGCGCCATGGAGCTCATGATGTGGATGGGAAAGCCGAGGCCGATCAGCAGTCCCATGCTCCAGACAATGCTGATCATGGCGTCCATCATGAGCGTGATAGAGAGGAACAGGTCCTTGAACATGAGAAACCTGACCAGCAGCATGACCATTCCGGCTATGGGCGCGAACACGGCCATGAGCTTGAACATGTCCGCGCCGAAGGTGTCACGCGCCACGGGGTCGCCGGCAACGTAATATTTCTCGTCACCCTTTTCTTTTTTGACGATCTCCCGTATCGTATCCGCGATGTCTTTTCCATTCCCGCCCTTTTCGAGCGGGACATAGATTGCCGTGGTCTTGCCGTCCTTTGATATGATGCGGCCGATGAACAGCGGGTTTTCAAAGAGCGCCTTGCGCATGGCCGTCATCTCTTTGTCCGTCTTCGGCACCGTGGTCATGAGCGGACTGACCTTCAAGGTCTCGGCATCGACCGTAACGTTGTCGATGGTCGTGAAGCTCGAAACGTCGCGCGCGGCAACACCTTTGATCTTCAGGATCTCGTCGGTGATCCTCTGTATCTTGCCGAGCGTATCGGAATTCAGGATGCCCTTCTCGTTCTGGATGCCGAGAACGATCATGTCCTCATACAGGCCGAAGGTCTTTTCTACTTCATCGTTCCAGACCCGCACATCGGACGTGGGGGGGAGCATGTTCTTGGGGTTTGTGTCCGTCCTCACTTTCGGGAACTGGGTCAGGAAAAGGAGCGTGAGGATAATAGAGAGAGCAACGATGAGCTTGGGATGGTCGACCGAGAACTCAACCAGAGAAAATCGCTTCATGCACACCTCCTTCAATTTAACCTTAACCGGCGAAACAGCTAAAGCTACGGCCAGTTGCCCAGGCCGTGTTTCATTTTGTAGAGGAAATACTTTTCAAAACCTATCTTCAGCCATTTTGCCCAGATTGCCTTCTTCATGTAGGAACTCTGTCTCGGCGGGAGGACCGGATACGCCTTCATAAAGGCAGCCGTATTCCCCATGTCCATGAGGCAGACCACGCCAAGTTCATCAGCCAGGGGCGGTGTCTTACCAATAACATCAGAGACAATGGTCGCTGCGGCAGTCTTCGCCATCTTGACGGTCATAAATCCCGTTTTCGGAACTCCCGTAGGCACCGGCGTCGCTTCCGGCGGCGCAATCGCTATTGCAACGCCGATGGCGAATATATTCTTATGTTTCGTGTGTCGGTAGTTCTTATCCACGGGAATGAACCCTCTCGGATTGCCGAGCGGCATGACGGCAGGCACACCCTTGAACGGCGGCGCGATCATGGCAAGCTTGAATGGAATTTTATTCCCGTCCTTGAGCCTGATCTCTCCGGGCGCTACTTCCTGAATTGCCTGGCTCACAAGCGGCTTGATATCCCGATCAGCGAACTCGTGCTCCATGAAGGTCTTTGAGTTGCCGAGACCGCCGACGCCCATGTGACCGAGATACGGTTCGGAAGTGAGATAGAGAATGGGTACTTTGTGGCGCATTTTACGGCGGCGAAGCTCGGCGTCCATCTCGAATGCAAGCTCGTAGGACGGGCCGAAGCAGCTCACCATCTGCGATGAGCCGAGGACTAGAGGACCGGGATTTTCGAGAACGCTCCTCCACGTCGCTCCGGTCTTCACCGCATGGTCGAGGGTGAAGGTGCAGGCTGTATATCCTTTGTCCGGTCCGAGGCCGGGGATTTCGTCAAAGGCAAGATGCGGGCCGGTTGATATTACGAGATAATCATAAGCAAGCTGTTTTGAGCTTGTTGTTACTTTCGATGCGTCTGGATCGATCTGCTTGGCGGGTTCGTGGATGAAATCGATATTTTTCGGTTTCAGGATATCGCTGACCTTGAGTGTGATGTCCTCTGGTTTTCTCCAGCCCATGATGAGCCACGGCAGGGACGGCAGAAACACAAAGCGATCATCTTCACTCACGACGGTTATGTCGGCCTTTTTCCCGAGCAGCCGCTTCAGTTCGAGCGCCGCCGTCAACCCCCCGAATGATCCCCCTAAAACAACAATCTTGGCCATAATCACCTCCCCTTAGTTCAGAGGACAGA
>CAKKPG010000134.1 GCA_919901555.1 Nitrospiria bacterium | reverse complement strand
CGATGTGGATTATGCTTTGCATAATTATTGCGGATTTCGGATTGCGGAATGCGGAGTACGAACCAATTCGAAATCTACAATCATCAATCTTTAGCCCCCGATCGTATGTTTTTCCTCGCTGCTCTTATTGAAGAAACAACGATCTTTAAAACTTCATTTGCTTCGAGCATTAAATCTTCCAATCGCCGCTCGTCCATAAGTTTTGCTTCTATGAGCAATTCCATCTACTCCGCACTCGTCACTCCGCACTTATTTCCTGATCCGAAATCCGCGATAGATTCATCCACCCTCCGCATTCATGAGCCGCCAGCCGAGCGTTTCCGCGTTATAGCAGATCTCATACAGCCCCTGGCCGTCGGTGACGGAGAAGTGGAGGATGGCGGCGCTCCCCTCCTTTGTTTTCCAGGTAAAGGTCGTCTCGCTGACCCGGATCTGCCTTCCCTTCCAGCCAAACCAGACCGGCCGGACCTCTCCGCGGGAAAAGACCGCGGCGACTTTTATGGGCTCATTTATATGAGTTGCCATAGGTGACATTATAGTGAACATTTGTTCACCTGTCAAGGAGCCGGAATATTCGCGCATCGAGTCGTTATAATGAGCTTTCTGGAAGCCGCCCATGGCGCAGAAATCTGCGTCTTTCGGCCTATCCCTTTTGTACCCTGTGAGCATTCAATTTGCTATACTCTTAAAAGGAACCCGTTTTTCAAGCTCAATCGTCTTCCACGGCAGATACGCGAGGGAGCAACCATGAACAGGATTTCAACGGGCAGGAGCGGATGGAGAGTCCGGCTGACGCCGTTAAGGATTGTTGTGGTCTATGCTCTGACGGGAGGGCTGTGGATCCTGTTCTCCGACAGGATTCTCGTTGCTATAATCAGCGATCTTCACGTCCTCACGCGTCTGCAGACATACAAAGGCTGGCTCTTCGTCCTCGCAACTGCATGGCTGCTTTACCTGCTCATAGGGCATTATCTTGCAGAGAGAAGCCGGCAAGAAAAGAAACTGGCCGATATCTTCGAACGCATCACCGACGGATTTGTTTCCCTGGACCTGAACTGGCGCTACACCTATGTAAATCAAAAGGCAGCCCAGATCTTCGGCAGACAGCGGGCAGACCTCATCGGGAAAAACATCTGGACGGAATTCCCCGAGGGAACAGCACAGCCGGTTTATAAGGCCTATTATAAAGCGGTCGATGAACAGGCGCCCATACACCTGGAAGAATATTATCCCCCTTACGACCGCTGGCTTGAAAACCGCATTTATCCCTCGAAGGACGGGCTCTCCATCTTTTTCCAGGACATCACCGAGCGCAAACAGGCCGAGGAAGAGATTCGTAAGCTCAATCGGGAGCTTGAGCAGCGTGTCGTCGAGAGGACGGCGCAGCTTGAAACCGCCAACAGAGAACTGGGGGAGGCCAACACCAGGCTCAAGGAGGTCGACCGCCTGAAATCCCTCTTCATCGCCTCCATGAGCCATGAGCTCCGCACCCCGCTCAATTCCATCATCGGTTTCACGAGCATCCTGCTGAACGAGTGGGCGGGGGCCGTCAACGACGAACAGAAGGACAACCTCGCCACCGTTCTCAAATCGGGAAAACATCTCCTGGCGCTCATCAACGACGTCATCGATGTGTCCAAGATCGAGGCCGGCGCCATCGATGTCCACGCCGAGGACTTTGATCTCCATGACGTGGTTTACGAGGTCGCCAGACTGTTCGAGAAGGAGGCGCACGATAAGGGACTTGAATTCACGGTCGAAAACCTCCACCAACCCATGCGCACCGACCGCAGGCGTCTGCTGCAATGCGTCATGAACCTCGTGAGCAATGCGGTGAAGTTTACCGAGAAAGGCTCCGTACGGGTCTCCGTACGGAGAGTTCGGAGTTCAGCGTTCGGAGTTCGGGGTTCGGAGAAAACTCAGAAAACGGGAGGGTGGGGAAATGAGCGAAGAGCAGTTTGACTTCGAAAACTTGAAAGTTTATCAGAAGGCGTTGGATTATCTTGATCTTGTCTATAAAGTCACAAAGGGTTTTCCAAAGAAAGAGCTTTTTTCGTTAACGGATCAGTTCAGGAGGGCCTCATCGTCAATTTGTTTGAATATTGCGGAAGGAAGCGGCGGCAGCAAAACTGAATTCAGGCATTTTCTTAAAATTGCCCGCAGATCAACCAGGGAATGCGTTGCGATAACTGAAATCGCTCATAGACAAAAATACATCAGTGCGGATGATAGAAAACAAGCACGCGGTTATTGTGCGGAACTTTCAAGGATGCTGAACGGCTTAATGAAATCCCTGACAAGAAAGGCGGCCGGCCATGACTGATAAAAGCTCCGAACTCCGAACCCCGAACTCCGAACTCGATGATTTCGACTACATCGAAATCATCGTTGAGGACACCGGAATCGGGATGAAAAAGGACGACCTCCCCAGGCTCTTTCACCCGTTCGCCCGGCTCGATTCGCCCCTCAGAACAAAAGTGCTGGGGACCGGACTCGGGCTGTACCTGACGAAGAAGCTGGCCGCCGAAGTGCTCAAGGGCGACGTGACCGTGGAAAGCGAGCCAGGCAAAGGCAGCAGGTTTGCTGTGATAATACCTATACGAATATGAAGAATGTCCTCGTCATCGAAGACAACAGGGACAACCTGAACCTCATCACCTATGCGCTGAAGCGGAGCGGCTACGGGGTCATTGCAGCCGGAACGGGAGAAGAGGGAGTGGCGCTCGCCCTGAGGGAGCGGCCGTACTTTATCATTGTCGATATAAACCTGCCGGGCATTGACGGACTGGAGACGACGAGGAGGATCCGTACTTCCGAGATCGACGATACGATCCCCATCGTCGCCATAACGTCCTGCGCCATGCTTGGAGACCGGGAGCGGATACTTGCCGCGGGCTGCAACGGGTATTTTGAAAAACCCATTGATCCGCTCACCATCGTCGAGCAGATCCACGCTGCGATCGGCGTAAAACCGTGAAGGCTGTAACCCCGCAGGCAGGCCTAACAAATTCTCCCACGGCGCTTTCCCTTTTCAGTTGAGGCCCTTCAAAAACCGCCCGAATTTTTTGTCGATCTTCATGATGTGATCAACGATCCAGTCAACGACCACCT
>CAKKPG010000133.1 GCA_919901555.1 Nitrospiria bacterium | reverse complement strand
CTTAGTGGGAGTCATGTTGTTCAGCTTCGCAGTGGCGGCAACCCCGTCGGCGAGCGCAATAGACGCTCCGCCGTCGCTGATGCTCCTGGGAGCCGGGGCACGGTGGGCCGCGGGTGAGGGAGGGGGAACGGCGCTGTATGTGAACTGGCAGGACAACCTCTTCCTCCATCCCAATCCCTACGGTCCCCCGTACGCGGAACCTAATCCAGGCGACTCCATCTCGCGCATTCTGAAGAAAAACGGCCTTCAGGTGGAATTCGCCGGAGACGTTCCGACTGATCTGAACAAATACGCCGTCGTGGTCGTTACGGCCTATTGGGCCGTGGAGCCTGTTCACGAGTCCCTGTTCAGAGAGTATGCGGCGAACGGAGGAGGCGTGGTTCTCGTGGCCGGCGTTCCGGTGTTTTTCGAGACCTATTGCAAGGACTTCTGGTGCGACACGTGGTATCTGCCGAACGTGCAGGAGTGGTTCGGAGCAGGCTGGTATGCGAATACCGAGGGTACAGCCCGGGCGACCGTGGATAATCCCTTCGGCACTTCACTGAAGGCGGGTGATGTGGTTGCAGAATGTCCGGAAGGATCATGTGCCGCGGTGTATTCACTCGCAGTGGGTGCGGAAGAAATCGCCCGATGGGATGACGGGAACACCTTTGCTTTCCGATACGAACCGGCGGGGCGCGTGTATTACCAGGCAAAAGTGGATGACCTCGCCCTTCCGCTCCAGGCAAAGCTGGACATTGATCCCGATACCATCAACCTCAAGAGCAAAGGCAGGTGGATCACGGCTTACATTGAACTTCCCGAGGGGTTTGCTCCGGGTGATGTGGCCGTATCCAGCATCCTGCTGAACGGCCAGGTCCCTGCTTCGCTGCAGCCGGTCGGGATGGATGATTGTGATAATGACGGCGTCGCCGAATTGATGGTGAAGTTCGACCGGCAGGCGGTCCAGGAAATACTGCCAGAAGGGAACCAGGTGGAACTGACCGTAACGGGAAAGGTTGCCGGTCTTGACTTCATGGCAACTGATCCGGTCAGCGTCATACGCGGCGGGAACTAGTAGACTGAACAGGAGGCGTCTCTTGAGATCGGGCCGGACTCCCGACGGACAGCCGGATATCAGCGGCAGCCACGGGAGGCCGGCCTTGTCGCGTTGCCTCACACGTTTTTTTTCGGATTGACTCGCCCTTTTTTCTCTGTATAATCTTCCCATGCGCGGGCCGACGAAGGGCGAAGAATTCTACGACGGCACGGCGCTGCTGGGCGATCCGGTGCACGGTTATATCTCCTTCACGGCGCCGCGTGCGCCGGGTGAGGAGACCGAGAAGGACCTCATCGACACGCGGTGGATGCAGCGCCTCCGGCGGATCTACCAGCTCCAGCGCGCGCGCTGGGTCTATCCGTCCGCCGAGCACTCGCGGTTCCAGCACTCCCTCGGCGCCATGCACCTCGCGGGCAGGTCGCCCAGCACCTCTCTCAAAGCAACTGCGTTGGACATGCCCTTTGGCACATTTCATCGAGGAACTGCCCCGCGTGGCCTTGGATCATGCCAGTATCATTCTTGTAATAACGAACGGACAGGCAGGCAGTTGTTTTTACCGTGCTCGATAAAGACTCGATGGCTTCTAAATATAATAAATATCAGGAAGCGCCGCACACGAACAGCACCACCCTGTAGCATGCCCCCCGATCTCCCCGCAAATTCCAATTTTGGAACATATAAAATCAGAGTTCCAGCTTCTCACAAGGATTTGCCCTTGACATTACTATTGCGGTAGTTTAAATTATAACGAGGTTCTATTATGAAGAAGAATAACGAACAACTCGGGCCTTTGGAACTGGCCGTCATGCAGGTTCTCTGGACGACAAAAAAACCTCTTGAAGTGAAGGAGGTCGTGACACATCTCGAGGGAACACGCGCGTACACCACGGTCATGACGACCTTGTCTCGTCTGCATAAGAAAGGATACCTCGATCAGGAAAAAGACGGACGTTCTTATATCTACACTCCCCGTGTTACCAGAAAGAGTGTTTTAAACAGGATGCTTTCCCACATTGCAGCTTATCTCTTCAATGGCGACATGGGCCAGATGGTGCCCCAAATCCTCGGAATAGAAAAAAAAGAACTTACCGAAGAAGAACGGAAGCTGGTGCGAAAGCTGACCGGCACTATAAAGGACTTCGATGATAAGTGATTTTTTACTTCATTTTTTGATCGGGTCGATGGTGATGACCGCTCTCTGGTCAGCCGCATCATTGATCCTGGTGAAACTCGTCAGGCTTCATTCTCCCACGGCCCGATTTCTCGTTTTTCTCGCGCCCCTTGTTGCAGCGTTCGTGGCCAGAGCGCGCCTGTCTTCCACCATGATGCGAGAGACTGTCGCCATCTGTTTTGCCGTCGCGATTCTGTTATTGTGCAGAGACCTCTACCGTTATCATACGTTCCGCAGGCGGATCGAAGCGGAAGCCGAGCCTTCCGCGGATCTGCAGAGAGTGGTCGATGGTCTTGCCCGATCCTTTGAAATAAGCGCACCCCGGGTGCTGTTATCGGAGGATTCCTCCGTCAGTCCCTTCACCGGCGGGTTAACAAGGCCTTTTATTGTTGTCCCTCGCTCAATACTCTCTGCTCTGTCCGCGGAGGAAGTCAACCTCCTGCTGGCCCATGAGATGGCGCACGTACGCCGCAAAGATATCCTCTGGAAGTGGCTCATTTTATTCCTGCGGCATCTTTCTATTCTGAATCCGGCAGCCTCTTGGTCATACCGACAGCTGAACCTGGAGATAGAGCGGGGGTGCGACAGGTCGGCAATTTCTGTTACCAGAAAGCCCGGCACCCTGGCGCGCACGTTGTTAAAAGTAGAAGAGTTCCTGTCTCAAATGTCTCCTTCCGCCGATCAGTATATCCCTGAGACGATTTCCCGTGCAGGATCCTATCTCCCTTTGCGCATACAGTCGCTGAATTCCCTGCATGACCGTGCGGGCCTGTGGGCAAATCTTGCGAAGCTCGGTTTTATATTTTTTATGTTCAGATTGATCTGTTTTCAGCCGGTGGAACTCTGGTTGAAATTTTTAAAGTAATTAAGAAATTTTTTTACCATCAAATACTACTTCTGTAGTAATTCGTGCCGCGGGCAAAGGGAGTTGCACGGGGAAAACCGCATACAAAGCTTGGGAGAAAGGAGGTTAGCTTGTAATCAGCATCGGCAAAGGGAGTTGCACGGAAAAAACCGCATTCAGATAAGGGTGGCTATGCAGAACTCCACCCGAAAAAGGAGGAGCAGAATGAAAAAGGGTGACGTTTCTCAGGAGACACAAGGAGCAGTGGACGACGGCGATTCAGGGGTTGATGACGGGAGCGGGAAGAAGAATAAAGAGCTTTCAAGGAGGAATTTTTTAAAGACGGCCGGGGCCCTCGGTATGGCAGCCGCGCTCGGAGGGGTTCACGAGAAACTGTTTACAACGGAAGCCGGTGCGGCGACTGCGTCACCACTCGCGGTCACTGTTTTAGGGAGCGGAGGTCCCATGGCGATGGTGGACCGGGCATCGCCGGGATACCTTCTTTCCGTCGACGGAACGCCGAGGATTTTCATGGATTGCGGCGGGGGCACCTATGAGCGCCTCGGGCAGGGAAGGATCCTCAACCTTGAGCGCGTGGACATGTGGCTCTTCTCGCATTTCCACATCGACCACTGCGCCGATTTTCCTGCTATAATTAAATCCATGTATTACCTGCGAAGGGCTTACAACCCGACCCCCTTAACAATCATCGGCCCTGACAGAGGGGGTAAATTCCCGAGCGCCGTCGAGTTTGTGGACAAGAATTTCAATCCGGAGACAGGCGTCTACGCATATCTCCACGACTTTTTAAACACGGTCTATTCGCCGGACATAAGGCTCACGACAATGAATGTCCCCTATGATTACACTGTTTACAAGTCTCCCATCACGGCCTTTGAAAAGGACGGGATCAGGGTTTCCACCATCCCGGTGAGACATGGCTCGGACTTGGCAACCCCATCCGTGGCGTATCGGGTCGATTACAGCGGCAAGTCCATAACATTCTCAGGAGACCTCTCTTCTGATGCCGGGCTTGATCGGGAAAACATTGTGGCCCTCTCAACAGGCAGTGACGTGCTCATCTACGATGCCTCCCTGAGCCCTGCTCAACAGTTCGATCCCCCTGACGATTATCACACCCTTCCGGGTGAGATCGGACAGGTCGCGCAGGCGGCCGGCGTGAGGAAACTCGTTCTCTCCCACTTTATGCCGCCCTACACCGATCTCAAGATCAGAGAAATTGTCGCAGCCGTGAAGCAATAC
Source organism: Nitrospiria bacterium (assembly GCA_919901555.1). Classification (GTDB taxonomy): domain Bacteria; phylum Nitrospirota; class UBA9217; order UBA9217; family UBA9217; genus CAKKPG01. The sequence continues at coordinate 8,217 of CAKKPG010000133.1, read as the reverse complement.
TATTCAGGAACGGTGATCGTGGCTTCAGACCTTCTTGCCGTCGATACGGAGTAAGGAGTCCCAAAGCCTGCAGGATGGGAGGCGCCTCTCATCCTGCAGGGCTGCGGCCGAAGCCGGCGAGCGTGGTCCTCTCAGAAGTATGTAACGTTCGACGGTAAAATGGGGGTTGACACATTTAGCGCCGTAATGCCGGCGCCATCCTGGAGTGTCATCAGGAGGTATTTAGTGTGGGAAACACTGCCGTCCTACCTTGACTCCGAAGAAAGATTCCTCGAAGATGAAAAACGTTTGAAGGAGTCGTACCATTGCCGCGAGTCGGCTTCTCTCAGTCGCGACATCAAGAGATTTAGGAACGCGCTCACCGGTAGAAAGCTTAAAGACTTCCCGGTGCGCCATCTCGCCCTTACCGCCTACACCCGGCTCTTTTTCTCCCAGCACTTCTGCCGCTTCTTCCACTCATGGCGCTCCGTTGAGGGGCCGCGTTCTTAAATTTCAACCAACCTTAACATTTTTTCCATGAACAGGGAGGCACTCCATGCCGCGACTCGATGCACGAGTGAAGGTACAGTTTCCTGCGCAATGCTTTTCCCGGAAAGGGGGAGTTCTTTCCGAAAAAAAAGTCCTCGTGGAGGAGTTAAGCCTCAGCGGGGCTCTCATCAGCAACCTCTCCGCCGGATTCAAGAGTGATCTGGTCATTATCAAGGCGAGCCTCGCAGGATGCGGGGAAATAGACGTGATCGGAGAGGTGGTGAGGGCATCTGCCGCGGGGGTTGCCGTGGCGTTTTACTGCCATGATGTGAATACGCAGGCAACGCTGTGGGAGTATATCAAAGAGCGCCTCTCCACGACAGGCAGGTGCCCATACTGCGGCAAAAGGCTTCGTGCCCGGCCGGAACACTGCCCGAACTGCGGCTGGCTTCTGAACTTTCGCGACAGCGCGTACCTGGTAAAACATGCGCTCGAAACCCGGGCGCCGAGACTCCTCCATCGCGCCCGCCGATGCGATCCGGAACAGATACAGAAGGTTCTTACGTTCATGGATGCTGAACTGCTCAGAGCAAAGGGCGTGTTTCTCAATAGAGATCTCGCCACGAATTCCGCGTGTTTCCGGACCATATTCTCGTCGATCCTGACATACACGCGCGACATGTGCATATGGACCGCGGGTGAAAACACCGGTGATACCGGTCGCGCCGCCCCGCCGATGCGTGGAGAGAGTACGGCCCGCTATCCATCCCTCCGGCCTGATCCCGGCGGAGCGCGCCATGACCGTCGTTCCGGCGCGCAGGGGAAAGAGGGGGGGAGGGCCGGGGCCGCCTTCGACGTCCCCGGCGCGTTCGCGAACGCGAGGGGCGATCGGCATGCGGGACTCTGTCGGGCGCTCAGGTATATCGATAAAAATTATACAAAGCCCCGGCTGACGCTTACCCAGGTTACGAAAGAAGCAGGAATGAGCATTTCCTGTTTCGAGCGGACATTCAAAGAATGGATCGGGGTGACGTTCAAAACCTTCGTCAACAAACTCCGCGTCGCCAGGGCTATGGAGATGCTCCGGGAGGGCGGTTTCTCGATGAGCGAGATTGCCCATGCCTGCGGGTTCTCGAGCCAGTTTTACTTTGCGAGAGTCTTTAAAAAGATCACAACCATCACACCGCGCGAATTCAGAAAAGCGCACCTACTTAACGGACTTCCGCCGGAGAATGACCCTCCTCTGTAATCCTTTTTTCTCAGAAAAAATTGTACATAAAAAAAACAAAAAGAGTCATATAATCTCGGCCAATTTGTTCTATGATTGATTACGATACTTCAAAACTTCAAAGTCGCTTATAGCTTACCGTCAATATCGCCACTCCAGCAAATGAATTATTAAGTGCAGTCTCTTGCATAATGTTTCAGTTTCACTCATTCCGGGCGGGGAGAATCGTTTTTGTTTAAGATTCATTCGAGACAACTCAAGAGAACAGTGTATGAGTTAAGTTCGTAACTATCGTTGTTGTTTAGTCAGCGTGAAAGAGAGAGCAATGCGGTTCAAAAAGAACATCATCGACGGAAGACTCGATCTATCTCAACATTCAGGAGGAAAGGCCATGAGACGAAAATATGTCTTATTACTATCAGGTATTCTCCTGTTGACGATATATGCTACCTTGTCCGTTCGGGCTCAAACTTCACAATCTTCCATGGGAGGCATGGGCGGAGGTTCCTGCGTCGCCTGCCACGGCAACCTCCAGAAGATGACCGAGCTCGGCTATCCCCAGTTCTATTTTGTTCTTGCCGCTGTCCAGGCAGAGACCGGGATGCCCGCTGTCTGCCATGACTGCCACCTGGGGAATCCCAATGACCCGACCGTCGCCGGCGCCCATAAAGGCTATCTCGGCCTTCAGGTCATGAAGAGCAGGTATCGGGATATCGTCAAGAGAAAGGACCTCGAAGGCACACCGGACTACGCCCAGGTCAGCTCCATCAAGGAAACGAGCGCCGACCCGCGGTTTCGTCTGCAGTTGACGAGCCCGCTCCTTGCATATCTGTGGCACGATCGGAGCCTGGGGACCGCCGCATGGAACCCCGGCACCGCCATGCAGACCTGCGGACGGTGTCATCCCAGGAATGTGGAAGAGTTCAATACCACCGAGATGGGGCTGGTTCTGACCATGTCCCAGTACATTCCCTGGATCGCGCCGCCCCAGGCAGGAGGGCCGGGAACGCACCTGAAGGTCGCCCCTCAAAGCTGCGGCCTCTGGACTGATGCCGCGACCAAACCGAACAACGACGCGTTTACCGATGTCAACAGGCAGCTCTACAACAGCACCAGCACCAGGATTACGCCTCAGTACCAGGACCCGAGATATCCCGAGACATCCAATGACCCCCTGACGAAGCTCCAATCCGTCGCGAACCAGAAGAACTGCAACAACTGCCATGCCGGCTGCCTCGACTGCCACTATTCTCCTTTCGCAAAGAACGTGCCGGGTCGGATGGGCGCGATCAAGCCTGCGGGAACGCACACCATCACGCGGCGGCCGCTTCCGATGACCTGTATGGGCGGCGGCAGGGGACAGTACTGCCATGGAGGTCCCACTGATAGAAGACGCGGAGACGGTTTTGTGAAGGGAGGGTTCGCCTTTGTGCCGCCGGCAGCGCTTCAGACAACGGATACCAAAAACTACCTGAGCACTCCGGACGTTCATTACAACTCGGACACGGAGCATAACGCCACGTGTGTGGACTGCCACGGTCCCTTGCAGGAAGGCATGGGGGGCGGCATGGGAGCGATGATGTGGACCCATGGGGATATGAACAGAAATCCCGAACCCGACCGCTGCGCTGTCTGTCATCCGAACGAGGTGGCCGCCTACAAGACGGGCAACCACAAAAACCTCACCTGCGGCGCCTGCCATACGCCGAAGGTCGTCGGCTATGCCTTCAATTTCTGGACCAAGGGCGTGCGCTTCGGCATCAATCCCTATCCCATGGAACGCCACGAGAGCTACGCGGTAAATGCCATGAGTCCTGTCCTTCTGAAAGATGAGGACGGCACGTGGGCGCCATACCACGTGCACCCGCACGTCTCTGCGCACATCAACCCGAGCTACCTGAAGGTGGCGGACTATCTCTCGCCGCGCATCCTCTGGAGGAACCAGCCTGATATCGGCATCGAGCGGCAGCACCGGTCAAAGGACGGCGTGGCCGTCACGGGCTCGTACTACGGGCCTGACTACGGACGGGACGAAGGCCAGGTCATGGTCTGGCTGAACATCGACAAGATGGCCCACGCCGTCACGTCCAGGACGAGCGCTCAGCCGCCAAGAACGTGCAAAGACTGCCATACGCCTGACGGCAGACAGAGGATCACCACGACCTTTGCCCTGCGGGACAGCTCCTACGAGGACCTCTACAAGGGGTCGTACGACATCATTGCAGACGAGAAAGGGCTCAGGATCGAGAACCTGATGGGGTATAAATCCGACGGAACCCTGTCCACGGCCCTCGATCCGATGAAAGGCAAGTGGTCTGTTCCCGGATCGTACATCATCCCTCAGGCCGCCGGACCGGCAACAGGCCATCCGGCGAGTCCGTAGAAGGGAGGAACCCCGGATACCGCTCTTCTCAGGATATTTTTGGTCGGTCAGCCGGCATCTCGAATCGCAGGAAACGACGAGATGCTATCCGCAACACTTGCGAGAGCATGAGTTCTCGCGAAGTCCAGTCAAAGAAGGAGGAAAACACAATGCAGATGACAATGTCCAACGCTTTATTCCCCTGGAAGCACATGGTGGAAAGAATATCGGTTTTTTTCATCGCAGTTGCTGCACTTCTGTTTTCCGTCGTTTCGCCGGCAGAGGCGGCGGACACGACGGTCACCTTGATCCAGATAGGCGATCTTCACGGGCACCTCATTCCGCGGCCGAATCTGCGGAGCGACGGTTTACCGACGGTTGACGAAGGCGGACTGGCAGGGATATACACGCTCATATCCGGGATCCGAGCGAGTAACCCGAACACCCTGCTCTTCAACACCGGCGACACGATCCAGGGCGGCGCAGAGGCGTTGTATACTCAGGGCCAGGCCATGGTGGACATCCTCGACACCTTCGCCATCGACGGCTTCGCACCCGGCAACTGGGACTGGGTATACGGCGTTGAGCGTTTTGTCCAGCTCTTCGGTCCCGGCACCGGTCCCGGCGGGACCGGCACCCGCTGGGGCGCCGTTTCCGCGAACGCCTACTACGACTCTTGGTATTACCCTGACAAGGCGGGCCAGCTCGTCCTTCCGCCGTACATTATTAAACGGGTGGGCGGCGTCAAGATCGGCATCCTGGGACTTACGACGGAGCGCGCCATAGCAGCGCTGGGCCCGTGGGCCACGGCCGGCGTCGTATTCACCCCGGATGCTGCTGAGTTACCCTACTATATCAATATCCTGAAAAACACGGAACGGGTTGATCTGGTCGTCCTGGTCTCCGAATTCGGCCTTGCTAAGAACATCCTTCTGGCCGAGAAGTATCCGGGGATCAACATCGTATTTTCATCGGACATGCACGAGGAGACCCCGAAGGCGGTCGTAACCTCGACCGGTACGATCGTTTCCGAAGCAGGCCAGGACGGCACCCAGCTTGCCGAATTGCGCCTGACGATGAGAGGCAAAAGTGTAGTCAACTGGGAATATATTTACCATACCATCACGAGCGACATCACGCCTGATCCGACCATTGCGGCCATGGTAGAGAATGTGCGCAAGTATTATGTGGCTGGATCGCTCTTTGTACCCCACCAGAACCCCTTCAACGGCACGTGGCTCACGACCCCCATCGATACGATCGTGGGGTATACACAGGTGGGACTGTACCGGGCAAACTTCTCCAATGAGGACATGCCGGGCGTGATTGAGGGATCGTCTCATGACTTCCTGTCCGATGCGTTCCGGGACCAGGCCATGACCGATATCGGCCAGATACGGGGCTTCCGGTACGGGACGCATATTCGACCCGGAGCGATCAAGCTGGAGGACATCTATCACTATATTCCCATCGGTCCGCAGATCGCCAAAACCACGATAACAGGCACTCAATTGAAGAACCAGTTAGAGACCACCATAGATGGATGCCTCAATTCTAATCCGTTCCAGTGGGGAGGGGGCTGGGTGAATGGCTATGGCGGCGTCAAGTTCGACTTGAATCCCTATGCCTCGAATGGAAACCGTGCGACCAACATCATGGTCAAACGCTATGCTACCGGAACGTGGGAGCCCCTGAGCACCACGGCATCCTATGGATTTGCAGGCTACTGGTACGCGCAGAATCCTTACAACGTCGGAGGCGTTACAACAACCGTGCTGCCTGCTCCTGTTACCGGTTCGAGTGGAGAGACCCTGGATGCGACCCAGGTGGTCGTGAACTACCTGAACACCTTGCCGGGCCAATCGGTTAATCCGGAGCTGCACAGGATACGATTGCTCTATTCACTGCCGGCTCCGCTCTACTCCTTGAATCCCGAGATCCAGCCGCTGCGGGGCGTGCCGACGACCATGCCCTAGAGTTTCGTAAGTCGGTGACGAAGCCCGTATCGTAGCGGCAAACAGAGCGCGCGGCGCAAAGAGCATAGCGTAAAATCGTCAGCGCTCCGCTCTGCGCTATGCCCTCTGCCCTTTGCTGGTGACCGAAACGGGCATCGTAACCGTGACCGTGAAACGTCGTTCGGGATGGCAATTTCGGTTCCGGTTCGTCCTGGGGAGAAGAGGGTTCCTCTCTCAGGGGATCGGGAGTCTCTCTAAAACATAAGTGCCAAGGAGGACGCCATGAAAACAAAGAAACTCATTCCAGCCTTTGTCATTGCTCTTGCGATAGCCTTATTCACACCTCTCACTGCACCGGCCCAGACGCAGCCGCCGTGCACCCCGGACATCCTGAACACCCCGGACGTGTTCAACTGCGCTGGGGCGCTCCAGGAACTCCCGCCGCTCCCGCCGGGGCCGCCGAATACGTACAATAACTACCGGCAGTACTTCCCCCAGAACTGGGACCAGCTCAGCTACGACCAGCGTCATAACCCCGTCTTCTCCGTTCCTCCCGATGCCCCGGCATTCCTGCAGGAGGGTCGGTTCTGGACTGCTCCGCTCACGGGGATCGAGTTCCTCAGGCTGATGCAAGCTTCCAAGTACTATGATCCCCAGAGTTTTGGTTCCACGGTGGCCCAATACCTCGGCAATGTCATGGGCGTCTCCGTGGCCCGGGGGATCGTCTATGTGCAGCTCAGCCGGCATGAGATTGTCGCCCTCGATGCCGAGACAGGGAGACCGATCTGGCGCAAAGACCTGGTGAACGGCGGGGGCATGGGCCAGAGCATCGTTGAGGAACTCGTGAATCCCGACGGCACCCGGCGGCTTGTGGTCTTTGTCCCCACCGGAGACGCGGGATTCACGCTCCAGAACGCCGTGGACTTCTCCCTGGGTAAGCCCCATTATCGCGGAGCGAACTTTGCTTCCCTGTATGCCCTGGACGGTTTGACCGGAGAGGAACTGTGGCGCTTCGACCTCCGGGGATCAGCGAGACCGGCCCCGGTGTATAAGGACGGGAAACTCTACGTGGCCGCCGGTGACTACTACTTTTACGTCATCGATGCCATGACCGGCGCCCAGGTGGCGAAAGCGGAAAACCCGGGCAAAGGGTTCTCAGGACTGGCTTCCCCGAACTGGTTCACGACCATTGACGGGAAACGCTTCATCATCTACGGGACGATCCGGCCGGCGCGACTCCTTGCCTGGAATGTGACGAACCCTGCCGCTCCCACGCTTGCCTGGAGCTATGCGCCGCCCGGCGCGACGGCGAATGCGCCCGGCGACGTGTCCGTGGCCGTTGATCAGGAGCTGGGGATCGTGCTCACCAACGTCTTTACCAACAAGGGCACAGCCACTGCCCCGGTCTACGATCTCAAGGTGTACGGCATTAATGCCGCGACGGGCGTGCCGCTGTGGAGCTCCTTTGCAGGAGTGGGGCCGAACCTGCCGGGATTCAAGGGTGGCGTGCCCATGGTTGACACCGTCTCTCATCACCTCTACGTTGCCAACCCGCTGGACGGCTCCTACCAGTCTTATGATGTATTGACCGGCACGCTTCGCTGGAAGACCTACGTCACGCCGATCGGCGAGACAACGCATACGCCTCGCGCCGCCGGGGTCTTCTATTACAGCGCCTATTACGCCAAGAATGTGGTCATCCTGGCCGAGGGCCACGACATCCACACCTTTGATTCCGCAACCGGAACGATCCTGAACACCTTCCAGAGCCCGGGTATCTTCGCGGCCTGGGGCATCAACCAGCCCGTAATCGTGGGCAAACAGATGTATCTGGCCTCAGTTCCCGGCTGGGCCTTTGCAATGCCCGTGGACTACATCACCACGAATCCGGGATATACGCCGCCTCCGGTCCCGCCCGACGGGCTGACACGAATCGGAGTGGATAGAGACACAGGCGAAACGTTCGAATATATCGTGCCGCCCCGCCCGCCTGCAGCGCCTCCGCAGGCGCCGGATTACTCCAATCCCGCGGCGCTGCCGTCCTCGACCGACGCAAGCAAGTTCCCGAGCACCTGGCTCGCCTATGCCGGAGGCCAGAACCACAACGGGTACGTACCCGGCGGTCTGAAGAACGTCTGGTGGCAGACTGCTCTGAACGACTGGTCGATTCCCCTTTCTGATCCCGCCCGCAATGAGGCAATCTA